>JAISVZ010000196.1 GCA_031271295.1 Clostridiales bacterium | reverse complement strand
AAATTCGGGACTTTCGAAAGAAAGAAACCTTGAATTTTCAGGGTTTCTTGAATTTGAAAAGTGCGCTTTTTTACATTTTTTATGGTTTTTCGGGTGTAGGCGGTCGAAAGTCGGGTTAATATAAAAAGAGTTGCCACACTTTCTTTTCTGCCAGCGTATGGAATCGCAGGTAAATTCAATATCGCATTCAAAAACAAAAATTTGACACGCGCATATCCATGTGCTAAACTAACGCAAGTGTTTAAAAAACACCACACTCGTGAGGGAGTAGTTTGCGCGGTTACGCGTGGTAAGCCAACATACCGGCAGCAGTTTGCCTGGCTTTCCTTAAAAAACGAGACTCATGTATGGCATAAGCTGTGCATGGTTAATTTGCTTACAAAGGCTCATGTGCGGTTTTTGCCGTATAGGGGTCTTTATTTTTGTAATAATAAAAAAATAATAAACGAAAGGAGGATTTTAAATGACACTTGGAAAACTTTTTATGCTTTCAATAGGCCTTGCGATGGACGCTTTTGCCGTTGCGGTATGCGCTGGGCTTACAATGAGGAAAACTACTTTTCAAAAGTACATGGTAATTGGGCTGTATTTCGGCTTGTTTCAGGCTGTAATGCCGCTTATAGGCTACGCCTTCGCAACCCTTTTCGCGGATAAAATTATAGGGTTCGACCATTGGGTGGCGTTTGTTCTGCTTTGCATTATCGGCGGCAAAATGGTTTTGGAAAGCTTTAAAAAGGAAGGATGCAACGACCGAAAGTGCCCCGAAGGCTTCTGCGAGGACCGCTCATGCCCCCCCGGCGGCAAACCGGACGATAAGGAAATGCCGCTATCACCCGCTAAGATGATTCCGTTTGCCTTGGCAACAAGTATCGACGCGCTTGCGATTGGCGTATCGTTCGCGCTGTTTGAGGATGTAAGCATTGTTCCCGCAGTTTCTATGATTGGTATTACAACTTTTGTGTTATCGGTTGTGGGCGTAAAAATAGGCAACGTGTTCGGAATACGTTACAAATCCAAAGCCGAACTTGTGGGCGGCATAATTTTAATTTTAATCGGTTTTCAAATATTACTGGAACACATGGGAATACTGTAGTTATATAATTGCTTAAAATATTAAATGAAGGGGAGATAAAATGGATTATTATCTTAAAAGCATCTCCGAAACCCTAAATGAGCTTGGCAGCGGCGAAAACGGATTATCCGCCGGGGAAGCTTCAAAACGGCTTTCGGAAAACGGAAGAAACGAACTGCAAAAAGCAAAAAAGAAAAGTTTGGCTCGCCGGTTTGCGGAGCAGCTTGTAAACCCTATGGTTTTGGTGCTTATAGCGGCGGCGGTTGTTTCGCTTGCCGTGGCGGTAATTGAGGGCGGCAACGCCAACGAATTTGCCGAAGCGGGAATTATTATCGCGGTTGTAATATTAAACAGCGTGCTCGGCGTTTTCCAGGAAAGCAAAGCGGAAAAAGCCATTGACGCTCTTCAGGAAATGAGCGCGGCAACCGCAAAGGTTAAACGCGGCGGCGCTGTATCGCATATTCCTGCGGCGGAACTTGTTAAAGGCGATATTATACTTATGGAAGCGGGGGATTCCGTGCCTGCGGATATTCGCCTAACCCAAAGCGCAAGCCTTAAAATTGAGGAAGCCGCCCTTACCGGCGAATCCGTGCCGTCCGAAAAATTTACCGATACCCTAAAGGGCGACGCTGGCGGCAAAGTTCCGCTTGGCGACAGGCGGAACATGGCGTACATGGGCTCCGGCGTAGCCTACGGACGCGGCGAAGGTGTTGTTACCGCCACCGGCATGGAAACCGAAATGGGTAAAATCGCCGGTATAATCCAAAGCACCGAGGACGGCGAAACTCCCCTTCAAAAACGCCTTTCACAGCTAAGTAAGATATTATCCTTTGTGGTTTTGGGAATTTGCGTTGTAATTTTCGCAACAAGGCTTATCGGCGGAGGCGAAGTATCAACTTCAAGCGTGATGGAAAGCTTTATGCTGGCAATATCGCTTGCGGTTGCGGCAATACCGGAAGGGCTTGCGGCTGTTGTAACAATTGTGCTTTCAATAGGCGTTACCAACATGGCGAAACGCCGCGCTATAATCAGGCGGCTTACCGCAGTGGAAACGCTGGGCTGCGCGCAGGTTATATGTTCCGACAAAACGGGAACGCTAACCCAAAATAAAATGACCGTTACCGAAAGTTTCGGCGATACCAAGCTTTTAGCAAAAGCAATGGCGCTTTGCAGCGATTCCCAGCTTGCGCCGGACGGAAGTATTGTTGGCGACCCTACCGAAAACGCGCTGATTGCGTTCGCTCTTAATGAAGGGTTTAACAAGAACGACCTTAACGCCGAGTTCCCCCGCGCCTTCGAAGCGCCGTTCGACAGCGTAAGAAAAATGATGACCACTATACACAAAGTTCCGGACGGTTATGTGCAGTACACCAAGGGAGCGCCGGACGAAGTTCTTCGCGTGTGCAGCGGAGCGCTTGTTGACGGCAAGGAAGTAAAACTTACAGATGACATACTTATAAAAATAAACCTGAAGAACAAGGAGTACGCGGATAAGGCTCTTAGAGTTTTGGCGTGTTCCTATAAAAAATGGGATACCGCGCCAAATGACATAAGCCCCGGAAAAATTGAGACGGACCTTATATTTATAGGGCTTGAAGCAATGATAGACCCTGTTAGGCCGGAAGTTACCGAAGCGGTTACTAAATGCAAAAGCTCCGGCATAAAAGTTGTTATGATAACCGGCGACCATAAGGAAACGGCGGCGGCAATTGCCAAGCAGCTTGATATTATTAAGGATTCAAGCCAGGCAATAACCGGGCGCGAACTTGACGATATTTCCGACGATGATTTTGAAAAACGCATTGAAAACACATTCGTATACGCCCGCGTACAGCCGGAACATAAGGTGCGAATCGTTAACATGTGGAAGAAAAAAGGTTATGTTACCGCCATGACAGGCGACGGCGTTAACGACGCCCCGGCTATAAAATCCGGCGATATAGGAATCGGCATGGGCATAACCGGAACCGACGTTACAAAAAACGTGGCGGATATGGTACTTGCGGACGACAATTTTGCCACAATAGTATCCGCGGTTGAAGAAGGACGCAGAATTTACGACAATATCAAAAAAACGATACAGTTTTTGCTCGCCTCCAACCTAAGTGAAGTTTTGGCGATTTTCACCGCAACGTTAATGGGGTTTGTGCTGTTTAAACCGGTGCATCTTCTGTTTATTAACCTTATAACCGACAGCCTGCCCGCGGTTGCGCTGGGCATGGAGCACGCGCAGAAGGGAATAATGGAGCGGCCTCCGCGAAGCCAAAAGGACGGCATTTTTTCAGACGGTTTGGGTATCGGCGTACTTTATCAGGGCATACTCGTCGCCGCGCTTACAATAGCATCGTACATGATAGTGGACGTTTGGCACGACCACGAAACGGCAATGACGGCGGCGTTTTTAACAATGTCGATGTGCGAAATTTTCCACGCCTACAACATGCGTTCGCAAAAACAAAGTATCTTTACGCTTAAAAAACAAAATATGGTTTTGTGGGGCGCAATGCTGCTTTCGCTCGTGCTAACGCTTTTGGTAATTTACGTGCCGGTTTTGGCGGGGATTTTCTCGCTTAGCCCGCTTACGGCAAGGGAACTTGCGGTTGCGCTTGCCCTTTCTGTTTCAATAATCCCGATAGTTGAGGTTGTGAAGTTTTTTCAGCGCAGAAGGGGTTAAGGGAAGGAAAAGGAAAGGGAAATGTGAAAGGGTTAAAGTGTAGCGGTAAATGTAAATGAAAAAAATAAATTAAAGGTTGAGGCGATTGGCGGAAGCTGAGGAAGCCGGAGGAGGAAAAACTCCTTCGGCTTTTTGTTTTGGGGAAGTTTGAGGAACTTTATTGTGAAATTTAATTTTTTCGTATGACTATCGGCTTTTTCGTGATATAATACTGAAGTCTTTGGTTTGCCATTGAAATAAAAGGGGTGGTTTGCTTGAAACTGACGCTAAGAAATGTTGGTAAAATTAAACAAACGGAAATTGAACTAAACGGTATAACTGTGCTTGGCGGTGAAAACGGTACAGGGAAAAGTACGGCCGGGAAAGCCCTTTATGGGTTGTTAAGTTCGTTTTACGATGCGAATAAGGAAATTGAGAAACAAAAGAGATTGATAATTAACAACGAGCTTGGAAAAATGCTGAATGAAATGAGTGTGAGAGATTATTTTATTTTGGGAAGACCGGAAGGTTTTCAACAAAGATTGAATACTGTTACAGAAATTATGGATGTTCTTAAATATGACAGCGAATCTGAAGATACCCTGTTAGATTCCTTAAGTGAAGTAATCATAGCTAATCTTCTAAATAAAATCGACGAAGATTTGAAAAACAATGAACAAGATAAATTGATTGTACGCTCTTATGCAGCCATTATTGCTTCCATAGGCAATATAACAGACGAGGAAATGTACCCGTTATTTGTAGACAAAAATGTTGGAGATATTTTTCATTCACAAATTAACCATATTAACGACCCAACTGTTGAAGCAGCTATAAAATTCGAGGGTTTCGAAAAACCAATTGAATTAACATTTATTGACGATAAAATCCGTGATATTTATTATTTGGCTCAGGATGTACCAAAGCCGATTTATATAGATTCTACGTTTACAACTGAGGCGGAAAACAGAAATAATTCTAAAAATATATATAACTTTTCATTATCAGAAATGCTCATTGAAGTAAACGAAGCTTTAAACAACGAACTTAGCGAAGTTTTATTTAACAAGAAAATAAAATTGACACTTGATTTTCTTAACGGGCTTACTTCGGGAGATATTCTTCCGGGTGAAAATAAATTGCTTGCGTTTCAGGATGACAAGTTGTACCGACCGGTAAAAATGGGCAATTTGTCGCTTGGGTTAAAGGCGTTCGCTATAATTAAACGTCTATTGAAAAACCGGCATATAACGGAAAATACAATACTCATTATAGACGAACCGGAAACTCATCTTCATCCGGAATGGCAGCTTAAATTCGCCCAGCTACTGGTTTTTCTTCAAAAAGACTTAAACTTAACTATAATGTTAGCCACACATAGCCCATATATTTTAAATGCAATTGAAGTATATTCGGCGAAGCATGGAATTGCAGATAAGTGTAAATATTACCTTGCGGAAAATGACGAAATAGGATTATACGCGAATATTTCTGACGTATCCGCTAACACGGAGCTTGTTTATCAAAAGCTTGCAATTCCGCTTAGAACGCTGCGGATTATGAGTTATGGTGAAGACTATGAATGAACCACATTTTAATACAACGCTTGATGCATTATGGGATACCCTTGAAAACACTTCACAGGATACGTCGAATAACAAGTTCATGTCCAATTCTCAAATCATTTTCGTATATAACGAAGAAGTAAATGGCATGGAAATGTTCGAAGAGGATTTAATTCAAAAAGCTAATGGAAAGTTTGACCCCTTTAAGATTAACGATTATGAGAAAATATGGTTTAAATCGGTACATACCTATTCAAAAAAAATATTTGAATCTAATTTCGTAAAATCGTCAAGCGGCGCGTCGAAATCGTCGGCAATCTGAAATTTCCGGGTATGCAATGCCCATATGGTTTACTTTTACTTTAACTCACGAGAGTTGGCTTTAAGTTCGTCAACGCACTTAATAAATCTTTTATTATTTCTGATAATATCAAACTGCGGTTTCATAAGATGGTCTTCCCGGATAATCCACGGTAAATTACGTGCCGTTGACCACGCAAAATAATTGCTGCCGTCTATATCATCGGTCTTATCCATTTGTTCGGCGTGGTGCATTGCGCCCTGCACCGCTTTTTCAACATTATCCAAAGCGTTTTCAATATCGCCCGCTTCGCAGTACAATTCGGCAAAGTTCGTATAATCAAACACACGCCCTATAGGCTCCGGTTTTTCGCCGGATATTGTATCTATTAGCTGTTCAATCTGCATTTTCGCTTTCTTGAACTCTAATTTTTGCGAAACGCTCAAACCGGATTTAGCTATATATGCGCCAATAAGCCATTCTAAATAGTATTTGGCTCTGATTATGCGGTTGCGCTGGTTTAGTTCCCAATCCTCGCCATCCAATAAAAGCCCCGCCCACGGTTCCTGCGAATCCCATATTTCGGGCGGCAGTGTATCCAAAATTCTTTTTGCTTCTTTTTTTATGCCCCATTCAGCATACTGCTGTATAAGCTGATGTTTTATTCCCCAGTTGTTTGGGTCGTTATTTATAATTCTTTCACCGGTAGCTATTATCTCCGTTTTGTGCTTTTCAAAATCAGGAGAATCTTTGGAGCATACCGCACGCAGCGCCTGCAAAAGATGATACTGTAAACTATTATTCACAGGATATTCTTTTACTGCCTCGCGTATTAATTCGATAGCGTCGTAAAGCTTTCCGCTGTTTTGCAATTTCCGAATATCCCTTATATATTCATTAATTTTCTCTTCGCTGCGTATTTCTTCTGTCCCCAACAACTCGTCGATTGTAACTTTAAAATATATCGCAAGATGCGGTAATATTTCTATATCGGGATAAGTTGCGCCCGTTTCCCATCGGCTTACTGCTTGCGGGGAAATATGAAAAATATCCGCAATTTGCTCTTGCGTTAAATCTTTGTCTTTGCGAAGCTGCTTCAATTTTTTGCTAAAATATATTGACATTTTTTATTCCTCCCAAATATGATTTATTAACAGAACCGATTCTGTTAATACAATAAACCTTAGCCGAGCAAAAGTAAATCAATCATTTTGAGAGCGCTTATAAACCAAAGTGAGATTTCAAAAAGTGGTTTTAAAAGAGGATTTAAAAAAGACGATTTAAAAAGAAAGTTTTAAAAGACAGCTTAAAAAGACGATACAACCTGTATACGGCTATCTTGATACATTACATCACTATTAGCGCATCATATATAAAAAAACGGAAAGGTGAATAAAAAACGCCTCCTTGGAAATAATAAACCATTATTTCCAAGGAGGATTTTTTATGAGAACATGCCAGGTATGCGGCAACACTATTTTCAACGAAAGGTATTACAGCCATAACGAGGACGGAAGCGTTAACCGCGATTTTTGCTCCGATTGCTACAGAAACGGTCATTTTACAAGCGAAATAACCGGCGCTGCGCACAGCGATGAAAGGTTTGCCTCGGCTCTTAATTCCGTTTCAAGAAGGTATCATTAAACGCGGGCTTAAATCGTTACTGTTCCGTTATAAATTTCCTTTAACAACTGAGCAAATTCTTCGGGCGATGTTTTAGATAGCCGTGCCTTTTCAAGGCATAATAATGCCTCCCCTTGCCACGCGCCAAAAATATCCCGCGAAATTTGTTTTTTGGCGTACCTTGCGTAATAGCGTTTATATGCTTTTCCGTACTCAGATTGCAATTTATCTTCCTTCTTATCCGCATAATAAACGCGGTTCGCGCCAATTCTGTAGCAGGCTTCTTTTTCATTTTTCGCAACATTGCCGCAATAATCCCTGCTGAATTTTCCCGGAATAAAATAATTACCGCAGTATTTGCAACGTTTAAACACTTTGCCGCATTTTATAAGACGCATAATTTCCAACATCAGAAGTTGACGCAAATCATTGATTATGTAAACTTCCTCATCCGCGCCGCCAAAGTTGCTTTTACCTGCCGTTAAATACCGCTCCAACTCTTTTCTTGCGATTGCCGGCAAATTTTCCGCGCTGCCGCTGTATTTTTTGAAGTATTTCCGGTTTTCAAACAAATACTCCGTTTCAATGTGATTTTCGTGGTTATTCGAATAAAACTCTGCCGGCTGAGTGCCTAAACTTATTCCCGCGTTAACTTTTGTTTCGCCAAAAAGATGGTTGTAAATCCATAAACGTTTGTTTACATCCGCGTTCCCTATTTGGGGAGCGGCTGCGTCAAGCACCCAATTTAAAATACCTCTGACTTTCGCCTGAGTTGTTATCTCCTCGTCAAACGCGGTTGGAATTTTAAGATTGGAAATATGGGTAACCACCTTCCATTCGGCTTTAAACCTTTCCCCTGTAATATCCGCATATTCTCTGTACTCTTCAAAACAATCAATATCAAACTCAATTTTTTCCGGGCTCGGAATAAATGCAAGCAGCCTTTCGCATATAGAAAGGTAAAGTTTATGGTCGCGGATAACCCCACTCTCTTTATAATCCTTTATCAGCAAATCCTTGAAATAGCGGATTAACGCGCGTTTTAAGCACATTTCTGCGTTGTATTGGTAAAACGGATGTAATTTCTTCAACTCCTCAATAATTTCATAAAAGATTTTTTCAAGATTATCCTGCTGAATTTTAAACTCAAAAGTTTTGATGTCAATTATATTTTCCACAAAGCTTTCAAGCATGTTTTGAAGATTCGAAATATCTTCGTTAATGTAATTTATAAGGCTTTGATGTCGGCTGTCTTCGCTGTAAAACGAATAACCGTCAAGTTCGCTACCGCGACACAGCCTGTACCCGTCCGCGCTGAAAATAAGTTTTGTCATGATATGCCTCCTTGTTGAAAATAGGGCTTTTCGTAAAAATATAAATACTATTTCGCGTTTGCGTTTTAAAGACAATTTGTGCTAAAATAGAAAATAGACTTTCGGATTTTCTATCATTCTATCATTCTATTTTCCAATTCGGAAGGGGGAATTGGGAAATTTTATTAATTTTTTATGAGAGTAAATTTTTATGAGTTATTCTTGCCGTTATTCTTTTACTGGATAACATTGTATTGCTTATGCGCGTGTCGTGTGATAAAGTAAAACTGACGTTGAAGGTAGTAATCGCTACCGGCTGTACCAACCGGTTCGAGAGGGTTATTTTAAATTAAAATTTAAATTTGGGGGATGAAACTAAATGAATATCGCCGAAAACATATTGAAACATAATTTGAAAAATGTTTATTTTTTGAACGGAACTGCTTTGGCGGGAAAAACTACTATGGCTGTGGAATTGTCTAAAAAGTATGGCTTTTATCATTTTAACGATAACTGGCACGAGGACAGGTTTAATATCTATCGCTCAATATGCAACGAGAAATACCAGCCGCAGTCCACTAAAAAGAGAGAAACAACGGATTGGGAGGCCTACTTTGGCAGGTCGGTTGAAGAATTTTTAGCTGATAACGGCAGATACGGTGAATACTATAAATACATAGAGTTTATGCTTATTGATCTTATAAAACTTTCGCAAGATAAGAAGGTTGTTGCCGATGTTGGGATTGCGCTGAAACTTTTAACGGAGATTTCAGAATATGAAAGGATTGCGTGCTTACTTGCTTCTCCCGAATTAGTTACATGCGCCAACTACGGAAAACGCGAAGACCACAAAGAGTTTTTAGAGTGCATTCTGTCGTTAAAGGAGCCTGAGAAAAAAATCGCCGTGCAAGATGAGCTTTTTAGAATAAATGTTGAAAAAGTTTATGAGGATGTACGGCAATACAATCTTTTCAACATAGTAAGAACGGACAAAAGTACAATTGAAGATAGTTTGACGCTTTTGGAAAAACACTTCGGGTTAATATAGCTAATATTAAATCAAATGATAGAACTGTGAAAATAAGCTAATAGATATGGAAGATGTTAAGAAAAAGCTAAACAATCATGGTGGGTACTCGTTTTCGCCTGTACCGTAAAGGAGGTATATATGCCTATTTTAAAAGATCATTATTCAAGAATAGTTAGTTTAGACACTAAAATAACTTGGGAGCTAAATCTAATAAAAAATAAAAGCTTAGATTATTGCCCTAATAGAGAAGATTATTTAAATTGGATTCCTTTTGAATTTATTCTGAAAATAGGTGAAGATGAAAGTTACATATTTCCGAAGGAATACGGCGCAACTTTTAGCCTTGAGGAACTTAAAAGTTTATTTGCGGGAATGGAAGACCTTTTTAGGGAAATAAAAGCAAGAGATGTTACAATTGAGGAAGAATTTAAAAAGGATTTATTTTTCGACTTGTATACGTTAGAAACCTACTTTAATGTAAAATTTAGAGACGGTTATGATGGCTTAATGGGAGTTCAAATTTGGATTCATATGGGGGCAATTCCTAATAGTAATGAAGGAGGATTTAAGCGAGGGTTTGAATTTGTAGCTTCCCTTATAGAAGTAGAACAATTCATCAGCGAATTAAATGAGCAATTTAAAGACTTGCTGGATAATTGGAATAAATAAAAACTGATGTATTGAATTAACACGCGAGCCTATGCGTGCTCAGGCATTAACCGGCTTCACGGCGTTTTTCCGCGAACATGAGGTTTTGTTTGTGTGGGACGCGCCGTGAGACGTTCGTAAAAGGTTAAAATCTTTACCTCGGCACATTTGGTATTAGATCATTTTGTAATAGAAAAGCAGTACAATATATAGGATATGCAGTGCTTTGGATAAATTAGATATGGAATGGATTGCAAGGGGAGATTATATGTGTCGAAAAAGTTAAAAAAGCAAAAAAGCAAAAAAAATAATATTGCTCTCTGTATTAGTAATGTTTATTTATGTTATTTTCATCAATAATCATGTAACAAAAGCTATTTATGTTTACCGTCTTGAAAAGCAAATAAAGGAAATGGAGCAATACGGAGGCACAGAAAATGAACAACAAGATATTGGGTTAAAAATCAATAGTTTAGAAGGGAAAAAACTGATTTTGCAAACACTAAAAGAAATGAAACCTAATTATTCGTTAAATTTTTTTGGACCAAGCGGTTTTATTAGTGATGTAAAGGTTACATTAGGTGATATTTCTTTTTTATACGGTGTTGAATCTTATGGTTACACAATAGAGTTAGATGGAGTTTTTCATAATTTTTATGAGCTTGGCTCAAATTATGATCTAAACCAAAGATTTACTAAGTATTTAAGAGATATAATATTTCCAAAAGAATTATTTCCATAACATAACACAACAGCAAATAAGTTTACCCAATAAAACTGTTCATTCGAATGAAGGTTTTATATTTTGCGAGGTGAATATCATGAAAAGTAGAAAAATAAAAAAAATATTGATAGTTAGTATATTTGTTTTTATGACCATTTTTCCATTTGCTTTTATTTTTTATATGGGTTTTGTAAATATACACATTACTAAAGCATCTTATATAAGGCAACTTGAGCGGCAAATAGAAGATAATAAGAATAATAACATAAATGAGGAAGATTTCAGAATGCGCACAAAGGAATATTATATTTATAGTGTAGAAGGGCAAACTTTACTTTTAGCTGTATTGAAAGAAATTGAACCGGAATACAAATTTTTCACTGTTGGGCGGCGTGAATCCGGGAGAATATATACTGGAAATATTGAGCTGTTCTACTATATGGATACCGATTCAAAGTATAAGGAATTTAGGCTTACAGGGAAAGGTATCAATTATTTCACGCTGAACTCAACAAGCGAAGCCTTACAGACATATTTTAATTATGCTGAATCTTTAGAATCGCGGTAATAAAAGAAAAGTAAGCAAAACCTAAACCATAACGACGATATCCATATACTCGCACATGCAAAATATTCAAACGGGAGTGGTGCAGGAAATATTGTTAGCGCATAGGAAATGTTTCTCTATCGAAATAAATAAAGCGTAATAAACAATTACTAAATTTAAAGATTTTTTTTGTACTGCTAAGTAAAGTAGAAAGGGTGCAAAAATGAAGAAAATTGGAAAAATAATTAGGATATCACTTATAGTTTCTTTCGTTTTGTTTTTCTCGGTTCCATTTTACATAGTTTTTTTAAACAACCATGTTACAAAAGCTTATTATGTTAATAAGATTGAACAGCAAATAGAGGCTCTCGAAAAAAGCGGTACCGCCGGGGATGATTATGCTACAGATCTATATAACATCGAAATAAATAGCATAGAGGGAAAAGAATATATTCTCTCTATTCTTAAAAATTCAGAATCAAATGAAAGTTATAGTATTTTTCGGTCCACCAGACCAAGAGAATCATATTATATTCACATGGATGATATTGATATTACATTTTTTTATGATAACGAATCGGATCATAAAAAAGCAAATATAGTATTATTTGGATTCCATACCAACGAATATCATATATTTGACGAAAAAACGTATCTATATCAATATTTAATGAGCTTTTTCGAAATCAGCGAACCCGGTTTAATTTTTCTTCAATAAAATTCCGTGTGGAAAAGACAATTACGAGGTGAATTTAAATGAAAAAAAAATATTTCATAAAAGTATTTATTAAGGCAGCTATAGTAAGCCCTTTTATTATTTCTTATCTGTTTTTGTTTGGCTTTTATATTGTAAACGTATTTGAGGGGTCGTTAAGGGAAGGCGAATTTTTACATAAGATAATTAGCACCATGAGAATTGATTTTATAAGTCCCGTTGTTCAAATCTTGCAAATAGTAATGCCAATTTACCCTTTCGTATTTTTAGCGTGGAGATGGTACGAATATATGAAAAAAAAGGTTTTTTCGGTTAAGCTTAATACCTCTAACGAACCGGAAACCTCTATAACCGCATCAAGAGTTTTTGCTCCAATAATCGCAGTTTTTATTTTGTACATGTTGAATTGGGTAACAACAACAATTAATATTAGTGTTTCAAATTACATAGGAGAAGGAAGGTTGCATATCCCAAATATTTATAATACGTTAATATATCTATATCCTTTAATTGGCATTGCACTTGGGTTTAAATCAGATATTGTTACTTTTCCTATATTGGTTATTATAGTAACGGCAGTTATTATCTCTGCAACAATGCTTGCTAATTACAGGACAGAATCTAAAATGATTTACGATAAGAAATTGAAGAGCCAGATTATTATTGTTGTAAGCATTTTAGCGGTTGTCGGAATTCTATATATACATAATTTAATTGCCGCATCAGCATAAGTTGCTTATAAAAATCGCAAAATTCAAGTATAATCTTTGAAGGGTTTTTAGAATCAAGAGAAGATTAATTTTACACCGTGAGGTTTCCGTTAACAGACGTCACCGGAAACGAAGGAACGAAGGAAGGAAATAACTGCATTGGATACTGTGTTGCAATAAACTCAATTTTGCACTCAAAAAGCGCGATTTTTCAAGCTTAAATAACACACACAGTATCCTTTACAGAATTTACGGCGCAAAAACAGCCGCTTAACCCATTCCCATTCCCCCATCCGCCGTTTCGCTAACCGCTTCCTTTATAGGTTCCTTTTTCTTGTTTCTGTCCGCGAGGATATCCAGCGCGTATTTTATTATGCATAAATACGCCTCGTCTTGCTTTTCGTGCGATAGCTTGCTTACCAAATATACCGCCGAAAGAAACTGCTCGTTTTCGTGCAGCGCTTCGTAGTAATAGTTCAGTTGCTTCTGCGCGCCGGAATGCACCCACATTGCGGTGCCCGCCAAAATATTTGAAATTGCGCCGCCTATTGTAGTTATTACCGCAAAATCGGTACTGTGAACATAAAAGGCTATTATAACCGCGCACGCAAAAAGGGCAAACCCGAAAATGCAAAACATTACGGCCAGCATAAACGAACGCCGCGCGTTGGTTTTGCTTATTACGTAATAATCCTCAATCTGTTCGAGGTTACCCGTCATCATTTCTATTACTTCTTTTTGCCCAAGAAAATCGCAGTCCGTTTTACCTTCGGAATCAAGCAGCCGCATACGCATTCTTTCCGCTCTTGAATTAATTTTAAATTGCCTTTCGGGAGAACCGTCCATAATGCCACCCCTATAATTTTAAAATTCCAAGTCTGTGTTATGCCGTTTATGCTATACGCGCGCGCAAACATGTACCGCAAGTTTTATTGATACGCGCGCGCAAACTATCCTCAGCAAGCTTTAAGCATTTTCCCAAGTTCCTTAAACTCCGCAATCATCACTTTTGCTTCATCCGACAATATAACCGGCGGTTTTTTCTCCTCTTCGTTTTGGGCGTAAAAATCCCCCGACCAAAAACCGTTTGCTTCAATATAATTAGGAGTTTTTTCTTCTTCGAAAATAAAATTGTAAACTGTATCCTCATAGGCTTCGGCAAAAACCGCCGTTACCTCGCGCAGTCCGAACGGGGAGATAAGTTTGTCGCCGATGCTTATTCGTTTGGCAATAACCCTTTTTCCGTCCGGGTTTGTTTCGCTGTAAACCTTCATTGCGTGCCCGCCGGATACCCTTATGCTGTTTCCGTCTTTGGTTTCAATTTTATAAATTTCGTCGTCCTCCCCTGTGAGGATATCCGAAACGGTAAGAATTTTCCCTCCGTAAGATGTAAGCTTATCGCCTATATTAATTTCATCGGCTCTTTTAGCGTACCCGTCCGCCGTTTTTATAAGCGTTTCCCTTGCGCAGCATCCCCAGTAAATTAAAATTGGCGGTATGAATACATTTGTTTTGCCGTTCGTGCTTGTATAATACCCTGTCTCCTTGACATCCTGTTCATCTTTACTGTAAATATATATCGTAAACCTATCGTTGGTTGATCCAATGCGCGGCTTGTGCTCAACGTTAAGCACAAAACACGCGTTTAGGTAACACTTGTGCGAACTGTCGTTCAGGAAAGCTCCGCTAAGGTTACTCTCCCAGTCGTAATGGCTTTTTCCGCTTGTTTTCGGAGGCAGTTTTAAATCGAATGTTACCGAATTATCTTTACTGTTATAAACTAAGCAACCATTATCCTGCATCTTCTGGCCAAGGTCATTCACAGATATATCGTCGCGGTGCGTAGCAATCGTTTTTGTGCCGTTCGATATGTTGTATTCAAGGAAAGAAACAGGACAGTTACCTTCCCCGCTTACGTAAGAATCAATTTTCGCGCCCTTAACTTCAAAGTCTTTGAAGTTGTTAAGCGTTATTTTACCGGATATCGGCATAATTGTACGCAACTCTCCTGTTATTAAATTGTAGGAGTTACTTAAATAGTCGCCGCCGAAGTAATCAGCGGTTTTATATGTATCCGATATCGATGGACTTCTGCCGTAAAGAAACATTATTTCGCCCGATTTTTTGCCGTCGTACTGCCAATGCGGATTTGTAACCGTAATACTATTTAAGTACGATTCCGCCACCGCTTTTTCAACCACGCAGTCCCTATGCTCAAGCTCGGCGGTAAAGAGAGTGCCGTCATTTGTTTGATATGTTACCGTAGCCGCTATTCTGAGTTTTTTTCCCGCAAGCGTTGTGTACTTGTATTCCTCAGAAGCATATTCGCTAAGTGCGCGGTCTACTTCTTCACCTTCTCCGTAAATTGTTTTTTCGTTAAGTTTTATATTGTCCGTTAGGTTGATAACTCTTACATAAACCGCGTATCCTACAGACACAGCAAATTCCTTCTCGCTGTCTGAAACGTTCCTGGACGAATTTGTGAAGCATGATTGAATTATAGATCCAAATATGTAACTGTTAAAAATTTCAGTACCATTTTCTGAGATTGCGTTTTCGCTTTTGTTTTTAACACCTGTTAGTGTGGGATGCGAAATGATTCCGTTAATTCTAACGCTGCTGTTTTTATCCGATAACGCAGGATTATCATTAGTGTTACCGCGCATTTTCTTTACCGCGTTTAAAATGTGCGGGAAATTTTTTAAGGTTGATTCGCCGCCGTGTACATCCAAAAAATGCATTAAGTCTCTGCTGTTTCGCAAATCCAGCATACGCGCGCCGGAGGGAAAATCCGACGTTGGCAAATTTGATGCTCCCGCGGTTTCCTGCTCGTCAAATATACCGTTTACCGAACATCTGCCGTCCGGATATTCAATTACTATTTTTCCGTTTTCACCGTTTTTGCCGCCGTCTCCGCCGTCTCCGAATTTTGCGCCGATGCATCCCTCCTCTTCGCTTTCTCCGCCTTTACCCGCGCCTTCTCCGCTGCTTTGCCCCCCGTTTCCTCCGTAACCGCCGTAACCGCCGCGCACGGAATAAACATAAGCACCGCTCAGTGAATCCTCATCTTTTTTATTGTATTTAAAAGTAACATTCGCGCCATCCCCGCCTTTACCGCCGTTTCCTCCTCTTCCTGCCGCTAAAGCCCTATGCCCGCTTCCGCCAAACCCGCCGTTACCGCCGGATGCTTTTATATGCACATCGCCCGCCAAATCCAAAACCGTAATAACTATGCTGCCGCCGTCTTCGCCGTCTTCGCCGTCCTTTCCGGAACCGTTTGGCGCATCCGCCCCGTCACGGCCGGTAACTAAAATTTCGTAAGGATCTTTGCACGGGTATTTTTTTTCGTTAAGTACCTTTTTAATTGTCAGTTCCTTAATTGAGCTTGGAATAACCAAATATCCGTTTTCCTTAAACTCAATACAATCAAGCTCCCCGCTGCTAATAATAAACTTACCTGTAACTACTTGCTTGTTCATAAAATAACCCCTTTCTTTAAGCAACCCTAAAACTTATATTCCCATATTTTTATCCCGGCATCCGTTTGAAACGCTCCAACTATGGTTTCGCCGTCCGCTTCGCCCAAAACCGGTTTTGTACCCTTTTTATAATCCGGAAAAAAATGAAAATCGGAAAACTTCTCTCTGCCGCTTGCTTCAACCATATACCCGTTTGCGGCTATATAAAGCGCGTTGGTTTTTATCAGATGAATGCCGCCGCCGCTTTGAAAACCGGAGCATTCAAAGATATCGGTTTTAAAATCATCATTTAAATCGTAAAAATACAACCGCCCGTTTTCGAATAAAACCGCGATATAGCAGCTTTCGCCATTCGTTATTGTATCTATTCCCCTAACATCGCCGTTTTCAAACCTTTCTAAGTAACTTCCGTTTATAAGCTGCCCGTTTACAAGGCTGAAAACACCAGCATCATCCCCCGCAGCAAGCACAATTTTAACGCCGCTTACCGAGAATAAAACGAACGCATAGGATAACCCCGCTCTTTTTATTTCGTACTTTTTCCAAGCTTTAGTGCTTAAATTCGCTTCGCAGTACGTTAGTGTACTTTTGCTTAAATAGCACACGCTAAAAGTGTTTTCCGAAAACGCGGACGAATAAAAATCGAAATTCGAAGGCGCGGCGGAATTTTCCGAAAAGGAAACCCATGTTTTTAAATCGTCGCTTATATACAGTACGGGATGAACGTATAAATAATATTTACGCCCGAAATCCCTATAAAATTTGAAATGCCCTTTGTTGTCCGTTTTGGGAAATTTAAATTCTTTGCTGTCCCTACTTTTCCAAAGAGTTTTGTAAATAACAAGATTTTTACTTACCGAACAAAAATCGTTATAGGCGGTTAGCGTAAACCTTCTGTCCCTATCAATTTTAACGGTATACGGCGGCAGGTTTGCAACAATACTTCCGTTTTCGTCGTACAAAAACGCGGAAGCCTTTTCGTTTTTTTCAATCCTCCATGAGATATCGCAGAAATCCCCCTTGTGCACCGATGAAACCGGCGTGTTTTCGCCCTCCGCCCTGCCTGTTTCGTATGCTCCGAAAGCCTCGATATATACCGCAAACCCCCGCTCAATTGTAATGTTATAGCTTATTCTATCGGCAATTCCATCAAAAAATATGTCAAAATCGTCAATATAAACGGTTAGAGTTACCGGGCCGGGCGCGGCAGGCGCGTTTGTAAACTCTATCTTATCGGACAGTTGAAAACCCGCGGAAAAATTAGGGCTTAAATAATCCGCGGCGGTTATTATTTTTACACAGCCCTCATCCGTATCTCTGAACTTGCCGTAGGAAATATCCCAATCGCTATTCCCGCCGGTATTGAACATTTTGAAAAACAAATCAAGCTTATCGTTTAAAGAACCGTCGTTTTTAAAAAGCTGTTCAAAACCTTTTATATAAATTGTTGGGTAAGCCTCGCCCTTGCCCGCGTTTGGCTTTTTCGTTAACTTTTCTCCCGTATTCGGGTTGGTTTTGAAAACCGTAAAGTAAAAATCGTTCTTAACCGTGTAATTTACCGTGTCGTTGGAAAAAAATATTTTCTGCGGAATTTTTACACCAATGCCTTCCATATTAAGCCCTCCTTTTAAATTGCTAAAGCGAAAACATTTACCTATGTTTGCTTTGCATTTGTTTTCAGCCATCCGTTTCTATTAACAAACCGTCGGTAATTATAGTTTTGCCTGCATTTTCTATTTCCGCCGGTGGGTTTATGATGGCGAGTTTTTCATAATTAACACTTTTGCCTTTCAAAACCGGGTAATACCTTTTAAAAACCGCGCCGCGCGTAAAATCCGGAAGCTCCGCTTCATTTTCGGTTGAAATAACCGTGTTCAGTTCCGCCGACATTAGCTCCAACCCGGAAAAATCCGTATGCTCCGCGTGTATTTCAATTTGCGCCGCAGGCAGTATTCCGGTATTAATTGTTACCTTAAGCATTGGGTCGAAAAACAGGGTAACGTTTTTTACCCCATCCTTCGCGCTTACCGAAAAAGGCTTGGCGTTTAGGTAAGAATTTTTTTCGTTTTCCGCGCCGAACGCCGTAAAACCCTTTGAAAAACCGTTGTAAAAACCGCAGCATACGCCGTCTAAAGCTCGGTTTTTATCCCCAAAATAAACGTTAAACTTTTGCTCCGAAAGCCCTATATCGTTAAACTTGCCAATATCCGCATCCAACTTAGACCATTCGCAACCGCCGAAAAACTCAAGCTCCGCCGAAACTTCCGCCAGCACAAGCGCACGCCCGTATATAAAGTTGTTTTGCGAAAGCGGAAGAGTTAAGTTCAGTTTCTCGTCTATTGCCGCCATAACCTCTTCAAAAGCGGTGCTATCCGCATTTAACTCCGAAATAAAATCCGTTATGCGCCAATCAATTTCGGCAGGCGCTAACGGCGATTTTACAAACCGCCCAACCGCTCTTTTTTTGCCGCCGATAACTCTATACGATGTTTTCATAATGCCGATACTTTCGCCGAGGTTGGAAAATACGTTTAAATTCCGGTTTAAAACATCCGGCATAAAAATTCCTATAACCGGCGACGCGCCGGGAAGCGGCGAGGATACCGCCGTATTGCTAAAGGCAGCCGCAAAATAAGCCGAAAGCCTTACGCGTGAGGTTAGCGCAAGCGGAAAAAAGCAGTAACTGTCTTTTACCGGATACAAGTTTTCCGAAAAAAACTTTGTTCCTTTAAAATCAAGATTCGTATCAATTATTTTTCTGCTTTCGCCGAATGTGGTAGTTATGGCAAGCTTGGAAATGTTGAAAAAACCCTCCCTTAAAGGGAAAATTTGCGTGTTGCCGCAAACGGCAAGCCTTTCGGCTTTGGGTTCATAAAATTCAGTTTCCTCCGGCGCAATGCATTCGGCAATTTTTTTGGAAAAGCTGTCCTTAGCATCTATATCAACCGGATATTGAATTGAATACTTAAGCGCCGTAAGGCTTAAATTAAAACCGCCCAAATTTTGAGATACCGCCGCCAAATCCCGTATTTTTTCCGTTAAAGCCTCCGCTTCGGGAGAATTAGTATATTCAAGATACTTCTTTAGTTTATCCTGCAAATTGTAAATTCCGTGCGGCGTTAAAACGGTAACTCCCGAACAGTTTTTCTTGCCGCCCATTCTTTCGCCTAAATACTCATAATCCGTATTACCGCATTTAAACACGCTGTTTTCCGGGTTCGAGCCAACATAATCCGGATAAAATTCTGTTTCCCAGTGCATTAATAATGTAACGGCCTCTAACGTATTGCCGTTAATCATTACAGGAGAATATTTTTCGTTTATTTTAGGCTCAAGCTTTAATTTCGGCAGAATGTTAAACGAATCCAGCAGAAGCGCCGTTACCGCCAAATCCTTATAATTTTCACACAGACCCGGTAAAATACTTAATGCTTTAAAGTAAGAGGCGAGCTCACCGTTCGGTATGTTGCACGTAAGCGGTTTTACTAAGCAATAAAGCGAATCGTCCGCTTCAAAACGCCCGTCCTCCCCAAAGGCGTAGGTTCGGTTCATGCCCTCTCCAAAGAGCATAACAACAGGGTCTGCCGGATAATAAAACGGCTGCGCCTGCAGCAATTCCAATTCCGCCTTATGTTCTTTAAGCATAACTTGAAACTTGCCCCTCTTTGTAGCAGCATCGGCAATTTTATTATATATAAGGCTTCGAAGCTCAGTTATTTTTGAAATAACAGGGTTTATTATTTCAATTATCTGCTTTTCCCGCGCCGAACTTGCTCCCTCATAAATTTCCCACAGATAATAAAGCGAGTTCCTGTTGTACTCAAGTTCACGGCGCAGCTTGCCTATTTCATGTTCCAGCTTTACCAAATCGGAATATTCCCGCGAAAGAAGCGGTAATTCCTTCTTTGCCATATCCTTGGCAAGCCTGAGCGAATACGTATTTTCCAAGGAATCGGTTCGCGTAAAACCGCGGAAATGGATATCGTCGTCTATTTTAAAATTCCCGTCCGGCTGCGCCGCTTCGCTCGCGGTATCGTACTGGACGGAGGTTAAAAAGCGTTCCATACCCGCATCGTTTTTATAATAAATTTCCTTTATGACGGCGGATAACGCTTCGCCGGAACTTTTGCCAACCCCGATATTTATTTCCCCAAGCGGCACGGGGCTTTCCTTCGAAATATCAATTCCCGCCGCTGCGCCGAAAAGAACGGAGCTGTTACAAACCGCGCCTCCGGTATCCGCCGATAAATCGTACTTTGATAAAGCGGTTTTCATGTCATCCGGTGTTTTAACATTATGGAAAATGTCGTTTGCGGCATTGGAATAAACGCCCGCTACAAAATAACTTAAAACCGAACCGGGCGGCACCCCGTCCAAATTATCGTAAAAGCCGAACACGCTTTTGCAGCTTGGGTAATACGCGCAAAACATAGGGTCGCCCGCGCCTACCGCCGTAATTTTTTCAAAATAGCCGTCCTCTTCCGTTAACGCGGGCGCGCCCGCCTTGGCGTTGTAGCACCTTCCCATGTAGCGGTATCTGTGCCTTGCCCTCAAATCGTCAAATTTGGGGATTGTAACGCTGCCCGCGTACGCCGCGTTCAGCGAATAAAAATTACTTTCAACAATACTGCATTCGGTTTCAACTTTGCCGCCTTTTTCGAGCATACGGGTAACAATAAACCTGTCCGGGACGGCGGTATAATCGAATACTTTTTCTCCGTTTGCATTTTCCGCTTCGGTTCCATGCTTTAACGCGGACGGCAAAATAAAGTGCAGATGCACTCCGCTTTCAAGTAAAATATTTTCGTTAAAGGCGCCCGGCGCGGAATCCTTGCCCAGGTATGAGTTAAGCGCGGTTTTGTAATTAGGGTTAAGCGCCGGAACCTGAAGCGGGCGCTTTAAGTTCCGCGCCAAAACAATCATCGGGATAATAAGCTTTTCTGCCATAGTAAACCTCCTCGCCTTTACTTATGTTCCGGAGCGGAATTTTGCCCTGTGCGCAACCGCAATCATTTCAAACGCAAAGCGCGACGGCGTTATTTTATCAGCGCCAAGCTTGTTTTTACTTAAAAGCTCGTTTCCTACCGCCTCCGCCAACTTACATGCGTGAAGCCTGCCGTTTTCGTCCGTGTAACTATCTATGCAAAACGACTCTATTCTTTTTCCAAAATCATCGCTGTCGATTGCGGAGCGCAGGTCTATACTGCGCGAAAAATTCGCTCCGCTTTCGTCTACTGCGGAAACTCCGAACCTAAGCCCCGTTTTAGGCTCCGCGATTAGTATTTCGTAAACCAACCCGTGAAACAGGCAAATTAAAATATCGTCGGTTATAGCTTCCATGCGCAAAATATTAAGGGGAGAACCATCGTCCATGTTGCTTTTGGGCGCGCCGTTTTTATCGTAGCCGTACAAAAGCAAGCCTTTCATAACGCGCACCATTTGCGAGCGCATAATAAACCCGCTTATAAGCTTATAATCCTCGTTTGCGGCGGTATCCGGCATGTTTTTCATAAGAGAGCTTTTATGGTTTGGATGCATTCGTTTAAGCCTGGGCGTATCGAAATAGCTCCTGCTTTCGTTTGCGGAATTAATTGCGCAGCTATCCGCCGCCGAATCCCTCGCGCATACTCTTCCTATTGAGAACGCGCCGTCCACAAGCGCGTCCGTCCAATTGATATCGACGATAAAAAAGCGCATACTTTCCTCGCTTAAATCCGATATGTCGCTTAGAAGGTAAGTAAGGGGAATGTCGTTTAATAGCCGGAGCCTGCCGGCATAATCCTTCAGCCCTTCCGGAATGTTTGCCGGAATGTAATTTAATTTTTCAAATTGGTTGGTAATCAGCCGTCTTTTCATAATAATTTATTCTCCGTCAGGTTTTGGCACAGCTCTTCTAAATTGTACAGCCTTAAGCCTATTGCCGAATCAATACTGTTTAAATGCCTGCTTGCCGCCTCGTCCTTGCGCCAGGCCACAATTTTTTCCGCTTCGCCGCGCCTGCTTAAGGTTATAAGCCTTCCCAAGTTAAACGCCGCCGAATAACTTACGTCAAAAATTCCGTTTTCCAAATCGTATATAAGCCTGCCGTCTGCTGTAAATTTTTCCTCGCCGTTAATGTTTTCCAAGCGTTTAGATTCAAGCGGCAAAAGCGGCGAACGGTAAAAAGAATACGTTTTCTCCCCTGTGCGCAGATAATGCGGTTTAAGCGAATTATCCTTTACTTCGCGGCAGTTGCGGCTAAGCCCTTGGGCAAGAGTTACGAACGATTTTTCTTCGGTTTTTTCCGAATAAACACTCCAGTGATGCAAAGATACAAAACGCACGTAATTATATTCCGCGGAAATATTGCCGTTTAAATAGCCGTCTACCGAAACCAAATGAACCGTACTTTTTACCGCCCTGTTTTTAACCGACGGAACAAACCTGTTAGCGATAATGGTAGAATACCAGCCGTTTTGTTCGGCAACGGAATCCTCTGCGGCGGATAAATTTATGAATTTGGCGTGAGTAAGCCACGGCAAATCCTCGGCGGCGGGAATTATTTTTTCGTATACCGCTTTTGGAATTGTAACAATATGTACGTTATCGTCGTCGCGGCTTAACGACGCGGGGTTATTTACATACGGGAAATATACGCCCTTTTCTTTTAAATTCAGCAACTGCGAATACTTTATATCGCCCTGCGCCGCGCCTTCGTCCTGCGAAAGAACAATAAGCGCAAGCCACGGAACCGGACGGCCGTTTATATCGTCCATCCAATGCCGCATCCACGGGTAAACCTCGTTATTTAGCACGATGAAAGGAAGCGTTCCGGAAAAATCCCCGCGCTGCTCCGGAAAAGGATAAACGCTGAAAATATCCGAATGCGCAATTGTTTCTGTGTTTACCGCAACATAAAAATTTTTGTTGGCTTTGAAGGTATCCGTTTCGGGTGAAGTAACGTTTTGAACGCCCGAAATTGTGTAGGTACCTTCCGCAAGAGCCGGTTTGTAATAGTCCGCAATTTTAAAATCCCTTTCATTTACATCCATAACATTTTCCTTTCAGAACATAATCCTTTCAAAGCGTAATATTTCCGCACTTTCGACCACTAAAACCGCAGACAGGCAGCGCCCGATTCTCATAATTAAAGCTTCGAAATCAGCAAATCCTCCGCGAACCAGTTTTCCGCCTCTTCGGCAATTTTCGCAAGGCTTACGCTTTCCGATATTCCGAGGCCGCTTAAAAACCTTTGCCTTCGCACGGTAGCTTCATTTGTACCCGCTTGCTTCGTAAATATGCCAATTGAACCCGAATCCGATAAATTTAGCTGCTTTTCCGCCGCAAATTTAAAGCGCTTTTCATATTCAAGGGTATTGTTCCTGTAAAGCTCATCAAGTGAAATAAACCGCGTTTTCGGAAAAAGCTCCGGCAGCGTGGTTTTTGATGTAAACGAAACGCCGCTTGGCACGTTTTTAACAACGCTTTCTTCCTTTAACTTGTCCGATTCCTTGGCGGGCGGCGCTTTCCACATTGCGGCGGGAACATTTTGAGTAATAGTTCCCCTTTCAAAACGGCTATTCGCGTTTTCGCCGCTTCGGTTAATGTTTAGAACTATCGGCGCGTTTAATTTTTCTCCCTTTACCGGGCGCACATTCCCGCTCTCCGGAACCTTGGAGGTAACTGCCACCGTAGTTTCGTTTGGGTTCGCAATATCCGTACCGTCGCGGGCTTTGCCAATACAGCCGTCTATTGTTATTGTTAAAATATCCGAACCCGAAGAGTCGGTTAAAAACGATTCCTTAAATTCCTTCCAGTTAAGAGCTTTCTTTGAATAATCCTGCCCCGTCGAAAACGAAACCGTAAAGGAAATTATAAACCATGAAATGCGCACATTTCCTTGCACTTCCGGCCCCCAAAGGTGAAGGTCTGCGGAAAGTTCGATTGAAAACGTGGCGTGAATAAACCACCAGTCTATACGGTATGACGCTCCTAAACAAACGCCCACCCGTATATCGTAGCTGAACGGCTTCCACGAAATCAGAAAATCAGCGTATATAATAAACCACGCCTTTAAATTTCCCTGAGTGTACACCGCGCTTAGTTTCCCGCCCGCCATAACGGTGCTTGGGGTAAGCGCAAAATACATTTCGCCCGAAATATTAAGGTTGCGCGATATATCCCAGTTAAGCTTAAGCCTTGGAACAACCGGGTAATGCGCGGGTTTTGCAAACGCCGGGTGGTAGCCGCCAAGGGAAATTACAAAATCCCCGCTGCGGGAGCTTGCGCCAAACCAGAAGTACGCGGCAAAACCGCCGGTAAGCTTGCAATCCTCAGAAAGTATGTACGATTCCGATGTTAGGCGAGCCTCCGCCTTAAGTATCCCCTCGGATGGCCTGAAAACCGCGAGTAGCGCAAGCTGCGCCTTGGCAATGGGTTTTGACGAAACGTTCGCGGGTACGGAAATATCCGCAAGCCCAAGAAGCCCAATTTCAAAATCGTTACCGAAGGAAACGGTGAGCAGTAATAAGCCGTTTACCAACTTAAATGAGGTAAATTTTACTCCCGCCGCAAGGAAATTTTGCTTGTGTTCGTCCTTTATGTATCTGCCGAATTCACTTAAGGTGTTACCATTAAACCCGCTTACCGCCGCCGTTATCAGCGGATATTTGGGAACGTCCGTAACTTGCGGAAGGTTAAGCCGCTTATTGTACCCAAACCCCAAAGCAAGACCGGTTACAAAAAACGCGGGCGGCCCGCCTATTGCGGCGGATAGCGCAAAATACGCCATTAGCGAACCGGAGGAATATTCTCCAATTGCCGCAGCCGCAATATTGCCGAATTTTATTAAAAGCGAACCCGTGTAAATTTCCTTGCCGTCCCTTTTTACGCGCGAAAAACTGCCGCCGATTGAAAGGCTTCCGTTATCAAATTTTACGCCGAACCCGGAAAGATAAAACGAAATATCCGCAGGGTTTTTAATATCCACGCCAAGCCCCGCTTCCGTTAAAATAAACGTTAGGGGGTTTACCGTAAGCGAAGCGTCCAAAAGAAGAACGGCTTTGCTTTTATCCAAGCCAATTCCAACCTTTTGAATTGAAACTATGGAAAAACTTTTGCCAATTTCCAGCCACTTCATCGCCTCCGGCGTATCCGAAAGGGTAAAAGCTTCCGGCTCTTTAGAAAGTGCAACCGCGCCCGAAATTTCCGAAAGAGTAAGCGTTTCCGGTGTTTCCGAAAATGTAACCGCGCCCGGCGTATCCGAAAGCGCAACCTTTTCCGGCTTATAAATATCCAGCGCAAAATCCTTCCCAAGCGCCACACATTTAAACACTGCTCCGCTTTCCTGCGACGCGGCAATTTCAAAATCCTTAACCGAAAAATCCGCAATTTCGGGCGACGTTTTTTTAACCATATCCCCCACAAGCGGCAAATTAAGCATATCAACGCTCATGGACGGGTTTGTTTTGTAAGAAATACTCCACGCGGATTTTTCTCCGGAAGCAATTTCGGCGCTAATAAGCCCCGCGCTTGTTGCCGCGCTGAAGCTAAAAACCTTTTGCGTGAAGTTGTAATTAAGTGAAAGGTTTGATACCGAAAAATCGTTTATAAAATCCGGCAGAATTGACGTATCTATTCCAAATTCGCCCGCAATACTTTTAAATGTAAGGTTTGCAAAGCTTGCGCTTCCCGAAATTATAAAATCGTTATTCTTCTTGGCGATTAATAAGGAAACAGTTGTTTGGCAAATAAGAGCCGCCGCTAAAATTTCAAATTCCGCCGCTTTGTTTTTGGTTAGCGAAACTTTTAACGCAAAGCTTTCTATAGAAAACTTATCCGAAATTTGAAGAACGTTTTCAAGCTGCGCAAGCGCAAGAAACGCTCCTGTATCCGAATCGTAGGATACCGCGACGGTTCTTATGCTTACATTAAGGAAATTTGCCGGTATATACGCGGGGTTAAAATTGCCGGAAATATCCTTCGATACTTGCGCCGCAAAATCCTTCAAGGAAAAAGCGCTGCTGTTATAATAAGCCGCGCTAAACGAAAAACCTCCGCCTGCCGAGTACTTTCCGCTTAAATTAAGGCTTAGCCCACCCAAAATCAGCGTTCCGGTAAGCTGCAATTTGCCGAACTTGCCGTTTATAAAATCCAAAGAAAAAACGGAATCGCTGATTCCTATTTTTGTTTTGCCAACATCGAATTTCAGTAAATCGTCGGCGGTTAAATACATTGAAAAATTTTGATCGGTTAAGCTTAAAGACATATTTAAACCGGTAAAGATAATTTCCGGAAATTTTACGTTTATTTCGAACAGTTTTGCAATTTCCGCAAAATTAAGCTCGCTATCTTGCGCCAACTCAAGGTTAACGGTTTTATCGCTCCGGTAGCTTAAATTAAATACCGTTTTACCCAAAAACCATTTGCTTAAAACGGTATAACCGGCTTGCCTTTTATCGCCGTTAAACGGATAATCAATATCCATTTCAAAATACGGCTGAAGCTTAATTTTATTCCCGTAAATAGCCCACGGTTTTTCGGCGGTTACGGTAAAGGCTATGTTTGAAACGCAAAGCGGGTTTTGAGTAATTCGAATTGAAACTTCCCTAAGCCCCAAGGAGCCGAAAATACTCTCGTCGTCCGGGAGCAGTAAAGATGCCGGAATAATGCCATCCATTCCGAACACGGAAAGAAGCTTGCTTATGGTAAGAACCTTTCCGTGTTCATATTCTCCGGTTATGTACATGCTGCTATCCGTAAGTGAAAGTAAAAGAGTTAAACCGAAAACATCCGCGCCGTGAGATACGCCGGCTTTTACCGAAACGGACGGCACGGGCGTATCCCCGGCACTAACTGTTACCTGCTGCGCGGCAAATTCCCCGGCAATAACCGTTACCGGCGGCGCGGCAAATTCCCCTTGCGTACCGGGCGCATTCTTAAAACTTCCTAATCCTGTTCTCAGAACAACCGAATCCATTTTAACCCAAAAATTTTCGGCAGCCTTATACGCGTAATCAACCTTTATTTCACCCTCAAAAACCAACCCGTTTTCGGTTTCGGTAACCGCGCACAAAAAATCCTCCGTGCCTTTTAAAGGGATAATTTGCTTTATACTGTTAAAAAACCGCGCCGTTGTATCCGCTTGCGCAACAAAAGATACCGCCGTATTTTCCAAAACGCAGCTTTTAACATTGAAGGAAATACCCGAAAGGAAGGGAGTTATTCCGCTTTGGGTTATACAGTTCGGAAGGTTTTCAAAATCCTGCTCAAAATTGTAGAGCTTTGACGACGCTATTTTTTCATAAATAGCCTTAAGCGCCTTTGACGGCGCGGCACTTCTCGTAATTTTAAATTTTTCAAGGCTTTCGGGTTTAAAAGTTCTAACATTTATTCCCGTATAAAAATTTTGCACGGTTATGCTGTTTTTGGCGGTGGCAAAAGCGGTTTCATACGCTGCCGAATCTGCGAGAGTTTCGTTCATTACCGGTTTAGACCACTGCGGTATTACAATACTTTTTGCGAAACTCTCACGCAGTTTTTTTAAAGTAACATCCAAACCTTCCAGTGTTGTAAAATGCTTCGCTTTTATTTGCGTCATAATACGCACCGAATGCACATATTCCTTTGTAGAACTGCCGTAAGCTAAAAGAGCGTTAAAAGCGTCCGTATACTTTTCAATCTTCGGGTCTTTAATGTATTCCTCTTCCAAATGAATATAACCGTCTATCTCGGTTTTCTTTTCGGCGGGAAGAGAATCGCTGGTACTGTGCAAACCAGTTGAAAACACCGCTTCAAAGGTTTCCGCGAGGGTATGAACCGCGCATATTCTTTTATCATAAAAAAGCCGCCAAAAAGCAAACATTGAGGACATTATTATTAATGCCACGGGAATGTTGCCTTCGCCGACTTTTATCTGCGTACTATTTAATCTTTGAGTGTAAACCTCAATTAACCCTGTTGTGTGCCCGGACGGACCCGCCCAAAGCGGCATCAGGTAATGCCTGTATGTTTTGGTTGCAATATGCCCCTCGTCGCGCATCCAATTCCATAAAAGAGCTCTTCTTCCGCTGCCCGTTACCAATTCGGGAATAAAATCTTTTCCCGCCGCATCCTTAACTTCGCAGCCTATAACATAATCATTCGAATTAAGCGACGTTTCATCTTTTGACGCTATTGAATAACGCTTAACAGCCTGACCTAAAATGAGCTTTCTTATTGCGTTAATTACCATTGCGCACTGCATAGTTAAGGGAAATTTACTCATTTCAACTTTGTATTTAGCAAGCTTTTCATTAAGAGCCGAATCAGTAGTGTCCGCGTCCGGTAATTTTTTATTATCCAAAGCCCAGTTTACAATATTCGCGAAAACAACCCAATGATGCTGCTTATCGGTTAGTGTTTTTACTTCCGGAAGGTAAAAGGAAAGATATTCTGTTGAACTAAAACCTTTTGCTGTGAATAAATTCTTTAAATTGCTTTGATTTACTGCATCAATAATTAATTTAATAAGCTCCCTTTGCGCCATTAAAAGATTATCGGATTGGCACAACTCCAGCGCGAAAATCTTTTCAAGCTTTTTGGAGGCGTATGTTGAAATTTCCCCCATTACCGCTCTGGCAAGCTCGGTCATGTCCTTGCAGATGCGAACCTGATCCCTCCCGGATTTTTTAAGGGGACTTAGCTTAACAGATTCGGGGTTATTAATCATACTGTTAATGGCGGTTTTAGTTTTCGCGTTCATGTATTTTTCCGGAAACGAATTCCAATTACCGTCGTATTGGCTCTTTTTATCCTGCGGGCGAAAGCCTGAGGATACAAGCACATTTCCAATCATGGGGTGAGGCCATGATTCGAAAACATCGTTAATAATTTTACTTACCTGTAAGTGTTTGTCCGGTTCGGTGCGGGCGGCGAAAATATCCATTCCGTAGAGCGCTTTGCACTGAAAGGCAATATCCTTGCACAAAGTATCATTAGCGGCAACATGAAACACTGCGTTTTTTAATTTTTCAATGTCTGTGAAAACAAATTCCGTTGAACCGGCAACAAATTTTGCTTCATTCCACGAAACGAACCATGCGTTAGCGGCGTTAATAGGCGCTGCGCTATAGACGGAGGCAATTGTATAGGGAGGTTCGGTTTTAGGGTCCCCCGCCATCATAAAAAGTATCATGTTATCGCCCTCCCCTGATTCGTTTTGTACATATAATATATCAACACGGTAACTATGTCAATACAAAAAACGACTTTTTAGAATTTTTTTCTATAGTTTTCCTGAAAAAACGAAAAGTTTTTCAGTTACGCGCCAAAAAAACAGCGAAATGTTACTGCATATTCCGCTGTGTTTGTAAAACCGGATTAATGCGCCTAATATTTAAATTAATTGATTTTAGTAAAGTATAAGTGTTATAATGAGGAAAGCGCAAAAGTCAATCAAAAGCTGCAAATTTCATATTATAAGGTGTTGGGGCAAAATACATTTAGGGCGGGGGAAGGCAAAAATGAAAATCCGAATCAGGGCAATTTTGGTTATAGTCCTTACAAATTTTATGATTATTCTTCTTAGTATAATGGCGGGGACGGGTTATGTAAGGCAGAACATAGAAAAGTATATAGAAACCGATATGATGGTTGTTGCCGATATTGCCGACAGGTTCATTAGTTCCGAAATTTCCGTGCTTAAATACGAAGCCGGGGAAATAGCGGAAAACCTTACCGGCGCAAGCCATGAAAACCTTGGCGGTATCCTTTCCGCACAGTCTTTGGTTTATCCGCAGTACGTTGGAATGTCGGTAATGAATGAAACCTCCGAAATTGTTGCTTCGTTCGGCGCAAAACCCGCTACGCAAGCCGTTTTCGAAACAAGCGCCGTAAAAAGCGCTTTTCTTGGCAAAAGTGAATTTACATCCACCATGCCTTACGGCGAAGGGGTTGTTTTTTATCTTACCTCCCCCATTCCGGGAGAAGCCGAAAACATCCTGATACTTACGCTGGATGGTATGCATTTTTCCAATTTGGCGTCCGAATATAAGGTGTGGGAAACCGGCCATATTTTTATTGACGACAGCGAAGGTTACATAATTGCGAACATTCGCGAGGAATGGGTGCAAAACCGCCAAAATTTTATTTTGCAGGCTAAGGAGGATTCCCGTTATAATGACATTGCTTCCGTAATTTCAAAACTTGTTGCGGGCGAGCGGGGAATAGGTTATTATTCGCTTAACTCCGTTTCGCGCATTTGCGCCTACCGCCCTATTACCGGTTCGCAGGAGGGCTGGTGCCTTGGTATTGTGGCGCCTCTTTCCGAAAGCCCGGTGCGAAATGTGGACAGGGGCATTTTTATTATAGCCGGAATCAGCTTTTTGCTTAATATTGCTGCGGCCATCGTAGCGTCTAACTTTATTAAAAAACCTTACGAGGAAGTGGCGGCGCTGAAGGAAGAAGCGGAAGCGGGTTTAGCCGAACACAAAAACATGGTAGCCGAAATTGAATGCCGCGACCATTTGCTTCAAACTGTTAACCGGGCGATAGACCTTTTGCTCCGTTCCGAATTCAGTGATTTTTCGGTTACGATGCGCAAATGTATGGGTATGATGGCCGAATCCATAGGCGCCGACCGTATGTATATTCACAAAAACCATATAGACGGTTCGAAAAAATACAACACCAAGCTCTACGAATGGACAAGCGAAGGTTTGGAAAGCAGGGAAAACGGCAGGGACACGTATTTTTTGTGCACCGAGCAAAACTTTAGTTTGCAGGATAAATTGAGCCGGGGCGAAAGTATTCACAGCTTTGTGCGCGATATCCCCAAGCTTTGCCGGGAGTGCTTAGATGTGCAAGCTGCGCTTTCGGTTATGGTTATCCCCATTTTTTTGCGCAACGAATTCTGGGGTTTTGTGGGTTTCGACAATTGCCGCAGCGAGCGTCTTTTTACCGAAAACGAGGAATATATTATGCGTTCCGGAAGCTTGCTGCTTGCCAGTGCGCTTATGCGAAACGAATATATGCTTGGGCTTAGGGATACCTCCATTAAGCTTGAATCCGCGCTTGCGGAAGCGGAGGCGGCGAATAACGCCAAAAGCAGTTTCCTTGCGCACATGAGCCACGAAATACGAACTCCCATGAACGCCGTTATAGGGCTTAGCAGGCTTATGCTTGACGAGGGGAATTTAAACAGCGAAACGGAATCGAACTTAGAGAAGATTTACAGCGCGGGTTCAACTATACTTAGCATTGTAAACGATATTTTGGATATTTCCAAAATAGAATCCGGAAAATTTGAACTTTACCCGTCGCGCTACGAAATAACAAGCCTGATTAACGATATTATTACGCAAAATATTGTGCGTATAGGAGAAAAACCAATAACCTTCAAGCTGCATTTAGACGAAAACATGCCGAATGTTCTAAACGGAGACGATTTGCGCGTTAAGCAGATATTTAACAACCTGCTTTCAAACGCCTTTAAATATACCAACGAAGGCAGTGTTGACTGGTACTTAACATACGAACGCGAGGGCGACGCGGTATGGCTTGTTTCAAGCATAAAAGATACGGGTATTGGCATGAAGCCCGAAAGTGTGGCAAAACTGTTTTCCGAATACAACCAGGTGGATATTCAAATTAACCGCAAGGTTGAAGGAACTGGGCTTGGGCTTGCAATAACCAAACGGATGGCGGAAATGATGGGCGGAAGCGTAACCGCCGAAAGCGAGTACGGAAAAGGTTCTGTGTTTTCCGTGCGTCTGCGGCAAGAATATGTATCAATAATGCCTATTGGCAAGGAGGCGGCGGAAAACCTTATGGATTTTAAATATACACTTTCGAAACGCACTAACGGCGCAAAAATGGAGCGCATGGATTTATCTCACGCGCATATTCTCGTTGTGGACGATGTTCCAACCAACCTTGACGTAGTAAAGGGAATGCTAAAGCCTTACAAAGTAAATATAGACTGCGCCACTAACGGAAGGCAGGCAATAATGATGATACGCTCGCAAAACCCGAAATACGACGCCGTGTTTATGGACCATATGATGCCCGGCATGGACGGAGTTGAGGCAACGAAAAATATAAGGGAAAAAATAGGCACACCCTACGCGCAAAATGTGCCAATTATAGCTCTTACCGCAAACGCGATAGTTGGAAACGAGGAAATGTTTTTGGCAAACGGGTTTCAGGATTTTATTTCAAAACCCATTGATACCGCAAAATTGGACGCGGTGCTTAGGCGCTGGGTAAAAGGACAGGGGCAGGAATAATGCGCGGCTGCGATTTAAGGAATTAATTTGCATAAATAAGTTAATGCGTAAGCGTGAGTTAAATATACGGGAACAACAAAAAAAGCGTTTCAAACATAAGTGTTTATTATGTTTGGAACGCTTTAATTTATTCGGTAAAAACTGAAACTTTATTCCTTTACGCCGCCAAGCGCCACGCCCGCGATAATATACTTCGACAGTGTGAAGTACACAACAAACAGCGGGAGTACGGACATTGTAAGGCCGAGGAAAATTGTTCCGTATTCAACACGGTAAATATCGTTTCGCAGTAAACTTACCATAATAGGCATTGTAAACAATTTCATATCGCTTAGCAAAACACGCGGAATAAGAAAGTTATTCCAAGTGCTTACAAAAACAAAGATTGCCTGAGTTGCGATAGCGGGTTTCATGAGAGGAAGAATTATCTGGTTAAATATACGAAACTCGCTCGCGTTGTCTATACGTGCGGAATTTACTATATCAAGGGACAACGAACCAAGCAAATACTGGCGCATAAAAAACACTATCGTTGGAGACGCTATCGAAGGCAAAATTAACGGTAACAAATTATTATTAAATTTAATTTGCAACATAAACTGGAAAAATCCAATTGTAGTAACCTGTGCGGGAATCATCATTATTGCCACTATAAAAGCGAAAAAAGCCTTTCGGAATCTCCACTGATAAACAACCAAAGCGAACGCCGTAAGCGACGAAAAATACATACCAAGCACCGTTGCGCCTACTGATACAATAGCCGAATTTAAATAACCTATAAACGGATTGAACGCTCCAGCTCTCATCATTCTGCTGTAGTTGTAGGCGAAGCTTGAGGAGGGTATAAGCGAAAACGCGCTTCCTTGAATTTGTGCGGAGCTGCGCGTTGCGTTAACGATCATTACCCAAAACGGAAGGATGCTTAGAATTGCCAGCAAAATACAAAAGGCAAAAATAAATCCTCTTTGAATAACTTGTGTTCTTGTTAACCTCATCTGCTTAACCCCCTTTTCTGCGTAGCTGCTTTATCGGCTAATTTTCTTTGCTGTTTAATTTTTTCTTCTTCCTTATCACGCATAATATAGAATATTATCGCCGAAAGAATTGCTATAAAAATAAACATTATCATACTTGCCGCAGCCGCCCTGTTTAAGAAACGCGGACCTTCGAAAGCCTGGGTATATATAAATATGCTTGCGGTATGAGTTGCGTTATCCGGACCTCCCATAGCGAAAAGTCTTGGAATATCAAACATCTGCATACCACCTATTAGGCTTGTAACAAGGGTATAGAGTACAATTGTTCTTACGTTTGGCAATGTAACATAAATGAACGTTTGCCAATCAGAAGCTCCGTCTATATCCGCAGCTTCAAACAACTCCGGATTTATGCCAAGCACGCCGGATATAAGTATTAACATAGTATACCCGTACCACATCCAAAACTGTATAAAAGCGACAATGCTTCTTGTTGCCCATTTGTCCATAAGAAAATCCTTAGGTGAGCTGAATAAATGTAAGTTTTGTAGTAAAGAATTAACCGCACCTATTGGATATGAAAACAATGAGTAATACAACATGGCAATTGAAGCGGCTGTAATTATATTGGGCATATAAAACAGAACCTTAAACGCTCCCTGCCCGCGTACGCTGTATACGCGGCTTGTAAACCACCATGTAAGAATAAGCGCAAGCAATATTTGCGGAATGAAGTTCATCACCCAAATAAGCACCGTATTTCCAAGTGAAGTTTTAAAGAGATTGTTGTTTAAAATTAACCTAAAATTGTCGAAAGGAGCCTCCAGTATTTTAAACTCATTCATGCCGGCACCCTTTAAATCTGAAAAGCTTATCATAACCGTGTAAATTATAGGATAAAGTGTGAAAATAAGAAAAGATAAAATAAACGGAAGGCTGAATAAATATCCGTATTTCGCGTAGTTAATACCCTTATGCCGCATTAGCACCCACCTCCGGAAAAATTTGAGGCAGCAGAGTAGATGCTGCCTCAAATTATAAATAACTTACTTAAAACATGTTTTTACGATTCCAAGCCAAGTTGATCAAGCACGTTTTGCTTGAAATCTGCTATAGCGGTATCACGGTCCTTATTGCCTGCCGTGTAAGCGCGCACTTGATCGCGCCATATGTCGTTAATATTTTGGTCGTACTGAGTTTTGAGGTGACCTGTTGCGTTAGCGCCGGCAGGAATAAATATGTCAAACATATTCTGACCGCCAAGGAACGCGGATTCCCCATTGGACTTTGCCATAACAACGGCGGAAGCTACGGTATCTTTTGTTCCCGCTTCGTTAAGCATTCCGTTAGCCCATTGGTACTGAAGGCCGGTATCTGACGTATCAAGTGTAATCCATTCGATGTACTGTTTTGCAGCATCCGCCATGTCGGTATCTTTATGCGCAACAACCCACGTGCCGCCCCATGAGAAACCGATGGTAGGTTCGCAAATTGCCCAATCGCCCGTGGTATCGGGAGCCTGAGCGCCTATAGTGTAGTTAATAAGCCAAGCCGGACCGTAGAAACCGAATGTCGGTTTCGGACCTTCGCCGCGCATATCGGCATACCACGGCTCATCCCAGTCGCGGGTATCGTTATGGTAACCGTTATCCATAAGCCTCTTTGATAAATCAAGGAACGCTTCACGTTTTGGATCAAGATACAGTTTGCCGTCAACAATCCAGCCTTGATCGGAACTGTTTTCAACCGGATGCCAAAGGTCTCCGTCGCCGGATACTATAGCGTAACCTTTTGCCTTAAGTTCTTCAGCGGAAGCAAAGAATGTTTCCCAATCAGGACCTATTTTAGTTTTGATAACCGCAGGGTCGTCTGTTCCCCATACGTCTTTTGCAATTGAACGGCGGTAAATAAACGCTCCGCCAGTTGCCTGGTAAGGAAGGGCTACAACCTCGCCGTCTCTCGTGCCGATATCCACCGCGTACTTGGCTATTTCAGCCGCCGCGATTTTCGCGTCAACATCAATGCCAAGAGCTTTGTATGTAGCAGCGTATTGTGACATTGTGCCTTGAGTGTATCTTAACACTTCGGCGGATTCCGCACCGTAAATGTCCGGAACTAAATTGCCTCCGGCAACTAAAGCGGCGTCGAGAGCCGTTTGATACGCGCCGTCGGTTTGTGCAACTACGTTATCCGCGTTTACCTCGTAAGGAAACTCCGGATGAGCATCTTTAAAACCTTTGAACATGTCGCCAATTTCGGTAGTAAAGCTCATAATGTAGAGTGTTCCCGAACCGCCGCCCGCGGGAGCCGCCGCAGCTGGATCCGGTGTTGCGGCGCCAGCGTCTGCTTCTGCCGTTGTGCCGGTAGCATCCGGTTGCGCCGGTTGCGGCCCGCCGCAGGCTGCCAACATGCCTACTAACATTAAAACCGCTAAACTTGTTGCTAAAAATTTCTTCATTTCTTCACATCTACCTTTCTTTGTTTTAATTTTGCTTTAGACAAATATAACAAAAAATAAGCCTAAAGCTGTTGGTATTTTTACCACCCGAAGCACCTATTAACCAAGATAAACCACGGATTTAGATAATACTACAGCACATTGAACAAAAAATCAATAGCTTTTTAATAATTTTTTAATTATTTTTTTATTTTCCACGAATTTCGTAAAAAAAACGATGGTCTATGCATATCAATAAATAAACTGCGCAATTTATTATTTATAAACCCGAAAGGAAGTTAGCCCATGTACACCCTATTCGACACCCACTGCGACACAATTTCTGCTCTTTTCAAAAACGGCGGCAATTTGTTTGAAAACAATTGCCATATAAGCATAAAAAAGCTTTCGGTTTTCAAAGCCCCTGTACAGGTTTTCGCGGTTTGGTTAGATAAATCCAACGCGGGAAACTACTGCTGCGCCGCAAAAAACGTTATTAACTTTTACTACAATCAGCTTGAAAAGTACCGCTTGTACATTTCACACGCAAACAGCGCGGCGGATATTATTAAAAACAAAAATGAAAACAAAATATCGGGCATTCTCGCGCTTGAAGGCGGCGAACCGTTAGAGGGCAGTTTGGAAAAACTGCGCGAATTTTACAACCTTGGCGTTAGAATTTTAACCTTTACATGGAACAACAAAAATGAACTCGCCAGCGGGATAAACGACGAAAAGGACGGCGGGCTTTCGGATTTCGGCGCACAGGTAACGGCGCTTGCAAACAAATTGGGTATAATAATAGACGTTTCGCATTTATCCCCCCAAAGCTTTAAAGACGTTACGCAAATAACAAAATGCGCCGTTATTGCAAGCCATTCCAACGCCTTTTCAATTTGCCCCAACAAAAGAAATTTAACAAACAGCCAAATATTAAAAATTGCGGAACTTGGCGGCGTTATTGGATTAAACCTGTACCCGCCGTTTCTTACCGAAAAAGCAAAAGCCGCTGTTTCAGACATTGCAAACCACGCGCGGCATATAGTAAAACTTGCGGGCACGGATTGCCTCGGTTTTGGGTGCGATTTTGACGGAATAGAAAAAACCCCCGAAGGGGTAAAAGGAGCGGATGATTTATTAAAGGTTATTCCCGTTTTTGAATCTTTATTCGGCAAGGAAGCCGCGCGGAAAATACTTCATGAAAATTTTATGCGCCTTTTTGGGGAAATTTGTAGAATAACAAAGTAAGTAAACCGCGCTTTGATATTTACGCAAGAAACTAATATTTGCGTTATGCGCGTTCAGTAAATAACAGATTGATTCGGCGCCGTATACGAAACCTTATAAAGCGTAAGCCCCTGCGGCGGCGCTGTAATGCCCGCCAGTGTTCTGTCGCCGGATTTTATTATTTCCGGAATTTTTTCCGCGTCAATTTTACCGCAGCCCGTATACATCAAAGTTCCGGCCATAATGCGCACCATATTGTACAAAAACCCGTTTCCGCGCACAAAAACCGTTAAAAGAGAGCTTTCCGGCTCCTCATTTATTTTCACTTCATAAACGCTTCGCACAAAAGTTTTCGCAGATGAACCGGACGCGCAAAACGCGCTGAAATTAAAAGTGCCAACCATCAGCCGCGCGGCTTTTTTCATTTCGCTCATGTTAAGCTTGTAATGCACATGCCACGCGTAATTGTTGAGCATGGGGTTTGGATATTTGCTGTTTAATATTTGGTAGCGGTAGGTTTTTTCCTTGGCGTTATAGCGCGGGTGAAAGGATTCCCCCACAAAGCGTGCGTCTGTAACCTTTATATCCGGCGGCAGTTTCGAGTTTAATACAAGCGGCAAATTTATAAGCGGTATTTTTACCAAGTTTTTTTCAATAAAAAAGGACGCCTTTTGGTCCAGAGCGTGCACGCCTGTATCCGTCCTTGAGGCTCCGGTAATTTTTACTAAGCTTTTTACGGCAAACACGCCGCTAAGCGCTTCTTCCACCTTTTCTTGCACCGAAACGGCGTTATTTTGGTTTTGCCAACCGTGATACGCCGTTCCGTCATAACTAATGGTTAATAATATTTTGCATAAACCGCTCACTTTTGAAATCCCCCGTTTTAAAGCGCCTGAAAACAACCAGCCTCGTTAAAAATACCTGAAAACATCCGACCAGTTAAAAATACCTGAAAATAATAAGCCCGGCGATAAAACCCGTTACGCAAACCAGTGCGGAATAATCCGCCCTTTGAAATTTAAGCTCCTTCATTTTGGAGCGCTTAATATCGGTGCGGTAACAACGCGCCTCCATTGCCATAGCCAAATCCTCGGCGCGTTTAAACGATGATATAAAAAGCGGAACTAAGATAGGAACCAGCGCTTTCGCACGCCTCACAAGCCCGCCCGTTTCAAAATCCGCGCCGCGCGCTTTCTGCGCTTTCATTATTTTTTCCGTCTCTTCCATTAACGTTGGGATAAACCTGAGCGCAATTGTCATCATCATGGCAATTTCCTGCGCGGGAAGCCCTATTTTCGCGAACGGACGCAAAAAAAACTCTAAAGCGTCGGTTAGCGCAAGCGGCGTTGTGGTTAAGGTTAGTATGGACGACGAAATTATTAAAAGCACAAGCCGCGCCGCCATTTTGGCAAATAACAAAAGCCCCTCAAGCGTAATTTTTATAAAGTAAAACTCAAAAACCACCGTTTCTCCGGGCGCGAAAAAAATATTCAAGATACATGTAAATATTAAAATAAACAAAATACTTTTAAGCCCTTTAAGCATTAAACGCACGGGCACTTTTGAAATAATAACCATCGCAAAAAGATAAACCGCCGCAAAAAACCACGAAAGCAGCGACTCGGCAAAAAAAATCATCGTGATATACGCAAAAGAGCCAATAAATTTAACACGAGGGTCTAACCTGTGCAAAACCGAGTTTGCCGGGTAATACTGGCCTATTATTAAACGTTCATTCATCAAGCACGTCCTTAATGGCGCGAAACGCGTCGTTTACCGTATAAACGCCGCCCTTGGCCGAAAATCCCCTTTGGCTCAGTTCCTTCATTAAATATGTTATCTGCGGCGCGGCAAGCCCTATGCTTTCCAAAAGCTCGGAATTGGCGAACACTTCCCCAACGCTCCCGTGCAAAACAATTTTGGAATCCGCCATAACAAATACCTTATCCACAAGCCGCGCAACATCTTCCATACTGTGCGATACTAAAACTACCGTTATTTTAAGCTCTTCGCCCAAAATTTTAATCTGTTCTAATATTTCGTCTCTGCCTTTTGGGTCGAGCCCTGCGGTTGGTTCGTCTAAAATTAATATTTCCGGCTCCATTGCCAAAACTCCGGCTATAGCCGCACGCCTTTTTTCGCCGCCGGATAATTCGAACGGGGATTTTTCGAAATAATCCTCCGAAAGGCCAACAACTTTGAGCGCTCCGCGCACACGCCTGTCCACATCCTGCGGCGGCAGGTTTAAAAATTGTAAACCAAACGCAACATCCTTATAAACGCTTATTTCAAAAAGCTGATGCTCCGGGTACTGGAACACCAAACCTATTTTTCGCCTAATTTCCGCGTGCTTGGTTTTATCCGCGTTAATATCGTTTCCGTTTAAATAAACCGCGCCCGAATCCGGTGTTAAAAGAGCGTTAAAATGCTGTATCAGCGTGGATTTTCCGGAACCCGTATGCCCTATTATCCCCACAAACTCGCCGTCCGCGATAAACATATTTATATCGTCCAAGGCTTTTTTTTCAAATACCTGCCCTTTGTTGTAAAAAAAATTTAAGCCCTTAACTTCAATCGACATAATTCATCCGTCATTTCCTTCACGGTTAAAATGCCAAGCGGCATGTTAACCCCCGATTTTTTTAGCATGTAGTTTAACTCCGTTATTTGCGGAACGTCAAGGCGAAGCTCCCTCATTTTTTCCACTTGCGAAAAAACCTCCGCAGGTTTGCCGTCCATCGCGATTTTGCCGCCTTCCATAACAATTATGCGCTGCGCCAAGGCGGCTTCATCCATAAAATGCGTTATTAATACGGAAGTAATATTTTTTTCGGCGTTAAGCTTCATTACCGTTTTTAAAACGTCCCTGCGCCCTAACGGGTCGAGCATTGCGGTTGGTTCGTCCAGCACAATAATATCCGGCTCCATAGCCAAAACTCCGGCTATTGCTATTCTCTGCTTTTGCCCGCCCGAAAGGTTGTGCGGCGAATAATCAAAATACTTTAGCATTCCCACGCTTTCCAGCGCTTCCCTAACGCGCCGCAAAATTTCGGCGGATTTAATGCCCAAGTTTTCCGGCCCAAAGGCTACATCCTCTCCCACTACCGATGCAATTATCTGGTTGTCGGGGTTTTGAAAAACCATGCCCGCGGATTTTCGCACCTTGTATATGTTTTCCTCAACGGAAGTATCGAACCCGTTAACCGTAACAGTGCCGCTTTTAGGCTGAATAAGCGCGTTAATAAGCTTTGCGAGAGTGGATTTTCCGGAGCCGTTATGCCCCAAAACCGCCACAAACTCCCCCTTTTCTATTGAAAGGTTAAGCTGTTTTATAGCCTCAAAACGCTGGGTTATTCTTTGCTGTTCGTCGGTGCGTATATATTCGTAGCTTACGTTTTCAAATTTAATTATTTCCATCAATTCTCCGTTTCCAAACTTTTAGCAATTGCTAAATAATAACTTGACTAACTGTTTACCTTTAACGCCCTATAATGAGCTTTGCCCTTTTATTATACCCATTAGCCTATCCAAATCATCCGGCGAATAGTATTCAATTTCAATTTTGCCTCTATTTTTGCCGTCCTTAATTTTTACCTTTGTTCCGAAAATCCGGTTTAAATCCCGCTCTAAATGAGGGTAGTTTGAAGCCGGTTTTTTAATTTCCTTTTGCGCACCGTCTTCATCCTCGCCTTCTTTTAAAAGAGCGTTTATATACTTCTCCGCCTTTGCCGCCGGAAGGTTTTCCTGAGATATAAACATAGCCGCCTTAATTTGAGCGTCGCCGTCCTCAAGTTTAAGCAAGGTTTTTGCCGCCGAAATATTTAACATATCGTCCGCTATCATTCCCTGCACGCGCTCATCCAATTGCAGCAGGCTTAGACACTGCGAAACGGAACTTCTGCTCTTTCCAATTTTCGCCGCGATAATTTCCTGAGTAAAGAAAAATTCATCAATAAGCCTTTTGTAGCTAAGCGCCTCTTCAATTGGGTTAATATCCTCCCTTTGAAGGTTTTCAATTAGCGCAACCTGAAGCGTTTCGGACTGCGAATAATCCTTAATAATAACCGGAACCGCCGTAAGCTTGGCAATACGCGCCGCCCTCCAGCGCCGTTCACCGGCAACAATTGAATAATAACCTTCGTTTTCTTTATTAACCAAAAGCGGCTGCAAAATTCCGTACTCGGCAATGGAATCCGCAAGTTCGCGCAGGGATTCATCGTCGAAGTGCTTGCGCGGCTGGCTTCGGTTAGGTTCCACCTTGTTTATATCTATCTCCATAACGCCGGCTTTGGCGTCCGATTCTATTTTTGCAACGTTTGTTTCCGAAATAAGTGCGCTTAAACCTTTCCCCAAACCTTTTTTCGGTGTCATTCGCTATCCCTCCTGTTTATGCTAAGGTGCGCGAAGATTAACCAAGTAGTTTTCTTGGTGAATCTTTATGCGCGTGCGTATAATTGCGCGCAAACCGCGGCAATTAAAAAATTTCCGACGAATAATTTTCTATAACCGCTTCCGCAAGGTTTATGTACCCTTCCGCGCCCTTGGATTTTTCATCGTACATGGTAATCGGCAAGCCGTGGCTCGGCGCTTCCGAAAGCCTGACGTTGCGCGGAATAATACAGCGGTAAACCTTTTTATCCACATTGTTTTTAACCTCGTCCACCACCTGCATTGAAAGGTTTGTACGCGCATCGTACATAGTGAAAACTATTCCTTCTATTTTAAGCTGCGGGTTTAACCTGTTTTGCACTAACTTTACGGTATGCATAAGCTGGCTTAACCCTTCCAGCGCAAAATATTCGCACTGAATGGGAACTAATATGGAATTTGCGGCGGTAAGCGCGTTAACCGTTAAAATGTTAAGCGAAGGCGGGCAATCTATAAGAATAAAATCGAAAAGGTTTTTGCGGTTATCCAGAATTTTTTTAAGAATATACTCCCTGTTGTTCTGCGATATAATTTCAATTTCCGCGCCCGCAAGGTTAATATTTGCCGGAACAAGCGAAAGCCCTTTTACCGGAGTATCGTAGATAACCTCCTCAATTTGGCACTCGCCCAAAATTACGTTGTATATGGTTTTTTCCAAGCTGTTTTTGTCTATACCAAGGCCGCTTGTTGTGTTGCCCTGAGGGTCTGCGTCTATGGTTAAAACTTTTTTGCCCTGCTCGGCAAGGCACGCGGCTAAATTAATATTGGTGGTGGTTTTGCCAACGCCGCCTTTTTGGTTGGCAATAGCTATTATTCTGCCCATATAATTTCCTCCGGTTTGCGAAAATAAACTACGAATCAGTTTCACATTATAGCATGGCGGGAATTGACGCGCAAATTTTTCGGTTTTTGCTACTGTTAAAAAAAATAATAAACAACTATTGACAAGTAAAAACAATTAACTATAATTTAACTATATTAAACGTTTTAACACCGTTAAAGATTTCGAAAAAACCAATAAAAAGGCTTTTTCGTCTGGGCATAACTGGCAAAATAATATTTTTAAAATTTATACAATTTTACTATGTTTGTGGAAATAATAATACCATTGCCGCCTTGAAATGTCATCATAAACGGAGGAGCCTTAAAAATGGAAAAAAAGAGAATTGTTATTGCCGGAGCGGGGTATGCCGGCGTTCTTACCGCAAAAAAACTTGCAAAACGCGTAAAAAAGCAAAAGCTTTCAGCGCAGGTTGAAATAACAATAATAGATAAAAATCCTTTCCACACAATGCTAACCGAACTGCACGAGGTTGCGGCTCAGCGCGTTGAAGAGGATAGCATAAAAATCTCCCTCGCCAAGGTATTTGCCGGGCGCGATGTTAACGTGGTTACCGATACAATAAAATCCGCGGATTACGACAAAAGGCGTATTGTATGCGAAAACTCCGTTTTTGATTACGACTATTTGGTGCTTGCAGCCGGCTGTCAGCCTATTTACTTCGGAACTACCGGCGCGAGGGAGAATTCATTCACGTTATGGTCTTACGACGACGCGGTAATTTTGCGCGACCATATTACAAACATGTTCCGTAAGGCTTGCGCAGAAACCGATACCGCTAAAAAACGCGCTCTGCTTACCTTTGCGGTGGTTGGAAGCGGGTTTACCGGCGTTGAAATGGCGGGCGAACTTGCGGAACTTGTGCCGTTTTTGTGCGAAAGGTTTGAAATTGCGCCGGAATATGTAAAGGTTATAAACACGGACATGCTTGAAAAAGTTTGCGCTGCTCTGCCGGATAAGCTTTCCGAAAAGGTACGGCGGCGTCTTGAAAAAATGGGCGTAGAGGTTATGCTCGGCGCGGGAACAACATCAATAGGCAAAGATTTTATGGAATATAAAAAGGACGGCAAGGTAAGCAAAATACCAACTCATACGGTAATTTGGACGGCGGGCGTTGAAAGCGCGGAAATTACTAAGGAAGCTTCCCCGAAAATTGGCGAAGCGCCGCGCGGCAGAATACAAACCGACGAATTTTTACGATCGAAAAATTATAAAAATGTTTACGTTGGCGGCGACAACATTTTCTTTAAGCCGGAAGGCGAAGAAACCGCCGTTCCGCAAATGGTGGAAAACGCGGAAAACAGCGCCGATACCATTGCGCATAACCTTTTGTGCGATATAAAAGGCGCGGGCGAGACGGAAAAATACGCGCCCAAATTCCACGGAACAATGGTATGTGTGGGCGGGCGTTACGGCGTTGCGCACGTTGGGCTTCCGGGGAAATTTTTCGGCCTGCCCTCGTTTTTGGCAATGTTCGCGAAGCATTTTATAAATGTAATTTATTTTATACAGGTTCTTGGCTGGAACAAGGTTTTCTCATACCTGCGGCACGAATTTTTCACTATACGCAACAACCGGAGTTTTTTGGGCGGGCATTTTTCCAACCGTTCGCCAAGCTTTATGCTTGTGCCTTTGCGTATTTATTTGGGTTGCTACTGGTTATACGAGGGAATTATGAAAATTCTTGAGGGCTGGTTTAAAACGCCAAGCTTAACCGGTTTTTTTAACGGAGCGAATCAGTTTTACGAAAATATTATAAATTCCGGCGCCTCCGCCGCTGTTGACGCGGCGGCGTCCGCAACAACCGAAGCGGTAGCCTCCGCCACGGGCGAAGCCGCCGTTAGCGCGGGGAACCTTATATTTGACATTAATATTTTTAATTTAATCCGCTTTATTTTTGTGGAATCGGGCGAATACGCTTTTAAAATGCAAGTTGGCCTTGTTGATATTTTTATGAACAATGTTGTACTGCCATCCAACGAAATACAGATGTTCTTTCAAATAACGATAGTTCTTGCCGAGGTTCTTATCGGTCTCGCGTTAATCGGCGGCCTGTTCACAACACCCGCCGCCGCCGTGTCTTTGTTGCTGCAAGGGATGTTCCTAACAAGCACCGGCTTGTACATGTCTACCTGGTGGATGATGTTTGCGGGCATTGCCATGCTCTTCGGCGGCGGGCGTGCTCTTGCCTTGGATTATTATGTTATGCCGTATCTTAAGAAAAAGTGGAGGAGCTTACGTTTTGTAAGGAAGGTGTATTTGTATAATGACTGACACGGAAGATGAGGTGCGCCTTGAAATACAAGAAGCAAGGCGGGAAATAAACTTGGCGGTTACTAAGGCTCTTATTGGCGCTCCGAAACCGGTAAACGAAATGACAAACCACCTTGCCGGGACGCTTGGCAAGGGAGTACGCTCGCTTCTGCTTTTGTACGCCGCAGCGGGCGAGGATAACCTTGTTCCAAAAGATGCCGTGCCTTTAGCCGCCGCGATAGAACTTTTCCATATGGCTACGCTTGTACACGACGACGTTATAGACGACGCTTCGGTAAGGCGGGGAATGGCAACCGTGCAAAACCGTTTTGGAAAAAAACACGCCGTTATATGCGGAGATTATTTGCTGTGCCTTGCCGCGTCTCTTATTGCGCCGCTGCAGGCAAGTTACGGCAAACAGGAAGATTATGAAGAATATAAAAGCCTTTTTCCGGTTTTTGTTTCGTCTATAGGCCGAACTTGCTTGGGCGAACTGCGTCAGCTAAAAAACAACCGTAATACCGTACTTGATGTTTTTGAATATCTGCGCATAGTTTCCGGCAAAACCGCCGCGCTGTTTTACGTATCCGCGCTTTCCGGCGCTCTTTGCTGCCGTTTAAGCCTGAAGGAAGCAAAACGTTTAGCGCGTTTTGGGCGTTATTTGGGAATGGTTTTTCAAATTGTAGACGATTGCAAGGATTTTGAGATGCGCGAAAACGAAGCGCAAAAAACGGTGGGTAAGGATATAGCGGAAGGCGTGGTAACACTGCCTCTTATATACGCGATAAAATCCTCCCCGGAACTTGCGGATTTGGCAAAGCAAGCGTTTTTAGACACTTCCTACGCCGAAAAACTAACAAAAGCGGTAGTTTTCGCCGGGGGTACGGAAAAAGCTCACGTTTTAGCCCGCCGTTACGCCGAAAAAGCCGAACGCCAGCTAACAGGTTTTCCCGAAAGTAAAACCCGCCCGCTAAGTATGCTGTTAAATAAAAGTTTAAACTCCGCCGGCGCATTTTAAACGCGGAGTGAACTCTATAAAATCATTTTAGAAAGGTTGTTTAAGTTATGAAAAAAGCAGTAATTATGTTTCTGTTTGTTGCGCTTACGGCCGGGCTGTTCACCGGCTGTATAAACTCCTCGCAAAACGCGCCCCAAGCTGCGCCCCCCGCTCAGGCTGAAGCTTCGGCTCCTGCGGCGGATGCGGTTACATCCGCTTCCCCGAAGGAATCCAGCGACCCCGCAGCTTTAATTCAAGGGCTTTCCGCCAACGGCTACTGGATATTTTCAGTTTTGAGCGACGTTACTGTTAACGAAGCAATTAATGTGGACGGCGAATTCCACGACAAGGCAGACCCTTCCGCGGCTCTTTACCGGAAGCTTTCGCTCTACGCGCAGGATGAAAATTATACGGTAACGGCAAGTCACACTTTAACAGTACCTCAAATTAACGTTACCTCGCCGAACTTCCGCATTCAGGAAGGAACCGTTAAGGGCGATATTTATGTAAACGCCGAAGGGTTCGAGCTGTTAAGATGCACGCTTGACGGCAATTTAACATTTGCCACGCAAGGCCAAATGGATTCGGCTAAGCTTTCGGAGGGAACTGTTACCGGAACTGTTTCGGTTAAATAAGCAAAGCTCATAAAGATTTTTCTTCCCTTTTATAGCTCCACTTTCCAAAAGGGGGGAACCGGTTTTTACCGGTTCCCCCCTTTTGCGCCATTCACTCAAAAACGCAAACAGTTTTGCATATCTCCCCCAAAACCTGGCTGCTTTGCGAAACAACAACCACAGCTATTCCTTCGTTTAAAAGGCAATTTGCCAAAGAATAAAACTCCTTAATTGTAAAATCGTCGTAATACTGCTGGGGATTAAAGAAAAACATGCATTTTGGCAATGTGCAAGCCCATTTTGCGGTTTGCACACTGAAGCTCTCCTTAAAGCAAAATTTATTTAAATCCGCGTGGGCATCCATGCGCAAAACCGTAAGGATATGCCTGAAAAGATAAAAGCGGCTGCGCTCGTTAAGTATGCCCAGCGGATAATCCATATCCGCGTTAACAATACAGGTTATATTTTCGTACAGGTTCATGTTTGGGAAAACGCGCTGCGTAATATTTTGCGCGTCTATTACCGCCACATCTGTGTTTATGCCTTTTTCATTTACTTTAATTTGCTTGCCGTCCACGGTTACGTTTGTTTTATTGCGCCCGCTTCCTTTCAGGCTTAAAAGCAAATTCGGCGCGGCGTCCCAGTTTCGGTCTAAAATTCCCAGTGCCGAACCTTTTTTCAAGCTAAAATCATACCCGCCGGAATTGCCGCGAAAGTGCGGAGAGTTGCTCTCGTTTGGCTGAGTTTCGTTTGGCTGCGAAATTCCGCAGTCCGCTCCCGTCATAATTTTTAAAACATTATCCTTCGAAAGAGGCGCGGTTCCGCACGCGGTAACGTTAATTCCCCCGCGCACTAAAATTATTTTCTGCGATAATTCGAACAGTCGGCTGTACTTATGGGTAATAAAAAGCATTGAAAACCCTAAATCCGTAAGTTTTTTTACAAAACCTTCGAACAATTGCCAATCCTGCTCGCTGTAGGAATCCATACCGTTTTCAAATACTATAAGTTCACTTTTTCGCACCAAAGCTATGCAGGCAAGCGCAATGTGCGTTTCAACCCTGGTTGCGTCTTTGCCCATTTTAAAAAACAATTCTTCGTCAAGCCCTGTTTTGTCCAGCAAATATTTCATTTTTTCAAACAAAATTTTTTCCCGGAGTATTCCGTATTTGTATATGCTTTTATCCGCAAGCAAAATATTTTCCATTACGGTTAAACTCTCCACCATAGTGCTGTGCGCTCTAACATAATGAACCGCGCGTTTTAACCTTTCAGCCGTATTTCCCTTTTTTGCGCCGCTGCCGAATAAAGAAACCCTGCCAAAATCCGGCTCGCCAAAGCCGCACAAAATGTCGGCAATTAATTTGCGTTCGCGGTAATCCTTCGAAAACAAAACGCTTACAAGGTTCTTTTTAATGTCGAAACTCAGGTAATTTAAAACCGAGCGACCCTCTTGCGATGCCGCTATATTGTTAAAACGTATCAAATCACTCATGTGATTCTTCCTCTCTGTTTAGCGGAAGCCTGATAGATACCGTGGTTCCTATACCGCGCGTACTTGTTATATCAAGCCCGTATTCGTTGCCGTACATATTTTGTATACGTATGTTTACATTGCTCAGCGCAATGCCTTTGTTCGAAATATCGCGCCCTTCCGCGAAAAAATCGCCGGCAAGTTCCGCTTTAATTTTAAGAAGCTTTTCCTCGTCTATCCCGCAGCCGTTATCCGAAACCGAAATAATAAAATATCCTTCGGCTTTTTCAACGGTAATTTTTATTACTCCGCCCGTTATGGTATCTTTAAGCCCGTGCGCAATCGCGTTTTCAACAAGCGGCTGGAGCGTAAGCTTAGGTATTGGGTATGTAACTATTTGCGTATCCTCACATTTGCCCTCGGTTATTATTTCAAACCTGTCCTTAAAGCGGTACTTTTGTATTTTTATATAGTTAAGCACATGAAACAGTTCCCGCTCAAACGGCACTACAGAGCTTTTTTGCGTAATTGTGTAACGAAAAAAGGAAGAAAGTGTTTCCAGCATTTCCGCGCTTTCAATACTTCCCTCCTCTAAAAGCTGCCCCCGGATAGAATCCAAGGTATTATACAAAAAATGAGGATTAATTTGGTTTTGCATAGCGGTTAAAACAGCCTGCCTCTGCATAAGCTCCAAATTGTACTCCCTTGCCGCAACCTCTTCCGCGTGCGCCAAACAGGCGAGCAAATATTCGCTGTAGGAAGAATAATTGCTTGCTTCCGGCATGGGTATGTTCATTTGCTTTATGTAATTTATCGGGTTTTGCAAATCGTCGTAAAAGATGTGAAGGGTTTCAAACAGGCCGTAAAGCCCGCCAACACTCAAAATTATTGCAAAAACAATAAAAGGCCGGTAGGAATACGCCGCGTAAACCGCCATAAATATAAACCCCGCAAGCACAACAAGCCGCAATGCTATAACAGGGTAATAACGGCGCTTAAACGCAAAAGTAAAAACATCATCTAAAAACGATTTAAATCCGCTCATCAATCCGCCTCCTTGAGATGGTGTATTTTTCTGTATTCGGCCGGCGTAATGCCCACAATTCTGCGAAACATACCGCTGAAATGCTTAACGTCGCGGTAACCCACTTTATTAGCCACTTGCGAAACGTTGTCCCTAAGCCCGGAAAGCAGTTCCTTGGCGGTATCCATGCGAAGCCTCATAAGGTAATCGGAAAAACCTATTCCCGTTTCGGCTTTAAAAATAACGCCCAAATACGACGGAGCAAAGTTAACCTCTCTTGCCGCGCTTGATAAATCCACCGCGTTACATAAGTTTTCCTTTAAATATTTTTTCACCTTTTCAACAATTGCGGCGTTTCTGCCTAAAACGCGGCTGTTTAATTTTGACTGCGCGGAAGACGCCAAAACCTCCGCTATGGCGGTAAGTTCCGCGTAATTGTTCGCCCGCGAGGCAAGCAGGTTGTATTTTTCCTCATCCTCATGGTTATCCGAAAAACGCGTTAAAATTGCGGTAAGGCTTTCAAAAGCACGCAATGTATCAACCGGCGTGCGCGAAAGCGCGGGACACATTTTTCCCATCGCCTGCGCCACAAGCTGCGGAATTGCGTCAAACTGCATTTTGTCCGTAACGGCGGTAAGCTTTTCCTGAAGTTCGTCCAAATAAAACTGCCATGTTTTTTCCGAAGGCGCGCTTTCCTTTGGAGCATAGCGCAAAACGCGGCTTTTACCGGGGAAAAAACGGCACGCAACAGCGTTATTCGCGTTTTGGTACGCCTGCTTAAAGCTCGAGGGCAAGGTGAACGCGTCGCTTATACCTACGGTTATAAAGTTAGGCTTAATTAGGGACCTGCTTGCCAGCAAATCGTCTACGCAATAGGAAAGTGTGCGTTCCACAACCGCGTCCGTTGAATCATGATTTAAAATAAAACATAATTTTCCGGCGGTTTCGGCTTCTATTTCGCATTCCGCGCCTATCTGCGACAGATTGTTTTTCAGCGATGAACGAAAATTGTTAAGCACAATATCCGTATTGGCATCGTCCGCCGTGTGAGCTATATGTACAATGCCAACCGTAAAATATTCGTAGCTGAAATTAAAATAAAACTCATTATTCAGCTCTTGCGCGTTTTTAAATACACGCTCCGCGTCTAAGTTGCTTAAAAGAAACGAACGGCGAACCTTGCTTTTGCTTTGCTTAAGTTCGCTTGTTTGCTTACTTATTTTAGTGCGAAGCTGCCTGCCCTTTTCAATTTTTTCCGCCAAGCGGGCAACGGTATCGTTAAGTTCGCATTTGCGAATCGGCTTTAACAGAAAATTTTCCACACCGTACTGCACAGCTTTTTGCGCGTACTCGAAATAAGAATAGCCGCTTATTATAATAAAGCGCGTAACGGTATTCCAGCTTGAAACCTCGGCAATTATATCAATTCCGCTCATACCCGGCATTTGAATATCGGTAATAACAATTTCAGGCGAATACTTTTTAATGCTTTCCAAAACCGCCGGCCCGTTTGTTTCCATTGCGCAAAGCTCTAACCCTAAACCTTCCCAATCCAAACTGTTTTTGATAAGTTTACAGATATTTATTTCATCGTCCGCTATTAAAACCTTCATCAAAACAACCCCTTTTGCTGTTATCCCCTTTACAAAACAATTGCATTTATGTTTTGCCTGATACTATTTTATCATTTTTAAAAACATTATCAAGCTATGTGTTGAAAGGTAAAAGGAGGGAAATTCTATTTTTTAAGGTGGGAATTCTATGACATTTAAGCCAAGGTATTGCACTCGTTTTTTTTTACCGCTATTATGAGTTTGCAAGACACACGAAAGACATACACCAAGCAAAAGAGAACCTAAAAACACAAAAGCGAAATTAAAAATTACTAAAGTGAAATTAAAAACAACAAAAGCGAAATTAAAAACTACAAAAGCGAAACAAAAAACAACTAAAGCGAAATTTGAACAACAAAAGAGTGGCCAAAACTAAAGCCGGTTAATAGCAATGGTGCCGCCCGGGCAGCCTACGGCGCGTTCGAAGCGGAAGGTTCCGGTGAGGGTAAGGAACATCCCCTTTCGAAGGCGGCACTGTTGCTATTAATTAAAAGCAAAGCAATGCAACTTCATGTATGAGAAGAGTGCCTGGCGAAGCGAGGCAAAGCGCTAAGTCAGGCTTCTCGTATAAAGAACAACTTAATTAGCTTACCCCCTTATACGGGCTGTCGTAATTTGCCTCCCCCTTTTTTGCGGCAGCCCAATTTTAATAAATTCTTCTGTGTATGCGCGCTATATAATGATAAGCCAAGGTACCTTAAAGGAGTTAACAAAATTGAGTTCATTTAAGCGAAATGCAATTAAGTATTTTAAAAGTTATGCTATGATTGCTTCGCTTATAATTATAAGTTTAGTGTTTCAATTTGCCTCCGAAGGCAGGCTAATGAGTGTAAGCGGTTTGTCCAATCTGTTTAGGCAAGCCTCCGTTGTGGGCATATTATCAATTGGAATGACATTTTGCCTTATTGCCAAAAAGTTTGATTTATCTGTTGGAGCGGTAACAGCCTTCTTGGGAGCGCTTGCGGCGTATTTGGTTACAAATACCGGTTTAAACAGCGTTGCCGCAATTGGAATTACACTGCTTGCAGGAGCGCTTATAGGTACCTGGAACGGGTTGCTTATAGCGTACGCAAAGGTTCCCGCGTTTATTGTTTCTCTGGGAAGCGGTTTAATATTTATGAGCGCGCTTGCCATTGTAACGCAGGGCGTTGCAATCCCGGTTAACGATTCGTTTTTTACAATGCTTGGGCAGTCTTACCTGCCTTCTTACGCGGGTGTTATGTTCTGCGCGGCTCTGCTTGGGTTATATATTATTTTGGACGCAAAAAGTAAGGCGGCATACCGCAAAATATTTCCCGAACGCACAATTCCGTTTTTTAAGCAACTTGTACGTTACGCGGTAATTGCCTTTTCGCTTGGGTTATTCTGTTTTATTATGAATCTATACAAGGGAATTCCAACGCCGGTTTTTTTACTGCTAAGCCTTGCGGCGATATCTTCCTTTGTACTGTTAAAAACAAGGTTTGCCCGGAAACTGTACGCGGTTGGCGGTAACCCTTACGCGGCGGAACTATCCGGCATAAATAACGCAAGCGTTACGCTTGTTGCTTTTGCCATAATGGGTTTACTTGCTGGAGCGGCGGGAATTTTATCAACAGCCCAGTTTGCGCAGGCAACTCCCCGTTTAACTATCAGCAGAGAACTTGACGCGCTTGCTTCAAGTATTGTAGGCGGAGTAAGTTTGGCCGGAGGGCGCGGAAACGTTGCCAACGCTATGATTGGCGCTTTCGTGTTGGTAAGCTTCACAAACGGAATGAGCATACTGAATATTGACGATAACTTCCAGTTTATAATAAAGGGTTTAATTCTTATTTTGGCCGTTTGGTTCGACATAAGAATGCGCTCCGCGCAAAATAGATAAACTGAAAAACATAAATTTGCTTTATTACTTCTCCATTGTTTTATATATAAAAAGCGTACACTTTGCACCGGGTGTACGCTTTTTACCGTTTTAGCTTTTTATTATTCATTTTTAGTCGTCATGTTCAATTAACTTTTTTGCGTAACTGGTTAAACAACGATTCATAATTATTTCAGGCTCCACGCCATTTTGTTTCCCGATATCACAAAAAACATTATAAATTTCATGCCTTATCGGTATTAATACTTCCCTGTTCAACTTGAAATAATACGGATTATCAATTGCATCTTTAAAATCTTCGGCTGTATACTCTGCTTTCATTTATATCACCTTCCATAATATATACTTTTTTCGTTTTTTGTTGCCTTTCTTGCAGAAATAATTCTTACTATCTCATCGTTTTCTCCGAGATAACAATGACATACGGTAAGCTCCCGAAAAATCGAATCCAATCCAATAATTATAAAACGTTCTTCATCAACCGAATGTAAAACATCGAAAATGAACTTAGCCTTTTTATCATCAAAAACTGTTTCTGCTTCTTCAAATGAAACACCGTGTTTTATTTTATTCGCTTCGTTTTTGTTTTCATCCCATTCAAAAATCATGTACAAGTTCCCCTCTATATTGTTGCTTAGGAGCATTGTTATTTACATCCTGACAAGCCCTGTTGAAAACCCAATTAACAATATCAGCCAAATGATAATAGGCAGAAGTAAAACAAAGGTGGTTATCCCGGTAATAATAATGGGGATTTTTGTTTTTTTAGTTTTTCTGTAATCAATAATGCTAACAAAAAGAAAAGATAAACTTGCTACGAAAGCAAGAACCCAAACCGCAATAAATATCATCCGGCAACCTCCTGATTTTGGGCAGGGACATACCCTGATTGTAACTAACATAAGCGAAGCGCCGCTGCTGAAGCGCAAAAGCCGCTTTGTTTCAAGTATGCCTAATTATACCGCATAATATTCACATATTCAATGCCTACGAATTTGCCGCGCTAATTACGAATCTGCCGCACTAATTTAGAATCTGCCGCCCTTCGTGGTTGATACGGTAATTCTCCTTGTGAATAAGTTCCGTTAACGGAACAATTTCGTAACCGGAATCTTTTAATCCTTTTAAAATTGCAGGCAGCGCTTCGGGCGTAAATTTTGCGTCGTTATGGAAAAGAAGAATAGATCCGCCGCCCAAATGTTTATGCTTCAGCACTTGGTCTATTTCGGCTTTCGCGCTTTTAATAAACCAATCGTGGCTGTCAACATCCCACTGAACTGTAAAATAGTTCGCGGTTTCTGCGGCGTCAAGCACAGTATTGTTATACTCGCCAAACGGCGGCCTGAAAAAATTCATTTCTATTCCGAGCAAATTTTTAACCTTTTCATGGCACTTTAATATTTCCTGCCGGTTTTGCTCCAAAGAAAGCTTTGCGACATGGGCGTGGCTATCCCCGTGGTTACCTATCAAATGCCCCTCTTCGTACAGCCGCTTTACTTCGTTCGGGTATTTGTCAACCCAGTAGCCGCAAACAAAAAAAGTCGCCTTTGCGTCAAAATCTTTTAAAATTGAAATCAATTCCTCAGTATCAGCCGCGCCCCAGGCGGCATCGAATGTTATGGCAATTTTTTTCTCCGGAACATCCACACTGTAAATGGGCAGTTTTTTTTGCGATTCGGCATTTTTTGCGTACGATTTAAACACCGTTACAACCGCCGGGCGTGATGCGGCGGCGCACACAAAAACAAGCAATACGGCAAAAATAATATTTATTTGCGCCTTTTTTAAGTTTATCATATTTTTTAGCTCCTATTTTGCCTCCTTTAACGGCGGCAATCTTTTGTTACAATTTTATTCATCGGAGCAAGCCAATATGATTAACAATCTACTCCGTCCGAATAGCCGACAGCGCAGAGAGCTTCATTGCCCGTCTTGCGGGGAAAAAACCGGAAATTGTACCAATAACCACCGCGCCGCCAAGCGCCGCCAAGCACAGCCACAGCGGAATGGACGATATGCCGCCGGTGTTCATACCGTAGCTCATTTGGTTTAAAAACGAAATGCCGTTCGAATTTATCAGCATTGAAACCAAAAAACTTATCCCAATACCCAACACGCCGCCCATAAAACCAATTATCGCCGCTTCAAGCAAAAACAGGCTTCGAATATCGCGAAGCGTTGCGCCAATAACCTTCATTACGCCAATTTCCTTTGTGCGTTCGTAAATGGACATAAACATTGTGTTGGCAATGCCTATAGCCGCGATAAAAAGCGAAACGCCGCCGATTGCGCCGAAGAGAAGCTGCATGGAATCCGTCATTTTGCGCATCTCGTTTAAGGATTCTATCATGCCGTAGGCTTCGAAGCCTTGATCTCTTATTTGTTTCAGCCCGTCCGTTACATATTTTATATCCGTAAATTTAACAATAACGTTGTTATAACCTTCGTCGCGGCGGTTGTTTTTTCTTCCCGTGCCGCCCATTTGGTTCCACTGCTGGTTGCTTTCCCATTTTTGCTGCTCTTCTTGTATTTCAAGAACGTCGTCGAGCGGCATATACACGTAATAGCTCGAATCAGATTTGTAGGGAAGCCAACCCACTGGTTTTAGCGTGTACGGCTTAACGGGTTTTGTTCCTTCCTGATAGGAAACGTTTTTTTCACCAAGGTTATAATCGTAGGAGAACTGTATTTTATCCTCGAAAATATCAACTGAAGGAACGCGGGTATCCTCCGTGCCTTCAAACGGGGACCAGTACGACCATTCCTGAAATCTGTCCCTGGGGTTGTAAAAATCGAACGGCACATTGTAGCCGAATACCGCTTCGTATTTATCAGCGCCGGTAAATGACGTTCCCCTATCCGGCACAAGGCCTAAAAGCTGCATCGCTTCCGTTTCTATTCCGCGTATCTGCAACCACGTCTGCATTTTGCCGCTCACCGCCTTTAGGCTTAAATCCACAAACGCGGTTGCAACCAAAACGCCGTCTATTTGGCGAAAACCTTCTACAGCGTCGTCGTTAAGCAAAAGCTCGTTCGAACTCGCGCCTGTTCCGCCGGATGATGAGCCGGAAATCATAACCATTCCGCCGCCTGCGCCGTAATAATTGTACGGCCTTTGCACATTTACGGTTAAAAGGTCGCCCATTTGGCTGAGGGATTCCTCCATATTTTTGTTCATCCCGATTGTTAGTGAAATCATTATAGTTATGGCACATGTGCCTACAATTACGCTAAGCACCGTAAGAAAGGTACGCAGCTTGCGCTTAAAAAGGTTTCGGAAACACATCGAAATTGTGTCTATACTACTCATCTAATTCAAGTTCCCTCCTTTTTCTTCGTGCCCTCCTTACCGAAAATACAATTATCAGCACAATTACAACAACCGCAACGCTGGCCGAAACAATAAAAATCGGGTTTTTAATAAAATCCAGTATTTTGCCGAATATGCCCTTTTCCTCGGGGAGCATTTCCATTTCGCCGGGCATTCCCATACCCATACCGGGATCCATCGCTCCAAACCCGCCGGTATCCATAACGTTTACGGTAAAATCGCGGCGCACCTCTATCTGTTCGCCCGCGTCGTCCTCATAAGTTATAACTATACTTCCGGTTTTTGTTCCCGCCTCTATTGGCGTAAACGACATATCATACATATCCGAAGCTCCGGGAGCAAGGTTACTGTAATAACTGGAAGTTGTGCTCATATCAAATTCGCCTTCCATTTTTATAAGAAGGTTTGAAAGCGTAACCTTTCCGGTGTTGAAAAAATCGAAATAAACGCTTATAGGCTGCCCAACAAAACCTTCCTCCGGAATGTTAATATCCCCGGTATCAAGCTTGGTAATTTGCTTTACGTTAACGCCGAACTGTTCCACGGTTTTATACTCCGTGCCGTCCTCGTCCTCGTATTCGAAGTTTACCGAAACGTTGTAATTCCTGGGCGCGGCATCCGGCACGGTGTAGAATGTAATGTTTTTGTCTACCTCCGCCTTGGGCGCAATTTCATCAATATAAAACGTATTGCTTGCGTCTACCGGCGTAAAAACAGTTCCCTTTTTTTCGGTTTCATCCTGAGAAGTAAAGTACGCCTTTACGTTTTTAATTGTGCGCTCGGCGTGAGTGTTTAAAAACGTAATTGAAAGGTCGAAATTTTGCCCCGCGCCAACCACGATAGGGTCCGCGGAGTAGCGGCTTATAATAATTTTGGGTACGCTTTTCTTTTCGTCTTCATCTTTCGCGTCGGGATTGTTAATGTTTACGCCCGCGTACTGCGAAAAACGTTTGGTAATATTAGCTCCGTCCGCGCCCGCTTCGCCCGTTTCGTATTCCACGGTAAAACCTATGGCGTAGTTGCGCGTTTCGGCTTTGCTTGTTCCGGCAAATGAGAAAGATACGTTTTGCGTTTCGCCCGCCGCCAAATTATTTATAACAACGGTATCCGACGATTTCGGTACAACAAACCCGTCCGCTCCGGCGTTTGCGGTAATTTTAACGCTTGGCGAGGCTTCTGTACCCGTGTTTACTATGGGAATTGTAACGGTAAAATCCTCCCCTACTTCTATTTCGCCGCCGGGCGATGATATTTGCCCGGAAGTTACAGCAACGTTATCGGCGGAGGTATCCTTCCCGGAAACAAACGCGTAATACGTGTACGTATTTTCCTTGGCTTCGCCCTTTTCGTTTTTAAAGCTCACCTTAAATGTCAGCGGATATGTGCCGCTTTTTGCTTTATCTGCGGTTTTTAAATTAAAGCCGGCGCTGTTTTTCGCGCCCGCCGTCATTTCGCGGAAGAAATGGCTACCGGTGGAGCCTTCCAAGTAAACGCCCTCGGCGGTTAACCCTTCTATTAAAACCTGAATATCGGAAGCTTTTTCGCTGCCGGTGTTTTCCAAAAGAGCCTCCACGGAAAATGTATCGCCCGCGGCTATTTCCGTTTTGGTGTTATTAAACTGATAAAGCGAAACATTTGCGAAAAGCTGCTCCGCATCCGGGTTATCAAGCTTAACGTAAACAGTATCCGTATCGGAAATTTCTTTGTTATCTTCATCTATATAGGTGTATTTTAACGTTATGGGGTAAATACCGGTAGCAGCGTTTTTGTTCGGCTCCAAACGGATGTTAACCTTTTTTGTACCGCCTTCGCGCAGGGAATCGGTAAAGTTTGTGTTATCCGGAAAATAGGCTACAATCTGCGACGTTTCCGGAATTTGAACCTGCACAAGAAGGTTAAACGCATCCCCCGAACCGATATTTTTAACGGTTATTTCGTTTGTGCGCGATGTTGTACCGCTCAAATTTATTACCGCCGGCGCCGTAACCTTAATTTTCGGAGTTTCAATTTTAACGGAAGTATCCACATCCGCGCCGCCCCCGCCGTTTTGCAAAGCGTTTAACCTCTCTAAAACGCTGATATACAACTCGTTATATTCGCTGAGGCTTTGGTCAACCTTTTTATTTATGCTATCAAGCTGCTCCTCATAAGAAGGCCCGGTGGTTGTTCCGTTGCCTGTTCCCGTTTCGGTTGCGTAAACCGAAAACACATTAGTTAAGCAAATTATTGCCGTTATAATTATTCCAAAAAGATTTTTTCGCAATTTAATATCCTCCTTCTTGCGTTTGTAAAACATGTTATTTTGGTTCGCTTTCCTGCGTTCGCAAAACTTCCCCGATTAGTTCATTATCCTGCGCTTGCAAAACTTCCCCGGTTTGTTCATTATCCTGCGCTTGCAAAACTTCCCCGGTTTGTTCGCTATCTTGCGTTTGCAGAACTTGCCCTGCTTGTTCATTTTCTTTTGTTTGCAAAACTTCATCATTCTTTTGCACATCGTAAATTTTATCCACCATACCGTCTTGTATATGAATAATGGTATCGGCGTATTTGGAAATTTCAAGGTCGTGAGTAACTATTATCAGAGTTTGCTTGTTGTTTCTTGCTATTGATGTAATTAATTCCATCATTTCGGCGGTGGTTTTTGTATCCAGGTTTCCGGTTGGTTCGTCCGCGAAAACAATGGAAGGGTCGTTTATAAATGCTCTGGCGATACTAACCCTTTGCTGCTGACCGCCGCTCATTTCCGAAGGCTTATGTTTAGCTCTGTTGGCAAGCCCCACGGCTTTTAGCATTTCCTTCGCTCTTTTTATTCTTACCCGTTTGGGTATTTTTTTGAATATAAGCGGAAGAGTAACATTTTCCAGCGCCGTTAACGTTGGAAGCAGGTTGTAGGATTGAAATACAAACCCTATATTTGCCTGCCTGAATTTTGCAAGCTGATTTTCGCTCATTTTTTCAATGTGCCTATTTGCGATAGTTATGGAGCCTTTCGTGGGTTTCTCCAAACCGGCGATAAGGTTTAAAAGTGTGGATTTGCCGGAACCGGATGTACCTAAAAGGCAGTATATTTTTTCCCTTTCAAACGTAAGCGTTATATTGTTTAAAGCTATAATTTTTTCATGCCCCATAACGTACACCTTACGCACGTCCTTCAGTTGTATAACAGGCTCCACTAATTCGTCACCTCCTTGGATTAAAGCCCTCCCGGCGCGGCAACTTTCCCGCGCGGTTAGCATTTTGTTTGCCTTAGCAGTATACAAGACGCATTATATAACAAATTGTTTCAAAAAAGCAAATTTGTACTTTTCTCAACACAGCTAAATATTGGTACTGTTCACACTTCGCCGAAGAAGCTGCTTCAAAAATTTCTACAGCTTTGAAAATAAGGTGACGATTTTTTTTGAATTGATGACATTGGAGTGTCATCGATTAATACTATTATGTCATACTTAACTCGCGTTTTTTCTTGATATCGGCAGGGTTTACAAGGATTTCGGCGCGGCTTAATGTTTGAAAAATCATTTTTCGCAAAAAAATAAGAGAGCTATGCGTACGCAATTAGTATATGCGCAAACAAGCCCTCCTATTATTTTTGGGTTTGGTAAATTCAGCAGAAATTACCTGAGCTGCTTCAACGAACGAACAACTTGAATAATGAATTCAAGCTCTTTGATGTCGAGGTCGAAAACCATCGAATAAACGGTGGATTTTTTGTTCTCAACCGGGTCGTTAGCTTCCTTAACTTTTTTAGCTTCGTTCTTTTTCCGTACAAGAGTTAAGTGATCGATAGTTACACCGAAAACTTTCGCAATTTGCGCAAGTTTGGAAATATCCGTTCCGCGGTGCCCTCTTTCAACCAACCCTAAAAAGCCCGGGGTAATTCCCAGGATTTCGGCCAAGTCCTCTAAAGACATGTTTCTTTGCTGCCTTTCGAACCTGATGTTCTCGCCGATTGTTTTCTTGATTTCTGACATAAGTTCTCACCCTCATATAAAAATTTTGTAAAGCACTTAAGAAAAAATGTAATTTGCGAAGCCGGTTTCTCTAAGCTTGTCCGCTTTTTGAATAACTTCATTTTTCATATTGTCCTTGTACAGTTTAAGCTTAACAGAAAACTCGCTGTTTGACAATGACAAAATTTGAGCCGCTAAAATTCCCGCGTTTAACGCGCCGTTAATGGAAACGGTTGCAACTGGAACGCCCGAAGGCATTTGAACTATTGAATACAACGAGTCAAGCCCTGATAATGCTGAGGTTTTTATGGGTACGCCTATAACCGGAACATCAACCATAGATGCTATAACACCGGGTAAATGAGCCGCCCCGCCCGCTCCCGCAATAATAACTTTAACTTCGCAAGCTATTGCAGTTTTTATAAACTCCCGCAAAAGTTCAGGTGTGCGGTGCGCGGAAGCTATTGTAATTTCATAAGCGATACCAAGTTTCTCAAAAAAATTTGCCGCTGCGGACATAATGTTTAAGTCAGAGTCACTTCCCATAACAATTGCGACGTCTATCTTTTTCATAAATATATCATCTCCTAAATAAACATTTAACATTTATCCAGGATATTATATAATATACATGTAAGTACCGCAAATTTTTTATTTTTTCAACACAGGACGCTATAAATATAATACAAAAAGGAGAGAAACGCAAGTATGAAAATGACATTTCGTTGGTTTGGCGCAAACAGCGATACCGTTACCCTTGAAAACATAAAGCAAATACCCGGTATGACAGGTGTTATGGGTTTTTTGGACTATAAGGCGGCAGGGGAAGTTTGGCTTACGGATGAAATTGAAAAGTATGTAAGTGAGGTAAACTCGGCCGGTCTTGAGTGCGAGGTAATAGAAAGCGTTAACGTTCACGAGGATATAAAAACCGGAACGGGCAACCGCGATAAGTACATAGAAAACTACAAAATAACAATCCGGAATTTAGCGAAATACGGCGTTAAGGTTATAGTTTACAATTTTATGCCCGTCTTTGACTGGCTTCGGACGGATTTGGCGCGCCTTATACCGCAGGATGGTTCCAGTTCGCTTTATTTTAACGAAAAGGACCTTGGCGAAATGGGGCCTTTGGATATTGTTAAAAGAACCGCGGAAAAATCTCAAGGTTTTTCGCTTCCCGGTTGGGAGCCGGAACGTTTGGCGGAACTTGAAAAAACTTTGAAGCAATATGAAAATATTTCCGAAAGCAAACTTTTGGAGAATTATAAATATTTTCTTAACAAAATAATTCCCGTATGCGAGGAAGTTGGCATTACCATGGCGTGCCACCCGGACGACCCGGCTTGGCCAATATTCAACTTGCCGCGCGTTGCCCACACGCAGCAAGGCTTTGAAAAAATACTCAGCTTAAATAATTCGCCGTATCATTCGCTGTGCCTGTGCACGGGTTCTTTGGCTTCAAACCCGGAAAACGATATTCCGTCCATTATCAGCAAGTTTGGCGAATTAAATCGCGTAGCGTGTTTGCATATCCGCAATATTAAAACTTTGGGCTACAGGCACTTTAGGGAATCCGCGCACCTCTCATCCGAGGGGGATTTGGACATGTACGAAATTGTTAAGGCAATGTTTCGCTTTTGCCCAAACGTTTACGTAAGGCCGGACCATGGCAGAATGATTTGGAACGAAGCGGCTCGTCCGGGTTACGGGCTTTACGACAGGGCGCTTGGCGCAGCTTATTTAAATGGATTATGGGAGGCTGTTGTTAAAAATGAAACTAAATAATGAAGGTATTAAAAACAAAAATTTTTGGGAAAACGCCGGAGTTTTACTGCCGCGGTACAACATCCGCGAAACAGTTGAAAAAACGAAGCAAAACCCGGTGTGGCTGCACTTTGGGGCGGGTAATATATTCCGCGCTTTTTTGGCGGTTTTGCAGCAGAATTTGCTTAACCGAAACGAAACCGACCGCGGAATTATAGCGGCGGAAACTTTCGACTACGAAATTATCGATAAAATTTACGCTCCTTCGGATAACCTTATTTTAAATGTAATTTTAAATTCCGATTCCACAATGAGCCGCGAAATCGTAGCGTCTGTAGCCGAAGCTGTTAAAGCCGATTTTTCAATTCCGGATTCACTAAAGCGCCTTACGGAAATTGCGTGTTCACCGTCGCTTCAAATTATGTCTTTCACCGTAACCGAAAAGGGTTACGCAATAATAAATTCAACCGGTGAACCTTTGCCGGCAGTTTCGCTTGATATTAAAAACGGCCCGGAAAAAGCCCGCCATGTTATGAGTATTACCGCCGCGTTGCTATATAAAAGATACAAAGCGGGTATGTTTCCAATTTCCGTGGTATCGCTTGATAACTGCTCGCATAACGGAGAGAAATTATCGGATGCCGTGGTTCAAATTGCCCGCGGATGGCTTGAAAACGGTTTTGCGGATACCGGTTTTATTAACTGGCTTACGGATGAAAAATGCGTTAGTTTTCCCTGGAGTATGATAGATAAAATAACTCCGCGCCCGGCGAAAATTGTGGCGGATAAACTTAAAGAGTACGGAATTGAGGGAATGGAAACCCTTATTACCGAAAAAGATACCCACATTGCCCTATACGCCAACGCCGAAAAACCGCAGTATTTAGTTATTGAGGACAATTTCCCCAACTCCAGGCCGCCTCTTGAAAACGCCGGAGTTTATTTTACCGATAGGGAAACCGTAAACAAGGTTGAGCGTATGAAGGTAACAACATGCCTTAACCCGCTGCATACCGCGTTAAGCGTTTTCGGCTGTCTGCTCGGGTATAAGCATGTACACGAGGTTATGAAGGACGATGATATAGAAAAACTAATAAAACGCCTCGGCTACACGGAGGGGCTTAGTGTTGTTACCGACCCTGTAATTTTATCGCCAAAGGCATTCATAGACGAGGTTGTTAACGAACGCCTGCCAAACCCGTTTATGCCGGACGAACTTCTGCGTATAACAACGGATACTTCGCAAAAAGTTTCCGTAAGGTTTGGCGAAACAATAAAAAGCTACATAAAAGAAGGAAAAAACCTTGCGCAGCTTATTGCAATTCCGCTTTCTGTCGCCGGCTGGCTGAGGTACCTTTTGGCAGCGGACGACCGCGGAAAACCAATAGCCGTATCCACCGACCCTTTAAAGGACGAATTGCAAGCAAAGCTTAAAGATATTGTTTGGAATAACCCGCAGAGCGTATCCGGTCAGCTAAGTGAGATTTTAAGTAACAGCGTAATTTTCGGGCTTGATATTACGCAAACGAGTTTAGGAGATACAATTGAAAAAATGTTTACGGAAATGCTATCGGGCGAAGGCGCGGTTAGAAATACGCTAAGAAAATATCTGAAGTGAAACTTATAAAATTTGGAGGAGTTAAAAATGGAGATTTTAAAAGCGGAATTTGTCGCGGAATTTTTGCGTTTGTGCGGCGACGGGTTCAGGATGGGCTGGCACGAATACAACGGAGGTAACCTTTCATACCGCATAAAACCCGAGGAGGCAAGAGCGCTAAAGGATACGTTGCTATCCTACGGGGAATGGTTCGATATTGGCGCGGACGTTCCAAGCCTTGCGGACGAATATTTTCTGATAACCGGAACGGGCAGCCATTTCAGAAATATAGAGCTAAACCCCGAAGATAATATCGGAATTATTGAAATTGACGAGGACGGCGAACACTACCGCGTGTGTTGGGGGCTAAAAAAAAGCGGTGCGCCCACAAGCGAACTGCCCGCTCATTTACTTAGCCACGAAGCAAAAAAGCAAAGCACGGACGGAAAAAACCGCGTTATTTATCACTGCCACACACCTAATTTAATGGCGCTTACCTATGTTTTACCGCCGGATGGCAAAACATTTACCAAACAGTTGTGGCAGTCCCTTACGGAATGCGCCGTTGTTTTTCCAAAGGGTTTGGGCTTTATTAACTGGCTTTTGCCGGGCAGTACGGAACTTGCCAAGGAAACCGCAAGCGTACTTCGCCTGCGCGACGCCGCCATATGGGCGCATCATGGCCTGGTTACCGGCGCGGAAAGTTTCAGCGGCGCGTTCGGTATTGCCCATACAATAGAAAAAGCGTCCGCCATAGCGGTAAAAGTTATTTCGATGGGCGGCAAAAAACAAACAATTACGGAGGAAAACCTAAAAGATTTGTCCGATGCGTTTAACTTGAATTTACAACTGTAAGGCGGTGATAAAATGGCGTCGATAGCGGTAGATATAGGAGCTTCGAGCGGGCGGCTTATTGCGGGCTGGCTTGAGGGGAATATTTTGCGCACAAAGGAAATTCACCGTTTCCCTAACGGCGCGGAATATAAAAACGGGCATTTTTACTGGGATATTAACCGCATATATAACGAAATTATGATTGGCTTATCCAAGGCTGATTTTCCGTTTAAATCCGTCGGAGTTGATACATGGGGCGTGGACTACGCCTTGCTAAACGAAAAAGGCGAGCTTGTATCCGATGTTTTTTCCTACAGAGATCATCGGACGGACGGCTTGCCGGAAACAATAGACCAAAGCTTTTTGTACAAAAAAACCGGAATTCAAACCGCGCAGTACAACACCATTTATCAGCTTATAGCGCACAAGAACAAAAATGCCGCGCGTTTTTTAACCATACCGGATTATTTGCATTACAAGCTTTCGGGGAAAATGGCGTGCGAATACACAATAGCCACAACAACGCAGCTAATAAACATATCAACGGGCAATTGGGACGACGAACTTATTGAAATGACAGGTTTTAAGCGCGGTATTTTTCCCGAAATAGTTCAGGCTGGTACAAAAATCGGTTATATGAAGGAATACCCCGAAGCGGCGGTAATTTTGCCCGCCTCGCATGATACCGCGTCCGCCGTGGCTTCCGTGCCCGCCGCAACCGGCGATTTTGCCTACATATCTTCCGGAACGTGGTCTCTCATGGGTGCGCAAATGAACGCTCCGTATATGCAAAACCCAAGCTTTACAAACGAAGGCGGCGTGTTTGGCACATACCGCGTGCTTAAAAATATTATGGGGCTTTGGGTTTTGCAGGAGGTTAGAAGGCTTTTGGGCGGAAAGCCAAGTTTTGAAGAGCTTGCCGCTATGGCGGAGGCCCCCTTCGGTTCGACAGTTGACGTTAATAACTTGCGTTTTCTGAATCCTTCTGATATGATAGGAGAAATTAGGCTTGCGTGCAGGGAAAGTTTTCAAAAACCGCCCGAAACAACAGCCGAAATCGCGCGTTGCATTTTCGACAGTTTAGCCCTAAGTTATCAGAAAACTTACGGTGAAATTTTAAGTTTCGCGGATGTAAAAGGGCTTTACATAGTAGGAGGCGGCAGCCAAAACATGCTGCTAAACCGCCTAACAGCCGAAAAATGTAAAACGGACATCTTTGCCGGTCCGGTTGAAGCAACTGCTGCGGGAAACCTTGTTATACAAATGATATCTCTCGGAGAAATTAAAAACATCAATGAAGGGCGAAGTATAATCGCGGAGAGTTTTAAAGTAAAAAAAATTAAAAAGGGCGTGGAAAAATGATTGGTCAGGTAAAAAGTATGATTGAAAAATTCATTTTAGAAAAATCCAAGGGTGACAAATTCATTGAAAACAGCCTTCGCGTAAAATTAATTTTAAAAGGCATTGATGTGGATTCTTATACCGATAATTCGCCGGACGACCCTGCCGCCGTTCAGCAAATCCGAGATGTTGCGCGGGATTTTGGTATTATTTTGTAATCTATTATCATATCAATTAGGAGGGCTGAAAATGAATATTAAATCTTTCTGTTCAACAAACCCAAACTCATCCGAAGCCGTTGCCGAGCTTAAAGACAAGCTTAACGGTTTCAACGCAAAAATGATCATCTTTTTTGCCTCAGAAAATACATATGTATGCGAAGATATCGCGCAAAAAATGCAGGAAGCCTTTCCGGATACGGTTGTTTTCGGCTGTTGCTCAATATCTGAAATAAACGATACCCACTCTTACTTCAATTCCATAACTGCAATGGCGTTTAATTCAGCCGTTATAGACGATGTTCACGTTGAAGTTGTTGAAAATCTGCGCGACGGCTTCGATTTAGACACTACATTCAGCAAATTTAATTCTTATTTTAACTTTTCAATTAATCATGCGGATTATAACAAATACGGCGGCATCATAATGGTGGATACTTTGGCGTTAAAAGAGGAGGAGCTTTTAGAGGCTATCGGCGACCGTACAAACATAATGTTTGTGGGCGGAACCGCAAGCTCCGTACAGCGCTTGGAACCGTCGTTTGTTTTCGCTAACGGCAAAGCTTACGATAACGCGGCGCTTTTGGCGGTATTTAAGTGCGAAAGCGGGTTTAGCTTTATAAAAACTCAAAGCGCGGATGTTATCGGCCCGGAATTTAAAGTTACAAAATCCGACATTGTTAAAAGAAGAGTATACGAATTCGACGGCAAACCGGCGTCAGAGCTTTTGGCGGGCGCTTTGGGCGTAAAACTTGAGGATTTTTTGGGCGATCAAGATAGATTCCGCAAATACCTCAGAACAAACCCCATAGGTATTGTTATTAATTCCGACATTTACATCAGGGTTTTCCAGCATACCGACGAAACCTGCGTCCGTTTTGCCAACAGGATTTTTGAAGGCCAGCGCCTAAGCGTGCTCCAAGTAAGGGATATGATTCCGGACACAAAAGCCGCAGTAGAGGAAAAAAGGAAGGAACTTGGCAGTATTTCCGGTATAATTGATTTTCGCTGCAACCTGCGTTCGCTCCAATTAGAGGGCGAGGGTAAAACCGATGAATACGGCAAAATTTTTGAGGGCATACCGACAATCGGGTTTTCTACATACGGCGAAGCGTTTTACGGGTTTATGAATTATACTTCGGCTATGATAGTGTTTAAATAAAATATCCGCAAATAAAAGGAGCGAAATTATTCGCTCCTTTTTTGTTTGCTTGAGTAATCGGCTATTGCGCGAGAAACGTTTTCATACAATCCCCTAACCTGCTTTTCAAGAATTTCAGCCGCAAGCTCGTTATTCCCCTGTTTTAAAGCTTGCTCTAACTTTGAAACCTCCTGCGCCAAACTCTCTATGCTTAAATTTGCGGATACTCCCTTTAGCGCGTGCGCGGCTTTTGCCGCAACCTCAAACTTTTCAAGGCGCATCGCCTCCAAGAGCTGATCAAAATTATTATCCATAGGAAATTTAAAAAGAATTCTCTCATAAGTGTTTTTATTCCCGCCGAAACGCTTAACCCCCGCGGGCACATTTATTCCGTATGGATTTAACGAATCCTCAAGGGGGTTTGGCTCTAAGGTACTGCGCGCCTGTTGCGGCGGCATGTCCGTTTGCCGGTGTTCCTCTTCCCTATCCGGTAAAAAGGAGCTTACAACCGTTTTCAGGTTTTCAAAATTCACCGGTTTGGCAACATGCGCGTTCATTCCGGCGTTAAAAGCCTCGCGAACATCTTCCTCGAACGCGTTTGCCGTCATTGCGATAATAGGTATGGTTAACGCGTCGGGATGCGGCGATTTGCGAATAGCAGAAGCGGCTTCGCAGCCGGACATAACCGGCATTTGCATATCCATCAGAATAACGGCGTATGCGGAAGGTTCGGACGCTTCGAAAATTTCCAAAGCTTCCTTTCCGTTAACGGCGCAATCAAGCAGTATTCCGGATGACGTTAGCATTTCAACGGCAATTTCGGTGTTAAGCTCGTTATCCTCCGCCATTAGGATGCGTATACCGTCTAACCTCATACCGCCGCCGTTCGGCGAAAAATTTGTTTTGTCCCTCTTTCCAAATAAAACTTCGCTGATTTTAGAAAATAAGACTGACCGGAAAAACGGCTTTTGAATAAACCCCGTAGCTTTTGCCAAAGACATATCATGCTCCATATCGGAACGGTCCCAAACGGAGCTTAAAATAACCGGCGCGTTTTCCCCCATTTTTTCCTTAAACAGTTCGCAAACATCATAACCTTCCTTTATGTGCATTCGGTTTACAATAAATATATCATACTTTTCCCCGCTTTTTAAAAGAGAAGCTATTTCGCGCAAATCACTTTTTGCCGAAACGTAAACGCCCATTTTTTCAAGAACGCTTGCGGAATCGGCGCATACGTCCGTATCCGTATCCGCCAGCAGTACTCGAACACCGTTAAGGGTTTCGGGTATGGGAATATCGCCTCCGGCGGCAAATTCAAGCGTAACGGTAAACTCAGTACCCTTGTTTTTTTCGCTTTTAACCCGTATTTCCCCGCCCATTAAATCAACAATCCGCTTGGTTATTGTAAGCCCAAGGCCGGAACCTTCTATTTTATCTATTCTTGAATCCCTCTCGCGCGAAAAGGAATCGAAAAGATGCTGCATAAATTCTTCGCTCATACCTATTCCGGAATCCCTGCAGATAAATTCGAAACGGGCACAGCCCTCTTTGGATGAACTAAGCTGCCTGATTATAAACGAAATTTTCCCGCCGTAAGGCGTAAACTTAACCGCGTTCGATACTAAATTTACAAACAGTTGGTTAAGCCTAAGCCTATCCGCAATAATATTTTCATTCGTGACGGAAAAAACCGAAACATTAAACTCGTGCTTTTTAGACCTTATCTGCTGCCCGGTGATATTTATTAAATCCCTCATAAACTCCGGCAAATAAATTTCGCCGTTGTTTAAAAAGAACTTACCGCTTTCTATTTTTGACATATCCAAAACATCGTTTATAAGGCTCTGCAAATGCTTGGACGAATTCTCGATTTTTCGAAGGCAATCCCTCATTTTTTCGGGATTTCTTAAGTTTTTAAACGCAATATTCGTCATACCTATTACGCCGTTTAAAGGCGTGCGGATATCGTGCGACATGTTTGAAAGAAAGGTACTTTTTGCGCGGTTGGCTTCGTTTGCCTCTAAAACCGCCGCCTCAAGCTCCCGGTTTTTCTCCCGCAAAACCTGCATTTGACGACGCTGAGAACGCCTCAGCGCCACAGCCAAAAAGGCGACGATTATAACAATAACCGCGGTAGCGACCATACCGGCCTTAATAAGCATATCCGTGTAACGCACCTTACCTTCCGAACCGTATTCGGCGTTATGCGTTGCCTCGTCCGCTTTTTGAAAATGCCGCTCGCTTACTTCAAGAAGAACCTCGGCCGGCATTTTACCCGCGCGGTAATTGTAAATTGCGGTTTTAAGCTCCTTCCAAATAACAATCAGTTCATTAATGGAAGTTTGAAACGGCTCGTATTCCATATACACAATTTTATAGTTGTTTTGGTACCCCGCAAGGCCGTATATGTATTCCTCAAGCAGCGCCATTAACTCGTCGTTAGGCTGTCGTGAAAGCTCAAGCTTAACTAAACGCTGCGTTGCGCCGCGCACCAAACCGGAATAATTAACAACATGCGCATCCCCCGACATGCCCCGTACCTGATGCAAAATAAGAAAATTTTGCGCCGCCAAAAGTATGGCAAATAATATAATGATTAAAAGAAGATTGAGTTTACCGCCCGTAAACGCGCCCATATAACCCCTCCTTATTTAAGGAAATGCCCGCTTTTGTTTAGTTAAACCGGCTCCCAAAAGTTAGTTTAAGCGCCGCCAAAAGTTGTCTTTTGTTAAAGGTATAATTATACGGTTAATTATAGCATTGCTATTTTGAAAACGCAATTTTTGATATTTACCTTGACTTTGAGGCGTTCGCAGAATATATTAACCTAAGGTGCGTTAGGATTTACCAAGCGGTTTTCTTGGTGAAACTTTGCGCACGTGCGCATAAGGCATTGAGACTATTTACCGCGTGCGTTTATTACGAAAGGGAGGATGGTAAACGTGGAAGATTATTTAAACTACACGCCGGAAAACGAACCAAACAGGCGGGAACGCAGTTACAACTGGAAAACCGCGATAGGGCTTCAAGACGTTGACGGCCTTACCCCTTCCAAATACTTAGTTGAAACTGCGAACGCCAACATCGAGGGCAAAATTTCACTTTACGAAGCGGAGCGGCTGATAACTGAATACTACAAGCGTAAACCGCCCGAAAACGCAGAAAATAGCCGTACCGAGGAAGCGGATAAGGTTTCGCTTCGAATTGCCGGCATACTATCAAGCAAGGCGTTCAAACTATCTCCCGCCGCGCTGATGATAATACACAAGCGTTTGTTTGACGGAATTTACGAATTCGCGGGCACGGTTCGCACTTACAACATATCAAAAGCCGAATGGGTTCTTGGCGGCAATTCGGTTACCTACGACGACTTTCGAACGCTAACCCAATCCATAGAGTACGATATTGAAAAAGAAAAGAGCTTCGATTACGCACCGCTTAACGAACGCAAGGCGGTCGAGCATATTGCCAAATTCATTTCCGGTCTGTGGCAAATTCACGCATTCGCGGAGGGTAATACCCGCACGATAGCGGTTTTTGCAATTCAGTATCTGCGCTCGTTCGGCTACGATATAACAAATGATACGTTTGAGAAAAACGCGTATTACTTTCGAAACGCGCTTGTACGGGCAAATTACAATAACAGAAAAAACGGCGTTACGGCCACAATGGTTTATTTAAACCGTTTTTTCGGGAATTTACTGCTGGGCGAGGATAATGAGCTGAAAAGCCGGGAGATGTATGTTGGTGTGTAGGTATGCGGATATGCAGGTATGTATGCAGATATGTAGATGAAAATACAGGGAAAATTATGCTGCAAAAGGCGCGAACCTTGGAAATTGGGTTCACGCCTTTTTTGATGTTTTTATTTTCTTCTCATCGCCTAACTCAGCTAACCTTTTTAAATTCTACGCCGCCATATGAAAGTATGCCGTCTTTGTAGGTGCAGGGTATACTTGCGGACATACCGTTTGCGTCCGTAAGCGTAAATGTACCGTCGCTAAACTCATACGTAAAATCATTTGCGCCCATTTCCATTGGCATAAGTACGCTGAATTTATTCCCGTCAACAACTATAGCGGGAATAAAAGCAGTTTGCGCGGAATCCGTGGGTTCATAACGCCCATTGGGCAAACCGCCGCCGCCACATGCCGCAAGTAAAAGGGTTACCGCTACTGCAGCAAGAAATAAAGAGATAAAACGTTTAGATTTTTTCATAAAATCCTCCTAAAAAATTTTTTTATAATTACTGAACTGCAATAATTATTGTGTGGAAATAACAAACTTAATGTCATTGTAAACAACGTCCTCTCCCTGCGAAGATTCAAAATTCATGCGAACTTTAACTGCCACACCGGAAGATGAAATCCCAAAAGGTCCTGCTGTGTTCACCACATACGGCCCGTGTGAATCTACTGAGACGAATGATTGTATTATGTTATCGTTTTCATCTAAAAAAGTGAACTCTTCCCCATAATCATAACCTTGTATGTCTATAAAACTAAAATCAATTCGCAGTACATCACCCACTCTAAACTTAAGCGGGTTGTCAAGATAATATTCGGTTGTCGGATCCGCTCCGTTTTGTCCGTTAAAGCCCAGCGGCAACGCCTCATTTGAGGTTTCAACAGGCTCCTGAACTTCAGCTTGTTCTTGGGTTTCAGCAGGCTCCGGACCTTCAGCTTGTTCTTGAACCTCAGCAGGTTCCGGGCGTTCTGCTGCCTCTTGACTTTCAGCAGGTTCTCGCAGTTCGGCATTTTCCAAAGAATCAACAGGTTCTTGAATTTCATCTTCAATTATTCCTTCTGTATTTCCCTGCTCTTCGCTGTCAAATGGTGCTGCGTCTTCGGTTTCGCTTTGCTCGGAAGCATAGGCTTCGGGCACGTTTTGCAAACACAAAAAGCTTAAAACTACGCACGTTATAATGCACGCTATGTTAATGCCTAAACCCGCTATGTTTAAAGCGGTTCTTTTTTTCGCGCTGTGTAACGGACGGGATTTGCGTACAACGCTAATTATTAAAAATACTATAAACGCTAAAACGCCAACAATAGCGCATATTAACCCGGGTAAAAGCAAAACAGAAGCCAAGCCGTCAAAAAAATATGTAATAACAGCAAGATCGCCGTTATTTACGATATCAGAAAATAATCCGGTCAACAAAGAAAAAATGACTAATATTACTCCGATTATCACGAGCGGAATACATATGTTCAGAAAAGCCAACCTGATTTTGTTTTTGTGCAGTAAAAATATATTAACCGCTACCAAAAAACACAAAACAGAAATTACCATCAACGAATATCCGGAAAACACAAAGTAAGGAATAGCATAATCAATATTATTATTGGTCAGGATGTTTTCTATGCTAAACTCCAGCATAGGGTCGGTTTCATTCAATAATTTCGTTACCATTTCATAATCATAATCCGATAATTCATAGTCTATTTCACGGCGGATATCGGAAGAAATAGATTTCATAAAGCTGATAACATCCCTTCGCTCCGGATAATAACTATAGTTACCGGCGGCGGCCTCCTCGGCATATAAACCTACCGCAAAGCCTATTTCCTCCGCAACAGTTTCACGGCTGAAAAACGCGTAAACATCTTCCTCTTCAATTTCTCTGCTTAATATTAAAGAGGTATTTGCGCTTTCCACAATTTCTTCGCTTAATTCGGCGAATTCAATTATTCCCGCAATATCTGATTTTGCGATAATTCCGGGAATATTTCCGGGACGAAGTGCCGAAATAACAATAACTGCGGCTGTAACGGCAAATAATAGCAAGCCTAAAACCACTGAAAAAACGGCTTTAAAAAATGAACCAACAGCAGAACCTGCGGAAGCAGATTCCGGCTTTGTTTCGCGCTTAGTTTCTTTTTTTTCGGTAAAGCTCGGATGAATCGGCTTTGCTTCCTCCCACACAGGTTCTTTTGCGGGCATAACTTCCGGCGTAGGTTCAGGTTTGGGCGCTACCTCCCGCACTGTCTCCTTTGCAGGCATAACTTCCGGCGCAGGTTCTTCTATAGGCTTTAATTCCGGCTCCGGCTCCTTTATGGGCTTTAATTTCGGCTCCGGCTCCTTTATTGGCACAACTTCCGGTTCAGGTATAGGTTCAGGTACAGGAATAACCGCCGGAACCGGTTCGGGCGCAGGCTTTATTTCCGCTTTATACCCGCAGTTGCCGCAAAAAGCATAGTCATCTTGTATGTATTCCCCGCAATTACTGCAAATCATATTCTGGTTCCTCCCATTTAAAATTGTACTCCCTTAAATATTACATCAACAATATCAAAATCCTTTCCGTCTGACGAATGGTAGTATCTTTCATCGTACCTATCATATTCGGAATAAACAAAGACATTAAAAGGATCTGCGGTAAATGAATCAACAATACCGTCAATATCTACCGGCTCTCCTTCCTTCCCGCTTGAAGAAAACAATTTCTCGTCTATACTGTAAAACAGCGTATCCCCTTGAAACATCCTATAATTCTTCATTACATCTCCACGCGACGATATGTACGCACTATTGTACCACTGCGAAGTGTTGTAGCTTAATCCGTCAAATTGGCTGGAATTACCGGAGTACGATTCTATTTCGTCGGATACTAATACAGATTTGCCTTTCCCTTTTTGATATAAAATCTCGTCGTCATCACTTTCGTAAAAAAAGGATTCCCCATTTACTGTTGGAAAAAAATACGCAACATCGTCTTCAACAAGACATTCTTCCTTTTCCGGATTGTTTAACATGCCGTTTACCTTATAAATACCCTTTTTATTATCAAAAATCAGAGTTTTTTCATCGTCTGCAAGGTAAATCTGACCGTTAGCACGCGCCGCTACATCCGCTTTGTATTTGCCATTTATATGGTACACATCAAAACCATCAGCGCCACCGTACCATGTAGTAGAAATATAGAATGTATCCTCAAAATTCGAAATTGAATACATAGTTAATTGCCCTTCGTTTCGCAATGCCGTTCCATACGGCACTACAAAACCCGCCTCCGTTCGCGAATTGGACAACAACTCCTTTTCGCCGCCATTTCGCACAATATAAGTTCCGTCTTCGCAACTAAATACCATCTGGGACAAATCAGCGTTTGCGTGGTAATGGTCACCATTCACTCCAATTTCTTGCGCGGTTTCTTTATTAGTTCCTTTTTGAGCATAAAAACCATCCCATTTTCTGTAGTAAACATATTTCGCACCGTCCGAGATTGCAAAGGGTTTAATATCCTCTCCAAGCTCCTGCGCTTTTCCGTCCCAAATAAAATTAGTGTGACTGCCGCCATCGTTATAAGCCAAATAGCTTACCGCATCCCCTTTAGGCGACACAACATAGTTAGTATCAACATATTCGAGATAAACTCCTTGAAAGATTCCTTCAAATAACGCGTAATACTCATCGCTTATCATGGTTTTTTTGCCGCCCGAATACAGCCATAATTCCGCTGTTTTTTCACCCGAATCAAATTCCTTTACATAAACTACAGCATCACCGGTAGCCGAGAGCATAAAATTTAAAACTTCTTCATCAATCATTTGCAACTCATCTGTAACGGTGTACAAAGTATATGTTTCATGTTCACTTGACCAGTTACCTTCTGCATCTCCTACCATAAATGCAGCCGTTGTTCCGTCAAGATTCCACTGCGGTTCCGTTGTACTGCCAATTGCAAGCTGTCCTTCCATACTCTCTTTTCCGTTTCCGTTTGTGTATACTGTAACCTCTCCCTCACCGGGTACAAAGGATATGCTCCCCTTAACCTGCCCGTACTTGCTGGGTTTTAATTGCGCGTACACAAAATTTATTGCGGTAAAAGCAACAATAATTATAACCACGAGCATTGCAAATTTTTTTAAATTAAAATTTCTTAAGTTGAGATTCGTCTTTTTTCCGGGTATATCACCCGTATTTTCATTTGCGGTAAATTCAACCTTCGTACCGCATGTTGCGCAAAACTTCATACCCGCCGGAACTGTAGCGCCGCACGTTTTGCATTTTCTAATTTCCGCCATTATAAATATCCTCCGCTTTTTATTAATCAGCTTCCACTAACTCGAAATTTTTTCCGTCTGTAGAGCGGTAGTGGTGCAGAATTTGTTCATAACTCCTAATATTAGGATCATAACCACGCTCATCTATGTATGTAGACACAATTACCGCACCACCTTCAATTGATACACCATAAATATCAAATTCAAATTCGTTTACAAGCTTTCCCTTTGCGCCTTCTGAAAAATACAACTCATTACCAATTGCATAATAAAGTGTTTTTCCATTAAGTAAAACTGACTGCGCCACCTTTGGGCTGTTTTCATCGATTTGGTCATCTGAGACAAGAGTCGGTTCATCTTTTCCTTTTTTATAATAAATCTCGTTATTATTTTTTACATAAAATACTGCACTGCCGTCAGAAACAGCAAGAAATCTTAACACATCACCGGTAAATATCCTCTCAGGATTAGGGTTTTCCTCCATGCCATTAATCTTGTAAACACTACCATCACGAGAATAAATCATCGTTTTTCCGTCATCGGCAAGGAAAACTCCGGAATAAACGGTATCAATATCCATACCAATATTTATTGCATCGTACTTTTGTGTTATGCGGTAAAGTTCACAGGAAGTTCCGGTGGTTCTGCCAAACGTATCCGAAAAATCTGAAACAGGATACAGATCAATGAATGTAAATAAATCATAATCGCAACTTAGCCTTTTTGTACCGCTGGGAATAATTAATCTACCTATCATTTGGTCAGACAAAAACTCCCCTTCTCCCCCACTCCGGCTTATATAGCTTTTAGTACCTTCATTTTCGTCGAATTTACTATAGATTACTTGCGATAAATCCTTATTTAGCATCAATGATATAGCAAGAGGAATTTCGCTGAGTTTTTCTCTTTCATCACCTTTTGTTCCTTTTTGTACGTAAAGAGTATCGGTTTTTTTATAATATATGTATTTCGCTCCGTCTGAAACGGCGATAGGAATAGTATCTTCGCCAATCTCGTGTTCTTTCCCGTCCCATACATAGCCAACTTTATCGCCCCCATCATAGGCAACATAACCAATTGCGCTTCCTTTTGGAGAAATGAATGGTTTTCCTTCTGCTTTTTCGTTAATTAAGTCTTTCTTATTGTTATAATACAGCCATAGTTCTCCAGTTTTTTCAGCAGAATCAAAATTTTTTACATATGCTATTGCATTACCGGAAGCAGAAAAAGAAAACCTATGAACATTATCATCAATAAGCTTCACTTCGTCGGTTACAAGATAAAGTGACGAACCTTCATCGCCTTCCTCTTCTCTAATTAAAAAAGCCGCTTTTGTTTCTTCAAAATTATACTGCCCCAATTCACATTCACCATCAATGTTGCTTTTACCCTTGCCATTTGGATAAATAATAACAACATTGTTCTCCCTGTCGTTTGTAATAGATATTTTCCCCACAATTTTTCCATATTTATCAGGTTTAAGAAGGCTTAAAGAAACGAAAGCAATACCTAACACCGCAATTATAATAACCGCCGGAATAATTAATTTGTTTAAATTTAAACCTCGCCTTTTGCCGCCCTCATTATTATCTGAATTACTTTCCTTCGAAGTAGCCGCAGACACTTCGGTACGTTCAACCGCTGCCCCGCACGAGGCGCAAAACTTCATTCCCGCAGGAACATTAGCACCGCAAGTTTTACATTTTACATTTTCGGCCATTTTCTTACCTCCATTTTTTAGCTAATCTTCTTCTATCAACTCAAAATTTCTACCGTCTATGGAACGGTATTTGTATAGGCTTAAACTCTCCGCGCTATATATAATATTACTGTTAGAATTGTATCCGTTATCAACCGTGTAAGTAGAAACAATTACAGCACCGCCTTCTACGTTTATACTATAAATATTATAATCAAATTCATTTACAAGCTTTCCCTTTGCTCCGGATGAAAAATACAACTCATTATCAACTGCATAATAAAGAGAATCTCCCTTAAACACGGCGAAGCGTATCGACCTTGGGTCGTACTCATCAATTGGTTCGTCTGATGAAACGAGTTTTGGCTTACTTTTCCCTTTTTGATAATATAATTCGTTATCCTCATTGGTAAAAAAAACAGCACTACCATCAGAAACTGCAAAAAGCTGATTTGCATCTTCAGAAACAAGTACTTCTGTATTCGGGTTTTCCTCCATGCCGTTAACCTTATAAATGCGACCGCTTTGCAAATAAATCAAAGTCTTACCATCGTTAGCAAGAAAAACTTCGGAAGTGGTATCATTATCATCAGCGATATCAATTGCCTTGTATTGTTTTGTTATATGATATATCTTAACGAAATAGGAGACGTAGTCTAAAGTTTTATAATATGTATCTGAAAAACTTGAAATTGGATAAATATCAACCATACCATTTTGAAACCTATGTAAACTTTTTGTTCCATTTGGTGTAATAACTTTATTTATCCTCTCATCGGAGAGAGACTCTTTCTTTCCACCATCCCGGCTTATATAACTTTTAGATCTATCGCTGTCATAGAAAATAGCTTGAGATAAATCCTTGTTCACTATCAAGTATCCGTGAAAAGAACCAATAAAAAGTGCCAGCCTTTCCCTTTCATCACTTTCTATTCCCTTCTGCACATACAGAACCACGTCTTTCTCGTAATATATATATTTTGCTCCGTCAGAAACAGCAACAGGAATAATATCCTTACCTAACTCATGCTCTTTCCCGTCCCATACACATCCAATTTTATTATCACCATCATAAGCAACATAACTAATTGCGCTTCCATTTGGTGAAACAAACATTCTGCCATCTGTCTTCTCATTAATTAAAGAATGCTTATTATCGCTATACAACCATAGTTCATAATCTGCTTCGGAAGAATTATTTTTTTTCGCATATGCTACTGCATTACCGGAAGCTGAAAATGAAAAGCGAGAAACATCTTCATCAATAAGTTGCACTTCATCAGTAACATAATACAATGACCAATTCCCCTTTTCTGAAACCAAAAAAGCGGCTTTAGTTTCATCAAAATTGTACTGCAGGTCTACATAACGACCATCAACACTGCTTTTACTCTTACCGTCTTGATGAATTACAACAGCATTTTTTTCTGTATTATTGGTAATATATAGCATATTTTTAACTTTACCATATTTTTCAGATTTGAGGAACACGTAAGAAACTAAAGCAACGCCCAATACTGCTATTACAACAGCAATCGAAACAAGTACTTTTACAAATTTAAAACTGTTATTTTTACTGCCTTTATTTTCTGCAAATCCTTCCTCTTTTTTGGAAACCTCAGGAGCTTGAGCACGCTCAACCGCTGCCCCGCACGAGGCGCAAAATTTCATATCCGCCGGAACATCCGCGCCGCAAGTTTTACATTTTATATTTTCCGCCATTTTAAATATCCTCCATTTTCCTAAAATATTACATCATAATATCAAAATTTCTTCCGTCCGATGAACGGTAGTACCGTTTGTCATTAGTATAAGCAAAAACATTAAAAGGATCTGCTGTTAATGATTCTACTGTACCATCAATATCTACCGCATCTCCCATGTTACCGCTTGAAGAAAACAGTTCTCCGTCTACACTGTAAAACAGCGTATTACCCTGAAACAAGCTGTAATCCAGTATATGATCATTTGTAAACGAAGACAAATCTGCGCTATTATACCACATTGACGTATTGTAGCTTAATGCTCTAAAAGCGTTATAGTCCTTAGTATACATTGTAGCGTTATTAGATACCAATACGGGGGTTGCTTTCCCGTTTTGATAAAAAATCTCGCCGTCCTCACTCACAAAAAACAAAGAGTCTCCGGCAACTGTCGCAAAAAAATACTCAACATTTTCTTCCACAATTACTTCATCCTCTTCCGGTTTATCCAACATTCCATTTACCTTGTAAATGCCGCCGGCACTATCGTAAACAAGAGTTTTTCCATCATTCGAAAGATAAACTTGACCATTTGTATATGCCGTTATGTTTGCTTTGTATCCATCATTTATATGATATATATTAAGACCATCCCCACTTGACCTATTAGATAAATAAAATGTGTCCGAGAAATTCGCTATTGAATATATCGTTAACCGCTCTTCGCTGCGAATTGCGGTTCCATATGGCACCACAAAGCCCGTCATGATTCGCGAACCGGCCAATAATTCTTTTTCGTCGCCATCTCTTATTATGAAAGTTCCTTCTTCAGAGCTAAATACTAACTGAGACAAATCAATATTTGCGAAAAAATCACCACCAATTTCCTGCATGGTATCTTTGTTTGTCCCTTTTTGAACGAAGTAACCACTATTGTCTTTATAATAAACATATTTCGCACCGTCTGAGATGGCAAAGGGCTCAACATCCTTTCCAAACTCCTGCGCTTTTCCGTCCCAGATAAAACCTACGTATCCGTCGTCATTTCGAACAACATAGCTTACTGCATCCCCTTTAGGAGAAACTGCAAAATTGACATTACTACTTCCCGTGTAGTATTCGTCACTTATTATGGTTTTTTTGCCATCGGAATAAAGCCATAATTCTGCAATTTCTTCATCAGAATCAAGCGCTTTTGCATAAACTATAGCATCTCCGGAAGCCGAAAGCTTAAAATCAACAACTCCTTCATCTATCAATTGCAACTCTTCTGTAACGGTGTATAAAGAATATGTTTTTCCAAATGACCACAAATCTTCTAAATCCACTACCATAAAGGCAGCTTTTGTTCCGTCAAGGCTCCACTTAGGCTCAGTCGTAATCTGTCCTTCAATACTCTCTTTTCCGTTTCCGTTTGTGTATACCGTTACTGCACTTCCACCGGGGAAAAAGGATATGTTTCCCTTTACCTGCCCGTACTTTTCGGTTTCTGTGTCTATCTCGAACGCCTGAAGCGCAGGTGCCGCTACTGAATTTTCCATTTCAGACGGTGCATCTCCGTCTTCATTGTCTTGCCTGTCATCTTGAGTAGATTTTTTAGACCTTTCGGGAAAGGCGTCGTTTGAAGCCTCACCATTTTCCCCGCAACCGGAAAATACAAAAAATGATAACACAACAGCCATAGCAAAAATGAAATTTCTCATAAAACCCCTCCGATGAGTTGTAATTTGAAATGCGGATAGAAAATTCAGCATATTGCACTGCTCACACTCTCTACAAATATATCATTTACATAAAATTTCGCAATACATATTGCAAAATTGACATGTCTAATGTAATATTTAGCGTATTAATCATTAATGATTATATTAAATTTCCACAAATCATATGAGGTGAAGGTTTAATGTATAGAATTGCAATTGCTGATGATAACGAGCTGCACATGGCTAAGCTATGTAGCGTTGTGAGAAACTGCTTATCTCTCGGAAGCGAGGGTAATACCGCTAACCCGTACCTATTTCACACTCCGGAAGAAATACTGCGCTACATAGAAAATACCGGTTTCGCCTTTGACATAATAATCCTTGATATCCATTTTAGCGGAAGTAAGCATAACGGCATATCTATTGCTGAACACGTTAATTTCATCTGTCCCTCGTGTGAAATAATTTATGTAAGCGGCAATATCAATTTAATAAAAGACATTTACAAAACCGAGCACACATATTTTGTTTTAAAAAGTGAGGTAAACGAAAAAATTCCTTTGGCGATAGATAAAGCGGTTAAAAACATAGAAAAAAATCGCGGTAAATCTTTGCTGCTGCCTGTTAAGGAAAAAATGTATGTAGTAAACACAAATGAAATTTTGTATTTGGATCACTCCAACAGAATTACCACTGTTGTATTGGCAAATAAAAAGATTCCTGTTTACGAATCTATAGAAAAATTGCTGTTAAAAATCAATTCCGATTTATTCGTTCATTGCCATAAAAGCTACGCGGTGAATTTATCAAGCGTTTTGGATTATAAAACAAAAACTCATTTTACTGTTCAAGATGAAATAACTATTCCGATAAGCCGCAGTTTTGCCCAAACAGCACACGCACGTTTTATGAAATTTATGGGAGAAATATAAAGGAGAATTGCTATGACTAATACACTTTTTATAGTAGGAAATTTTATTTCGGTTACATCGTGGGTTTTAGGCGGGCTTTCAATGTTTTTGGTAATGAAAGTTAAACAGGACATGTCCAAAGCTGCCGCATATTCTGTTTTCTTGCTGTGGAGGGCGCTTTCGCTTATGGCTACGGATTTGTTTTTCATCTCAAATCCTACATTTGTGTTTGTTTTTAACACCGTAAGTACAATCGCATATTTTTATATTTTCATTGAAGGGGATATATTTAAAAATATTGCGATTAATTTTATTCTGGCTTTTACCTTTACTATTTTTATCGCCGTATATATTTCGTTATTTTCGCTTTTTTTCACCGAATACCCAGGTTATTTATCCTTTATGTCCATTGAGTTTTTTACCTCCGTTTCACAAAGCTTTATTTTTATTTTTGACAGGCTTTTCATGGCGTTGCTTCTTCCTTTAACCGCGCTTTTAATCAGAAAAATTTTGAAAAGAGTAAGTATTAACAAGAATGTTGGCATAGCTTTAACTTTAGTTTTCATGGTGTTTCAGATATATAATTATTTTGTGTCTTATTATTTAGATTCCAAAGAAATAAGCACTGATTTTGCCATTTTTATTGGTTTACTGCTTTTTTTAACATTTGCATTGGCTACCAAACTCAGTTTTGACAATGCCCATAAAAAGCAGCTTTTGCAGGAAAATTTGTTTTTGTCCCAGCACAACGAATTACAATACAAGTATTACGAAGAACAAAACGAATACAGGCAAAAAATAAGGGAAATTCACCATGATATAGAATCTCACATAAGGACAATGCAAATTTTGTTTGAAAACGGGGATAACGAAGAATACAGGAATTATGAGCGGGAGTTTTTGTCCGCCTATTCTTCCAATATAAAGTATACTGAATTTTGCGAAAATAAAATCGTGGCGGCTGTTTTGAGCGATATATCGCGGCAGGCACGAGAAAAAAACATCGAATTTACAGCGGATGTTAACATACCCGAAGATTTCCCAATAAAACCGGTAGATATGATGAGCATAATGTCTAATTTGCTTAATAACGCAATTGAAAACTGTGTTAGCACAGACGGCAAGCCTAAAGTACAAATAACCGCCTCAAGAAACAAAGACAGTTTTGTAATAAAGTGTGAGAACACGTTTTCCGGGAACATTTCAATTGAAAAGGACAAAACTTTAAAAACAACAAAAACCGACAAGTTCGCGCACGGGCTTGGAATGAAGATAATTTCTAAAACCGTGAAAAAATATAACGGAGATACTCATTATGAAACTAAAGACGGGTATTTTACATATGTTATTGTTTTTCACAATCTGTTTCGCGTATAAATTTACTTTTTCGCAAGCCATTTTGAATACCGCTCATATGATTTATAGTTTTTACAAAACATTGTCCTTGCATATTTTAACACTTACTGAATAAACTTAACAAGGATAGTTTTTGGAGGTTTATATGAATGGTTATTCAAGAGTTTATATTCCGTTAAAACAGGACTCTGCGGCGTGGACAGACGGCGGATATTCCATAAACGGGAAACCGCTCGTAGGAAAATGTATAATTGAAACAACAAATAATAAAAAGGTAAAAATAACCGCTTCCGTTTCAAATTTAATACCTAAAACACATTACAAGCTCTACCTTATATCCGGGAAGGACGGCGCTTCGTACTGTGCCGGAAACATTAATGTGGATACCGGCGGGCGAGGCGATGTAAAATTAGAGCTCGACTCTGATTTTGACAAAACGATAACGGCAAGGCAAATTGACGCGGTAAGCGTTATTGTGCAAAAAAAACCGGACGGCACGGATTTTACGCCTATTTTAACCGGCTACCGGGATTTTGAGTTTATGTGGAAAAATAATTTCCGCCCGGCGGATACTATAAAACCCGCCCCAAAGCCGGAAGTACATAGCCATGAAATGAACAAAACCGAAATATACAAATCTGAAATATACAAATCTGAAATACACAAATCTGAAATACATAAGCCCGAAGCTTTAAAACCCGAACCTTTTAGAACCGAAACAAATAAATACGAAACCGCAAAATACGAACCTGCGAAATCCGAACCTAATAATCCGGAAAAGGCTGTTCCAATTTTCAATTTTGACTCTGCGCAAAAACCAGCGGACGCAATACCAAAGCTAAACCCTGCAATTCACGTCAGCCCGGAAGAGCAAAAAATTCACGACACTATGACGGAAATGGCGTCTGTTGTAAAAGAAAAACTCAATTTTACGCAGGACGGCGGGCAAACGGACACAGCTTTTGAAGCTGAAATAAACGCGCAAGCGGCGGCAACCGCAGAGGAAACCGTTCAAACAACAATAGAGGATATTTTCAAAAACAACCAGAAGGTGTTTCCTTATTTTAAGTTGAGAAAAAAGGTTGAGTGGGTTAAAATAGGTATCGCCGAACTTAGCATTTTACCTGCGGATTTAAGCCATTTTGTAAGCGAGCCGGTTATAATGCGAACGTTTCAAATGTTTAATCATTTTATATTTGGGCGTGCCAACGGTCGAAACGGCCCGGAGTATTACCTTGGAGTTCCCGTAAAGTACGATAAGGCGCTGACAAGCGAGTTTGCGCGTGTTGGGTTTACTCAGTTTAAGCTTTGCGAAGAGGATATACAGCGTCAGGAAATTGTAGGCTATTATTTGACGAAATTTTAAATTCACAACAGACAGGAGAGTTTTACCGTGAGAACCAGAAAAAAACCGTGGGCTAAAAAGGAGCTTGAAACAAACAACTACCTGATACCAAACCCGCGGGATTATAAAAACAACTGGAGCAAATATTTTATTTCAAACAATACTAATATTTTAGAAGATAGCGGCAACAAAGAATTACATTTGGAAATTGGGTGCGGTAAGGGAAGTTTTATTACCAAAACCGCGCAGATAAACCCGGATATCAACTATTTAGCGTTGGAGAGGGAAGAACAGGTTATAGTTTCCGGCATGAGGCAAGCCAAAGAGTTGGAGCTAAAAAACATCGGCTTCATTTTGAGCGATGTTTCGCAGCTGCAGGAATATTTCGGGGAAGCGGAGCTTGGCAGGCTCTACATAAATTTTTGCGACCCTTGGCCAAACAAAAAAAAGTGGGCAAAAAGACGCCTCACTCACGCTAATTTTCTTGCCGTATATAAAAAGCTGTTAAAACCCGGCGCGGGTATATTTTTCAAAACCGATAACACTCTGCTTTTTGAATTTTCGCTGAACAGTTTTGCGGATAACGGCTGGCGGCTTAGAAACATTAGCTTGGATTTGGCGAAAAGCCCGTACGAAGGAAATATTCAAACCGAATATGAAGAAAAGTTTTCTTCAAAAGGTATGTCTATTTACCGTTTGGAAGCATATACTTTATAAAGTGAATTATGCGCGGCGGGCGATATTATGAAAAATGCGAAGCTGAAAAATAAGCTTTTACAGGCTATGTACAAACCAAAACAAAGCGGTATAGCAAACGCCATTAAAAAAGCTCTTACCGAAGTGGATAAGAGCTTAAATCGCGACAGTAAAAATGAAAACAAAAACTCACTATAAAATACGAACCGCACCGTAGTATGTATTGGTGTAATAGGCCTCGGACAACGAAGAAATTGTTACGCCCCATGTTCGTTTTGAACTGGACGAGTGAATGAACTGACCGCCGCCTATGTAAATACCAACGTGCGAGATGTAACCGCCCCTGTCCGTATCGAAAAATACGAGATCCCCAACGTTGAGGTTGGCTTTGCTGACTGTGTATCCGTTTTGGTACTGCTGGCGCGAACTGCGGTTTAAGGTAATGCCAAAATCCTTCATTACGGAGTATACAAAACCGGAGCAATCCACACCTTTATTTAAGTTGGTGCCGCCCCAAACATAAGGCGTGCCAAGGAACTTACGCGCATAATTAATAATTTTATTACCCGGAGATTCAATAAAGTTTTCAGGACGCTTGCCCTCTTTTATGGCAACAAATTCGCGGCTCATATAACCTTCCTGACCGTCTAACGAAACGTGCATCCAATCCCCGCAATCCGCTAAAATGTCTACCGTTGTGCCGTTGGCGAAAACATTTACAATGTTAGATTCGATTGAAGGAAACTCTCTGAGCTTAAGCCCGTCTGATGAATTAACCTGCGCGTAAAACTCTTCCGATAACGCAACAGGGTTAACCATACCGATGTTATCGTCCGCGATAACAGGTTCTTCAACTACAACTTCTTTTAATTCAAAACTTGAGGGAATACTGATAAAATCCCTATGTACAAACGCGCTTTCCGTTCCGTACATTATATTTATCCATTCGCCGGATTTGCCGATAACCGAAAAGCTTTCGCCCGCATCCGCCTGTGATAAAACTTCGTGGTTTGTGGAAGGGTACTTTCTTATATTTACGGCGGAAGCGTTAATTTTACCGCTTAACGCGTTAACCGTAACAAAATCCTTAGAAATAAATAATTCTTTATTATCGTGATTAATGAGGTAATAATCGCCCCGAAGTTCCACTATGCTGACGGAATCCCCGGTGTTAAGCTGAGAATAAACCTCTGACTCGATGCTGTTTGACGTTCTTAAATTTACGTTCGTACCGGTTACGGTGCCTTGAGTTTCCGCTAAAACAGGTACACAGTACATAGAAACCGTAAAAATTCCTACAAGCAAACCTTTTTTAATAAAACCCCATTTTGACGCAGGCGACATAAACAAGAAACCTCCTATGTAAATATTGGGATGCTTAACGAAACATATGTTGTTTATATTTTCGCAAATTTTCGTTAAGTTTAAATTATGTTAAAATTTATTAAGCAATTGTTACGAAAGAATTATATATAATTAATTTTTTTTTGTCAATAGCTTATTCAAAAAGAAATTTGTAAACTTGTACCTATCTTCTGTTAAGCGTATCGGCTAAAACCTCCTGCGAAGGAGAGGCGCCCGCAGAGGTTTTATTTTTTTGCGTATCAGCCTCAGACGGCGCGTTTGCGGCGTTTTCTTGCTTTAGCGTACTGCGCACAACCGAAATAAACTTGGATGGTACAAAGGGTTTTTTAATAATGGAATCGGCGTATTTAAGGTACAACTGCTCGTCGGGCGTTTTGGTTTGGTTGGGAATGAGCATAATAATTTTCGGCGCTTTGCGGAAACTTTTCAGCACCTCCGCAATTTTTGGCAGATGTTCGCCGTTTTCCTGCTGCCCATAATCCAAAAGCACCAAATCCAAAGAATCGCCCTTTTCAAAAAGCCTTTGCGCGGTATTCTCCGCCTCGCCCCAGCTTTTAGCCAAATGGCAGTTAACGTTGGAACTTTTCAGTAAACGCTCCATTATACGCAGGGATAAACCGTCACCGTCCGCAACCAACACGTTCATGCCGGAAAGTTCCGGAGTATTTATATACTGCTTTGTGGTAATTTTGTTTTTAGAGCGCTTAAACGGGATTGTAAAACGAATAAGAGCGCCTTGCTGCGTTAGCTCCACAGAAATTTCGCCGCCCATTTTGGCGCAGAGCTTATTTGCCGCAAGAATAGCGTGGTTTTTAATAAAATCGCTGCCGTCGGTAGAAAGCGAGCGGGACCTGTCGTCCCCGGTTCCGGTATCCTTTATCATAAATATAATGTAAACGTCGGCCTCGTCGGACTTTTCGTTGTCTATGGAAACGGAAAATACTATTTTGCCGCTTTCGGTATACCGCGCGGAATTATCCAAAAAACTGGTGATTATTTGCAGAACGCGCATTTTATCGCCCCAAACGTATTTGGGCAAATCCAGCGCGGCGTGAAGAAGCAGGTCGTTTTCGCCCTTATCGGCAAAATGCCGTGCTAAATTCAGGGCTATGCTTAAAACGTCGTCTAACTCGAACTCCTCAAGCACAAGGTTTAGCCGTGAAAGTTCGATATCGGTAAGACACTTGGAGTCGTCAATTATCTCCATAAGCGAGAATGAAATGGAATGAATTTTTTTTAGCGCCTCAAGTAACTCCGGGCTTGTGTTTTCGGTGATATTATTTTCGGCAATTAAGTTTATTTCCATTGCCGAGGTTCGCATTCCGCCGCTTAACACCTCAAGTATATTGGTTTTTACCAAATTCTCTTCCTTTTCCTTTTTAAAGGCGTTAAACAAAATAACGTTGGACTTTTTCTCCGCCGAAAGGTCCTTAATTATGCCTATTGTGCACGGAGCGCCCTCAAACTCTATGTAGCATGAAAGCACCAATATATCAAGCAGTTTTCCCTGTTTTGTTTTCGCGGTAAATTCAGTTTGAATTGGGCCGTCCGCTTCGTATATGGCGTTATATTTATCGGTTGCGGTTACACCGTCCGTCTGAATTTCCGCCGTTATATCGTAGATGGATTTGCCGCGCAGTTCCATGTTATCCCCGTAACCGTAGAGCTTGACGAAGGCGTCGTTAACGTAGAGAATTAACGAACGTTTAATATCAATTACTTTAATGGGTATTGGCAGAGAAAATATCATAGTGCGGAGATTACCCTGTGTGGCAAGGCTTGTTTCCGCCGCTTTAAGCATTTTCTTTTGCTCAGTATATTTTTTCATCAAAACAACAACTACAACTATGGCGGCAATTAACGCCAATACAGAAAAAATCCCCATTGCGTAGCTGGCAGATGCTGAAAAGTTAGATGAAAGAAACGTCATTTAAATATCCCTCCGGTAAAATTAAACTTTTAAATACCTTCTCATGCTTAATATAGAGCCAATAGAACCAATAAGCATTCCCGAAAACGTAGAAAGCGGTATTAAAACCCAAAACAGTTCCTGAACCGTTTTAAAATTGTTCAGACCCGACAACAGCGTTACTCCCGAAATAATTTCCAAAACTTTATTGTAACTAAGCCACCCTACCGCCAAAGGAAGCCCCGCTCCCAAAACACCTATTATCATTCCTTCTATAATAAAAGGCCAGCGGATAAACCAATCCGTAGCGCCAACATACTTCATTATCCCAATTTCAACGCTTCGCATATTAACCGTAAGCTTTATTGTGTTCATTATTAAAACCACGGAAATCAGCACAAACGCTAAAATTATTACTGCGGATATAATCCTTATTCCGCGGTTTACCGTAAGCAAAATGTTTGTAATTTCACTTTCGTACTGTATACTTTCAAAACCCGAACCCACGAATTTTGAAAGCTTTTCAACAACCTGCTCCTGATACATGTTGCTATCGAGCGCTATGGTAAAAGAGCGCGGAAGGGGGTTATCCTCCGCAAGCCCGTCCAATAAATCTGAATGCTCCTGACCGAAAATATCGTGCGCGTTTTCAAGCGCCATATCCTTTGAAATGTAACCTATACTGCTTATATGCTCAATTTTAAGAAGTTCTTCGTAAAGCGCGTTAACCTCTTTCGCATCAAGCGAATCCTCTATAATTGCGGAAAGCCCTACCGTGCCTTCAATTTGCTCTAAAATACCGTCTAAATTTACGGCTATACAATACGAAAAAATAAAAATCATTGTGCACGATGCTACGGTTAATATTGAAGCTACGCTCATTAAGCGGTTTCGGATAAGGCTTTTAAACGCTTCCTTTAAATAGTACCTTATGCTTCTAAATTTCATCGTAATAACCGCCTTTATCTATATCGCGTATTATACGGCCTTTTTTTAAGGTTACTACGCGCTTTTGCATACCGTCAACAATATCTCTGGCGTGGGTTGCCGCAACAATGGTTGTGCCGTGAAGGTTAATATCCTCAAGCAGCCCCATAATTTCCCACGCGGTGTCAGGGTCTAAATTTCCGGTAGGCTCGTCCGCCAAAAGCAGCGGCGGCTTGTTGACAATTGCCCGCGCCAAGGCGCAGCGCTGCTGTTCCCCGCCCGATAGCTGGTTGGGGTATGCCTTTGCCTTTTTCGCAAGCCCCACCATTGATAAAACAACAGGCACGTTTCGTTTAATTTCCCTTGTTGTTGCCTCCGTAACCCTTAGGGCAAACGCCACGTTTTCATAAACGGTTTTGTTCGGCAAAAGCCGGAAATCCTGAAAAACAACACCCATTTTTCTGCGGTAATAAGGCAAATTGGAACGCTTTATTTTTTTAAGGTTCATGTCGTTAACAAAAACTTCACCGCCCGTAAGCTTTACTTCTTTCAGCAAAAGGCGGATTAAAGTTGATTTCCCCGAACCGGAAGAACCCACGATAAATACGAACTCACCGGGGTTTATATCCAAGCTGAGCGAACTAATTCCCTTAACGCCGTTATCGTATACGACGGTTGCGTCGGATAAACTTATCAATATTATCAGTCCCGTAATTTTAAGATTAAGTTTTTCATGTGAAATAAACTAACTATTTTTAATATTTTATTGTATGAAATAATTCTACGATTTTTTTATCAATAAATCAAGCTTTCAATATTATTCACGTAAAACCTATTTCAAAAAATTCCGAATTGCTTGAATACATGAAGTGTCTGCGATATAATACTTTAGCATACCTAACCAAAAATAAACCACATGAAAGCAGGGAAATTTACGAATGGAAAACAACAAAAAAATTATTGAAAACTTTTTTGCAAAATATGAGATGGATTACCGCGCGGCGGATTTTTTTCAAAACACACAAAAGTTTGTTTCCGAAATGGAAGCCGGGCTTAGCGCAAAGAGCTCTTTAGCCATGATACCCACCTTTATTCCGGATACAACCGCACCCATAAGGGAAAAATCCGTTATCGCGCTGGATGCGGGCGGAACAAACCTTCGTGTTTCCGTTGTTGACTTCGATAAAAACGGCGCGGCAACGATAAAGTATTTCAAAAAAACCGAAATGCCGGGCGTTAAACACGAGGTTGACCAATCGGTTTTTTTTGATACCCTGGCGGAACTTGTTGCCCCGGTTCTTTCGCTTTCAAACAGCATAAGTTTTTGCTTCTCCTACCCAACTGAAATGTTTCCGGATAAGGACGGCGAACTTATCCGTTTTACCAAAGAGGTTAAAATAACCGGGATGCAAGGACGCAAAATTTGCAAATCCCTAAAAGAGGCCATAGAAAGAAAAGGATATACCGCGCCGGCAAATATAATTTTACTAAACGACGCCGTAGCTACGCTTTTGGCGGGCAGGGCGGTAAACCCCGGCAAAAGCTACGACGGGAACATAGGTTTTATTTTAGGAACGGGCATAAACGCCGCGTATTCCGAAAACGTTGCCAATATCAAAAAAGTATCAGGGTTTGAATTAAACTACGAAAACATGGTTATAAACTTGGAGGTTGGCGGGTACGACAAATACTTGCGCGGAGTTATAGACAAGGAACTTGACAGCGTAACAGCCGACGGCGGCAAGCAGCAGTTTGAAAAAATGATTTCCGGAGCGTACCAGGGGAAATTAGTGCGAGAGGCAATTTACAAGGCGGCAAACGACGGCATATTTACGGCGCAAATTGCTCACGGCGCTTTGGAGAGTTTAACCACTAAAGACATTAACCAATATATAAATAACCCCAACGAGCAAAATATTTTAAACGAAATATTCACGGACGATACCGACAGAATAAGGCTGTATTACTTAATAGAGGCAATAATACAGCGCGCGGCAAAATTAGTTGCCATAACGCTTGCGTCGATAATGGAAAAACGCCAAATAGGCCTAAACCCCATGAAGCCGGTTTGCGTAACAATGGACGGCACAGCGTACTCCGCCTCCAAAGCGATTCAAGATAAAATTTCCTTCTACATAAAAAAATACATAAATGATGAAATGCTTATGTACCTTGATATCGTTACCGCGGATAATTTAACCGTTATCGGAACGGCTGTTGCCGGAGCGATGGAGTAAGCTGTTGCCAAAGCGATGCGGTAAGCTGTTGCCAAAGCGGCGCGGTTAGCTGTTGCCGGAGAGATGCGGTAAGTTGTTGCCGGAGTGATGCAATAATAAAAGGTGTTAAGCTTCTTATGCCGGAGCTTAACACCTTTTTAATTACCTTATTTCAGACTTTCCGCCCATGTACATTCTTAGCGGTTCGGGAATTTTAACGCTTCCGTCCTCTTGCAAATTGTTTTCCAAAAAGCAAATCAGCATACGCGGAGGCGCAACAACGGTGTTGTTCAGCGTATGCGCGAAGTAATTTCCTTTTTCGCCGCGTATGCGTATGGCAAGCCTTCTTGCCTGAGCATCGCCCAAATTGGAACAGCTTCCAACCTCGAAGTATTTTTGCTGCCTTGGCGACCACGCCTCAACGTCTATACTTTTAACCTTTAAATCCGCCAAATCTCCGGAGCAGCATTCAAGCGCCCGCACGGGGATATCCAGCGTACGGAAAAATTCCACGGTATAGCCGTAAAGCTTTTCAAACCACTTAGGGCTTTCTTCCGGCTGGCAAACCACAATCATTTCCTGCTTTTCAAACTGGTGGATGCGGTAAACTCCGCGTTCCTCAATTCCGTGCGCTCCAACTTCCTTGCGGAAACACGGCGAATAACTTGTAAGGGTTTGCGGCAGGGTTTCCGGCTCGTTTATGGAATCTATAAATTTGCCAATCATGGAATGCTCGCTTGTGCCGATAAGGTATAAATCCTCGCCCTCAATTTTATACATCATGTTATCCATTTCGGCAAAACTCATAACGCCGGTAACAACATTCGAACGAATCATAAACGGCGGTATGCAGTAAGTAAAACCTTTATCTATCATGAAATCCCGCGCGTAGGATAATATTGCGGAATGAAGCCGCGCAATATCGCCCTTCAGGAAATAAAAGCCGTTGCCGCTGGTTTTGCGCGCGCTTTCCAAATCCACGCCGTTTAACCTCTCCATAATGTCGATATGGTAGGGAATTTCAAAGCTTGGCACAACAGCCTCGCCGTAACGGGCAACCTCCACGTTTTCGGAATCGTCGCGCCCTATTGGAACGGAAGGGTCTATAATATTCGGCAGTACCATCATAATTTCGCGCAATTTTTCAGACAATTCGTTTTGCGCCGCTTCAAGTTCCTCAAGTTTCGGGCCTATGGCGGCAACTTCCGCTTTCATAACTTCCGCTTCGTCCTTTTTCCCTTGCCCAATAAGCGCCCCAATTTTTTTGCTTGAGGTATTTCTTTGGCTTCTTAAATTATCCCCTTCCGCTATGGCTTCCCTAATTTTAATGTCGTAATCCAAAGCCTTATCCACAAGGCTTTCCTTTTCAAACTGAAACTTCTTTCTGATATTTTCCTTAACCGCTTCAGGGTTTTGCCTTACAAAACGAATGTCCAGCATAATATTCTCTCCTTAAGTTTAATTTAGTATCTGCCTCTCGGTTCCGTCCGGTTTTACTTTGAAATGCCCCGGCTCTTTACCGTCGAAATAATGGTAAATCCAGCCGTCTATAACACTTATATCCTTGGCTACAACGTCAAGCTGCGTGCGCTCGGTTCCGTCCGTGCGTATTTTACCCATCGAACCAAGGGAGCGGCTGTAATATATCCAATCCCCGTCAACATTGATATACATGCAGTATTCCGGCGAGAGCTGCGTGCGCTCGGTTCCGTCCGTGCGCATTTTGTACAGCGTAAAAACTTCGCTTTCTCCGCTTCCGTCGTACCCGCCGTAATAAACCCAACCACCCGAAACATTAATGAAAATACTCTTATCGTCGTTGAGTTTTTGCTTTTCGGCGCCGTCGTCGCGTATTTTGTATAAATACCCGTTATCGCTCCTGTTGCAGTAATAAATATAGCCGTCTATAACGTTGATATAATCGCTCCAGTCGTCATTTAAAACCGTATGCCCGGTTCCGTCGGTATTTATTCTGCACAGTGCGCCAAACTTTTCCGTTTCGGCGTTATAGCCTGTGCTGTAATAAATGTAACTGCCAACAACGTTGATATAATTGCTTTCTTCGCTGTTAAGCTTGGTTTTATCCGCGCCGTCCGTACGTATTTTGTAAAGCGAACCGCCGTCGTCCCAGCTTTTGTAATATACCCAGCCGTCCAAAACGTTGATATAACGCACGGAATCCGTAGTAAGTTGCGCGGATTCGGAGCCGTCCTGCCTCATACGGTATAGCGAGCCGTTGTTGTTACTGCGGTAAAAAACCCACTCGCCGTCCGTTGCGGCGTTGCCAACATTCGATATGTTGCCGGTTGAGTTGCCGCGCGCGTTAGGGTTCGCTGCGGCAGTTTCGGTATCGGTATCCGAACTTGTATCTTCCGTATCGCTGCCCGGAATTGCGGAAATTAGCGGCTCTTGCCCGCCTGAAGATGCGGAGGTATCCGGGCTTTGCTGCAAATCCGAAGTTTGCTGTAAAAGCGCGGATTCCGAAGAAGTATCGCCGGAGGCGGCATTTGGCTTCCCGCAGGAGCGTATGGCAAACACAAGTATTACAACCGCCGCGATAAGAAGCACCGCGCCTACCGCTAATGCGATTATCTGATTTCGTTCAAACAAGCGGATATTTTTAAGAAAAGAGTTCCACAAATCCTTCAAATTAGAAAAAGCCTTGCTAATTGAAGCCCTGTTAAATGAAGGCTTGTTTACGGAACCCTTGTTAATTTTATTAAGCCACAGTTTCACCTTGGTAGAAAATTTTTCACTTAAATATTTCCGCTTTCCGTATTTGTTTTTCATTATTATTTCTCCCGTTCTTTTTTTATGGAAACAATGCACAAAGTAAGGACAGCTAAAACAGAATATCACAGGAAATTAATAATTTCAAGAAAAACAAAAGTTTTTCCGGTATTCTCCTAATTATTTGGAATTGCCAACCCCATTTCCACTAACCGTTTTTCCGCCTCTGCATTTGCGGGAAACGGAAATGTTTTGCAAACCTTTTCAAACATTTTCAGCATTTCTTCAGCTTTCTTATTATCTTTTGATACAATTTTTTCGTAAAAATACATCAGCCGCAGTATTGACGGCTGCCCTAAGCTAACAGAAATAGATTTTTTTAATTCCTTTGTGTACAACTGTTCTATTTTTTCCTTGCGGCACTCTCCTATTATTTCTAAAAACAGCAGTTCACAGCGAATGCCATTTTTATGTATCAGTAAAATATCTGTACCTTCCTCCAATATTTTTTCCGCGAGTTCCTCCGCTTTTTTAAAATCCTGCATGGCCATATAATAATCCAGCAAAAAAAGCGCGGGATACACAGAAATGGGGCCGTTAAAATTTTCCGGAACATAGCGCAGTTCTTCCGGCATATTTTCAAACGAAGAGCCGGAGGCAAGAAAAGCCGCGCTTGAGAGCATTACTTTAAACCCCGCTCTTTCGCTTTCACTTTTGTTCATTAACCTGATGTTGTAGCCGTCGTTTGCCATTCCCCCTGCGCGAAGCGGGATAATATTTGTAAGCCCAAACATTAACCCCGCGGACAAAAAGGCAACAAATACATATGTTGCTATTTGGGAGCCGGGTAAAAGTAACAACAGTAAAGCAGATAAAACACATGAGATGAAATTGAACAAAGCGCCGCCAAGATTATATAATACATAGGGGAAATTGTTATCCGACGTTTCAGGGGCAAGTAAAAGGCATTGCCCCATCGTACCCTTTAGGGCATATTTTTTTAATTTAAGTTTTCCGTTTTCCTTTGAAAACATTAAATTGAATATTCGAAAGGAAAGAAACCTGTAACCGCTTAGAAGCCCGCAAACTAAATGACCGCTTTCATGTATTATAACCTGAATAAATATAGCTATGAAATAAAGCAGCAGCATTACCGAAAGGTTAATCAGCGTTTGCGCCGGCCCCGCGTCCGGCAAAGAGCTTGCGGCAAAAACTCCGATAAAAGCTCCCGCAGCGCCGCCTATAGCTGAATGTATTATAGCGCCCATTTTATCCTCGTTTCCCTTTCGAGGTTTTTTCTTAATATCTTCTTTTTTCGTTTCCTTTTTCGTTTCTTCTTCCATATTCGCATTTCCTTTCTGTAAGGCATATATGTAATAAGAGAATATCACGTTGTGTACTTTTTTTCAACAAATATAAAAGACCGTAAACTACGCCGACCGTAAACTACGCGTAAATAAACGATCTGCAAAACCGTAAAGCCTTTGCCAATTTCATTCTTGCATATCCCTTTTACTGCCTGTATACTTAACAGCGGAAGGTGAGCATATGGCTAAACTAAAAACGGTATTTATCTGCCGCGGCTGCGGTTATGAAACTCCAAAGTGGGCGGGAATGTGCCCGCAGTGCAAAATGTACAACACATTTGAAGAATACACAAACCAACCGATATCATCCGCAAAAGCATCCTCCCTATCATCCGCCGCCGCGTCCGTTGTTTCGCTTCCGGAAGCCGCCGATACGTCTAACGAAAGCAGAACCCCAACAAATATTTCGGAACTCGACCGTGTGCTTAACGGCGGAATAGTTGAAGGTTCGGTTATTTTATTGGGCGGCGAGCCGGGTATTGGCAAATCCACTCTGCTTTTGCAAATTTGCGAAAGCGTGGGTATACAGGGCGTTAAAATTCTTTACGCGTCCGGCGAGGAATCCGTTACGCAAATTAAAATGCGTGCCAACAGGCTTAATGTTTCGTCTGAAAATATATCCCTTACATCGGAAGCGAACCTTAGAAGTATCGAGGCGGCAATAAATTCCGTAACCCCGGATATTGTGCTTATAGATTCCATCCAAACCGTATATAATGAAGATATCCCCTCAACTCCGGGCAGTGTAACCCAGGTTCGCGAATGCACTCAATATCTTATCCGTTTGGCAAAAAAACGCGGCGTTTCGGTAATTTTGGTTGGGCATGTAACCAAGGACGGCGCAATTGCGGGGCCTAAAATCCTTGAACATATGGTAGATACCGTTTTATATTTCGAGGGAGAGCGCCACGCAAGTTATAGAATTATACGCACGGTTAAAAACCGTTTCGGCCCCGCTAACGAAATAGGAGTGTTTGAAATGCGCGGCAGCGGGCTTGCGGAAATTTTAAACCCATCGGAATATATGCTCTCCGGCCGCCCGAAGGATGCGGCAGGTTCGGTTGTGACAGCGTCTATGGAAGGTTCGCGCCCTATACTTACCGAGGTGCAGGCGCTTATATCGTACACAAATTTTTCAACGCCCAGGCGAAGCGCAAACGGTGTGGATTATAACCGCGCGGTAATGCTTATGGCGGTGCTTGAAAAACGCCTTGGTTTTAAGCTTTCAACTTACGACAGTTATGTTAATATAGCGGGCGGGCTTAAGGTTACCGAACCCGCCGCGGATTTGGCGCTTGCGGCGGCAATATCCGGTTCCTACAAAAACATTGCGGTGGATACCAAAACCATGATTTTCGGCGAGGTTGGCTTAACGGGCGAAGTGCGGGCGGTTACAAGGGCGGAAAAGCGCGTGCAGGAAGCCGTAAAGTTCGGTTTTACGCATTGCCTCATACCGCAGGCAAACCTTAAAGAAAACCGGATAGCCGAAAATAAAGGCGTTCATGTGTACGGAATATCAAATATCGCGGAAATGATGGGTTTATTGTTTTAAATCTGAATTATTGAATTAAGATTTTAAGGTTTATATTTCTTCTTACAGAAGGGAAATTTTATGGCTACACAAACAATAGTAAAAAGAATAACCGGAAACGCCGTTACGGATATGGAAATTATTCTTGAAGCGGCGGAAATTATAAAACGCGGCGGGCTTGTTGCGTTCCCAACCGAAACTGTTTACGGGTTGGGCGCGAATGCCTTCAACCCGCAGGCGGTTAAGAAAATTTTCGAGGCAAAAGGCCGCCCGCAGGATAACCCGCTTATTGCGCACATTTCAGTTTTAGATATGCTTGACGATTTAGCAAGAGACATAACCTTCAAAGCCATTGATTTAGCTAAAGCTTTTTGGCCGGGCCCTCTTACAATGATATTTTTTAAAAAGGAAACTGTCCCCGACGAGGTATCTTGTAATTTACCTACAATCGCCGTAAGGTTTCCGGAAAACGAAATTGCCCGGCTTTTAATTGAAAAATCCGGCGTGCCTGTTGCCGCGCCAAGCGCAAACCTATCCGGCCGCCCCAGCCCCACGCTTGCGGAGCATGTAATAGAGGATTTATACGGGAAAATCGACATGATTATTGACGGCGGGCAATGCGCGCACGGCATAGAATCCACGATTGTGGATTTAACGCTGCCCGGCCAACCGGTAATTTTGCGTCCTGGTTCAATAACCACCGAAATGATGTCAAAGGTTATCAGCGAATGCTGCTCCCCATCCGCGTATTTCGATGTTAAACCTATCGAATTGAATACGCCCCCCAAGGCTCCGGGTATGAAGTACACGCATTATGCGCCAAAGGCAAAGCTTATTCTTGTATCGGGTACGGCTATTAAAGCCGCTTCGGCTATAAACAGGCTTATTCGCGCCAACCCAAGTACAAAAACAGGCGTTTTGGCAACAACCGAAACCAAGGATTTGTACGATACCTCCGCAGTTATTAAAAACGCCGGAAGCCGGGAAACACCGGAAGAAATAGGCTACAACCTTTTCAGAATACTGCGTGAGTTCGACAAAACGGATGTTGAAATAATATATTCCGAATTTTTAGAAGAAGAGAATTTTGCCGCGTCTGTTATGAACAGGCTGAAAAAAGCGGCAGGTTATGAGATAATAAATGTGTAGAAATTGCTAACGGCAGCACAGCTTATACTAATTCCAATTTAAAAGGTTGAAGCCAAGCCAAGCTCCCAAAATCGCCGTGATTTTCGCGTTTTTCAAGCGCCGGTTTAAAACTTTTTAAACAGAATTAGTATTATTGCGCTGTTTTGAGGTTTGTTTGGAGGAAAATTATGAAAATACTTTTTATTTGTACGGGTAACACATGCAGAAGCGCAATGGCAAAGGTTATTGCGGATAAAATTTTCGGAAAGATTAAGCTGGACGTTTCAACGGATTCGGCGGGTACATACGTGCCTTACGCCCAGCGTGCCGAAAAAAACGCGATAACTACCGCAAAAAAGCACGGGCTTAATTTATCCGGTCATTTATCAAAACAGGCAACGGATGAAATGGTAAATGAAGCGGATATAGTACTGGCTATGAGTAAAAGCCACAAAAATTTTTTCGGCGAACGAAGTAATGTTTACACAATAAGCGAATACGCAGGCGGCGGGGATTACGCAATTGCAGACCCATACGGCGGAAACTTGGAAGTTTACGAGGAATGTTTTGCGCGTTTGGAAAATTACATAGAAAAAATAGCCGAAAAGCTAAAAGACGCAAGCGCGGAGCAAGCAAACAACGCGTTGCGGGAAGAGGACACGGCGCATAACACGTTAACCGGAACTGCCGCGGCGGCGTTATCAGGCGTTATCGAAGCGCAGGCGCATAGCACGTTAACCGGGGATAGCGCGGCGCAAGAACAAAATGTCATAATTGACATCTACCCGAAAACAGAGGGCAGCCCTGCCGCCGAAGCAGAATATAAAAACACAGGAGAGATGAATATGATAGCTATAGGGTGTGACCATGGCGGGTTTGAACTGAAAACCAAAATAATAGATTTTTTTGACGAAAAAGGCATTCCGTATTCGGATTTCGGAACATATTCTATGCAGTCTGTAGATTACCCCGTTTTCGCGGAGAAGGTTTGCGAAGCTGTTTTATCCGGGCAGTACAGCAAAGGCATATTAATTTGCACTACCGGAATTGGGGTATCCATTATGGCAAACCGCAATAAAGGGATACGCGCCGCGTTATGCGCGGATACCTTTACCGCAAAAATGACAAGGCTGCATAACGACGCCAACGTGTTATGTATGGGCGGCGGGGTTATCGGCGCGGAGCTTGCAAAGGAAATTGCTGATACTTTTATATACACCGAATTTTCGAACGAGGAAAAGCATAAAAGGCGTATTTCTATGTTATCTTAAATTTTCGCGTACTCACGAGCATAAATTAACTGCTAATCGCGGCTATACACGCGCGCGGAGGCATTTACAGCGAATTTTATTAACCCGACTTTCGACCGCCTACACCCGAAAAACCATAAAAAATGTAAAAAAGCGCACTTTTCAAATTCAAGAAACCCTGAAAATTCAAGGTTTCTTTCTTTCGAAAGTCCCGA
>JAISVZ010000147.1 GCA_031271295.1 Clostridiales bacterium | reverse complement strand
CCGCCCTGCACATATCTCTATTTCAACGGTATGCCGTATGATAATCCCGATGATTTTGGAATCGCTATCGGGATTTTGAATGAAGCAATCGAAAACTATCCGTTTGAACGATTTGGCTTTAGAAAATCGGACGACGCGCCGGTTCTGGGTATGGGCGCGGAGGCTTTAACCGGAGCGCGAACGGCTGTGCCGGTTTCGAGGATATAACACTACATATTTCTGCCGGAAATGTCGGATGCCGGGTTTTTGCGCCTGCTACAATGGTTTTGGAAGGAAGGTGGGGCTATGGATATTCTCACGGAGTTAAACCGCGCAACGGCGTACATTGAAGAACATATCGAAGACGACACGGCGCTTGCGGGCGTAGCTAACGTAACGTCATACTCGCCGTATCATTTCGGCAGGCTGTTTTATTATATCGCCGATATGCCGCTTAGCGAGTATATTCGCAAGCGTAAGCTGTCGCTTGCCGCGATGAAACTGCAAACCGGACGCGACAGGGTAATAGACTTGGCTGTGATGTACGGGTACGACAGCGCCGACAGCTTCAGCCGCGCTTTTGCGAAACAGCACGGAGTTACCCCGTCCGCCGCAAGGCAGCCGGGCGTGGGCTTAACCATATTCCCGCCGCTTACCTTTCAAATTAAAATAAAGGGAGTGCAGGCAATGAATTGGCGGATTGAAGAAAAGGAAGCGTTCGAGGTATTCGGTATTGAACGTATTTACGGTAATGATGAAACGGGCAAGGTTCCGGAATTTTGGAATGAGTGCCATCAAAACGGCAGTTATGAAAGGCTCGTAAGCGCGGCGGGAGGCGTGCCAAACCCGGACGGAATGTGCGTAATAAACGCGGTTTGCGGTTACTGCGAACCGGGGGATAACACTTTTCCGTATATGATTTGCGCGCTGAAAAAAACCGGCAGTAAAACGGACGGGTTTAAGGTTGCGCAAATTCCGAAAGCAACTTGGGCGGTTTTCAGAAGCGAAAAGGCAAGCAATATCGGCACGCAAATTCCAACGCTGTTTAACCGCGCGTACAGCGAATGGCTGCCGTCTTCCGGTTACGAAAAGGCAACCGGGCCGGATATGGAAATTTATTATTCGGCGTCTCACGGAATGTTTTTCGAGGAGGTTTGGCTTCCGGTTAAGAAGGCGTAGCCGGGGGGATTTACGGATTTGCTGATTTACGGCGGGGATTTTCGGCCCTCTTTTCAAATTGCCATATATATGGTAGAATTTGAATGGTCATAGAGTTCACATGCCTTTCAGTCTTTACTGCTGAAAGTAGGTTCTCATTTTTTAAACCGGTGTGCGGGAAGATTTACCGATTGTTTTTCCGGGTTATTCTTCCTGTACCGCCCCGCCCGTACGCACGCGCGTGTTATAATAGTCATGGGTTGGTAAATCTTTATGCGCGTACGTATCAAAATAATGACACGCGGTGATTTTATTGAGTGATAAAAGCAATGAATTTTTCGAAGCTTCAAATCCGTTTGAAAGCAAGAAGGGTACCGATATCGGCACCGCCGGGCAAAAAAGCGCGGATGAAACGGACGTTATAAACCAAAACACAGTAGTTGAAATATCATCCGCTGTTGATCCTATTTCAGATTCGGCGTTTAAATTGCTACTCAGCAACTTAGATATTTATGAAAAATTTGTAGGGTTAATGCTGCCGGGAGAGGATTTCAGAAATGTGTATATTTCTAACGGTGAGTTAATCCTGTCGGTTGACAATAAAAAAATTGAGCTTGACTCTTTAACAGAGTCAAACATGGGTTGGCTGAATATCGAAGGTCAAATAAGAGAAGACGATTTTCCGTTTTCGCGTCATTTATTTTATTGGGCGCGAATTTATGCAAACCAAATGATGAAGGGTAATAAAAACTGGGCGGATTTAAAACCGGTTACCGTGGTTGTGATATACAAGAAAAGCCGGGAATCTTTTTCTAAAGCGGAAGCCCACTTGGACGGTACGCTGTTGTTAACCCAAAGCGGCAGAAAAAACAAAGACCATTTTCGGCTTATTTCATATAACGCCGCAAATTGGAAAGACTTAAGCGAAACGGATAAGTTTAGGCCGCTATTGGGGCTGCTATCCAACGGCTTCGTAAAAGCTCACGAATCTGTGGAGGGGATAGACTTAACAGACCCGGTAATTGAAAGAATTAATGATGCCGTAAAAATATCATGTACAAAAACAAAATTAGCGGAATTCAGAGTGAAAGGAGATCATAATATGATTGCGTTATTTGAGGAGTTTTTGACTAAAGAGGAAAGAGAAGCCGCCAGAGTTGAGGGCAGAGTTGAGGGCGAAATAAAAACATTAGTCTCATTGGGGAAGTCTAACGGGGAAATTTCCAATTGGCTTGGCTTAAGTATTGGTGAGGTTGAAAACCTTAGGGTAAAATATAAGTTGGATTAAGGAACTCAATAAGTAAAAGCCGCGGAGCCGCTGTGCGTATAATCTGCCAAGCGGCTCCGCCTTGTTTTTAACTTCCGGCTTCTGCGGGCTTCCGAAAAGCTAAAGCTTATAAAATCTGATTTTTAGCTCCGGTAATTCGGCGCAAACAAACCTTTTTCACTCCAGTAATTCAGAAAAAATTATTATTCGCGCCCCCGTACCGGAACGCAGATATCCATTTGTACAATATCCCCGTGGTCGCGTTCGTCGTATGCTTCATAGCCGTAACGCGATTCATCGTATTCGTAGCGCGAACCGGGCAGCCACACGGTAAGAATTTGCTCCCATGTATCCGCTATTATCTTCGGATACTGCTCAGCGGAAGCCTTAGGCGTAGTAAACACGGCATATAACCCGCCGGGAATTTCAACCGTTTGCATATCCGCTTCGAGTTTTGCCCTGTCCGCGCCGTTATCAAACGCTACGCCAAGAATGTAACCGGATTCGCCCGCCGCCTCATCCATATCGAAGCATAGCGCGTATTCGCCGTGGACGGCGGGGGAAAACGCGTCATACAATCTGGTTAAATGCCTGCCGTAATCCATCGAAATTGTGTTCCAGTAAGCCGGAATATCGGCGCAGCTCTTAACGTTTGGCAGAAAGTGGCGGCTTGCAACTCCCGCAACGGTGAAAGGTTTGATTTCCTTAATTTGAACCTGCATATTTATTCCTCCATGTTTTTGTTTTACGCTTGTGACCGTTTCTCTTTCCGGCTTTGACGGCAAAATGTGCAGGCGGTAAAGGGACGGCGGGTAGCCGTAATATTTTTTAAAAGCTTTTGTGAACCCCGCGTGTCTCAAACCCGTATTCCGCCGCTGCATCAATTACCCTCTTGCCTCGCGAGAGGTCGTAGAGCGCGTATTCAAGCTTGCGCCGCGTTACATATGCCAAAACCGGCGTTCCGGTAAGCTCCGTAAACACCCGGCAGAAGTGGTAAGCGGAATAGTTCGCCGCGCGCGCCAATTCAAATACCCGGATGTTTTCCGTAATGCGATTGTCTATTTCATCCAGAACAGTTTGAATTACTGCTTCATATTCCATATTACCGCCTCCCTTCGCTTGATGGGTTTATCTTAACACGGAAAAACCGCCGCCGCTTTTCCTGTATTGCTATACTGAAAGGCGAAAACGTTTACCGTAAGCTTAGCGAAAACATAGTAATTTTACTGAAACAGCGCCTTTCCAAAAATTTCCGCATTCAAATACAACCAATTCGTAAAACGATTAATGAGTTCGAAAACGCTCCTATATGTTTCGGGAATATCGCCGTAAGGCGGCGGATAATGACACATAATTTGCTGGAAATAGAGCAATTTCGGCATACATTAATATCATAGCTATTCAAAGTGAAAAACGTTTCATATTGTTCCATGTACCGCTTTAACCCGCCGCTGTCGATTGTGCCTTCGGCGCATTCAGGCGCGGCAAACACATACGACATAATTACTTCAAGAGCCGCCGGCAGTTTACAAGCGCCTGTCCAGTCAACAACCGCTGCGTCACGGTTATTGACGATTAGCTGACCAAAGTGGTAATCGCCATGAGAATTAACATATGTCAATTTTTCGGTTTCGATTGTAAAGGCTGAAATTCGTTTCAAATGCTTTACTCGTTCCTCCAAAGCGGAAATTAGCGCTGTAGCTCCGCTTGCGGCTACTTTGATTAGCCGCTGTTCGTAATGCTTCATACACCCAATTGCGTTTGACGGAGCGAAGAATTCTTTTCCAAAATTAACGTCCATATCCTCATAATTTTTCAGCACGTTATGTATTCGTCCCAATAACCGTGCGAATTCATCTGTTAGCCAAGCCGGAGCGGTGTTTACCTTAAAAGTCTTTCCTTCAATAAATTCTTGAATATGAAACTGTGTTTCCCCCGTTTTAACGTATCCTTCCCCGTTCTTCGCGGTTAACAGTTTGGCAACTCTAATACCGTTTTGCGCTAAGTATCGGGTTAGCGGTTCCTCTTTTTCAAGCCGGGCTGCCACCGAGGGGAGCTTTTTTACTATATAGCGGCTTCCGCCCGCTTCGGCTAAATATATTTCTGTTCCGAAATGCTTTTCTATCAAAGTAATTTCGGTAATTTGGATATCATAGTTTGCCGAAATTAACGCAGTTAAATCCATTAATGTATCTATTTTTTATCCCTCATTTCAAATATTATTTGCAAGGAATTTAACCCCCGGCTTTTTTCTTGCGGGCTTTGCGTAAACATATAATCTTGCAGCATTCGGTATCCAAACTTAATGAGAATCAGCGTGAGGACAATGTTTTCGTCAAGCGGCGGCTCATCCCCTCGCTCCGAAAATCCCCTTACATAAGCGGGAACAAGCCTGCGCAGGTTCTCCTCAAAGCGGCTCTCATCCATTCCGTCCACAATAAGGCTCGCAATATCCTCGCCAAAAAAGCCCCAGCCGCTTGTATCCCAATCAATTAGCCTTATTTCGCCGCCGGAACATAAAATGTTCTCATTCTCGGCGGTAAGCGCTTTGCCCGATACGCCTTTTATGTATTCCATCCATAACTGTATTTCGTTTTCCGCGTCGTTTATTTCAGCATGGTAACACTTAGGCAAGCGAAGGGCATCCGTAAATTCGCCGCTTAGATCCGACAAATAAAGGTCGTATTCCCTGCGCCATGAATTTTTATCTGCGAAACGCTCCCATTTTTTCTGCGTTTTCCACACAACGCTGAACGGCAGTTTTTCTCCGCCAAGTGTAGCGGCTTCGCCTTTAACAAGCCGCACATCGCCAAGCGTACCTCCTTGCAGTTGCTCTGTTTGAAACGAGGCGCTGTCAATTTGCCTGCCAAACATTTTACTTAAAGCAAATATCAGCTTATCCTGCTGTATGCTTTTCATTTTCCGATACCTCACTTTTAATTTCACTTAATCATTCTCTTTTGGGCAAAAAAATACCGCACACAGTTAGCCTTTTAAAAAGCTGCTGTTTTGCGGCAATAAAAAAGATACGGCTTTCGCAGTATCTCGCTCCAACATAATTGTTGGCAATAAGCTATGAGCAGTAATTTACAAAAGGTTGTTGTTTTGGCACAGCAAAAAGACGGTCAGCTCCCGTTTCAATTGCTATACCCGATATTCGGTTTT
>JAISVZ010000065.1 GCA_031271295.1 Clostridiales bacterium | reverse complement strand
AGCCTTTCCGCTTCGCCCTCAAAAGCTCTTCCTATTTTTTCAAGCGCCATCATTGTTGGGTTTACCATAACTACGCCATCCGGCTTGTCAACAAACAACAGCTTATCACCGTCTTTTATACCCAACCTTTTACGTATTGCTATTGGTATTGTTATTTGACCTTTGCCTGTAACTCTCGCCAGTTCCATAAAATCATCTCCTTACATTCCTTACTTACATTAGTATATCCAATAAATATATAAAGCAAGAACAATTCATTTTACTTAAGCCAACATTGTATTGCCTTACCAAAACACCCAAACCGCCAAAAACAAGCCAACCCCGCGCTTTATTTCATATTCGCGTTTTATTTCATATTCGCGTTTTATTTCATATTCGCGCCTTATTTCATATTCGCGCCTTATTTCATATTCGCGTTTTTTTCATACTGCTTTAAAACATAATCCTTCGCCGCCTGGGATAAATCTATTTTCCGGGTTGTTCGGTTAAGACGCGCAAGCTGCGATTTGTTTTTTTCTTCCTGCAAGCGTATTTTGGTATCCATCTCAATTAGCGCCTTTATTTCGTCCTGAAGCGCCGAAACCCTTGGCTTAAATTCCTTGGCTTTCTCCTCAAAAACGGCCTTTACCCCGTCAAATATGCTTTGGAACAAATCGTCGGTTTTTATAACCTCGTCAATAAGCCCTTGCTTTTCGTCGTTCATTGCCACAAAAAACGAACTTATTTCGTCCGGCTCCATTTTGCTTACAAGAATTGTTTCCTGATTCTCCGATATCGTTAAAATTTGCGTAAGAGCCTGTTTTTTCTTAACCAAAATTTCAAACAGGAGTTTTAGCTGCGTTTCAAAATTATCCATAATCACACCCCGTATTTTAACTTATTAAATCCGTACACCGTTCACTTTTTGTATTCGATTCGCGAATACATGTATTTTCTGCTGCCCGTTTGCCTTGTTTTATCCCCCGTTTCCGGCGGTAAAACGGGTTTTACTGGCATTATGATACCATACCAATACGCCGATTGCCACATTTTTTGTTTATTCTTTGTTCTCTCGCCGCGCAAATTCCCCTTGAAAAAATACTCTTCAAATTGTATACTGACCACCTTGGCAAAAATTTTTAATTAAAGGAATGAATAAACCTATGAGAGAAAAAAGGGAAAATATAAGAAACGTGGCGATAATCGCCCACGTTGACCACGGAAAAACCACGCTGGTTGATCAGCTTCTGTACCGCAGCGGAACTTTCAGGGAAAACCAAGTTGTGCGCGAAAGGGTAATGGATTCCGGCGATATTGAAAGAGAACGCGGAATTACGATACTTTCTAAAAACACGGCGGTTAATTATAACGGCGTTAAAATAAACATAATAGACACGCCCGGACACGCGGATTTTGGCGGTGAGGTTGAGCGGGTGCTGAAAATGGCGGACGGCGTTATTTTAGTAGTAGACGCTTTCGAAGGCCCGATGCCGCAAACAAAATTCGTATTAAAAAACGCGCTTGATTTAAACCTGCCCGTTGTTGTATTTATAAATAAAATTGACAGGCCGGAAGCGCGACCAGATGAAGTAGTTGACGAAACATTGGAGCTTTTTATGGAACTTGACGCGAATGAAATACAGCTCGATTCGCCTTTTATTTTCGGTTCGGCGAAAAAGGGCACATCCGGCAATTCTCCGGATGGCACCGAAAGCGGCATGACCGCCCTTTTTGAGGCGATACTGAATAACATTCCGGCACCGGAGGGGGACCCTGAGGCGGATACCCAAATCCTCATTTCCACGATAGATTACAACGAGTATGTTGGCAGGATAGGAATAGGCAAGGTTGAAAACGGAAAGGCAAACGTTAACGACGAATGCATTATAGTAAACATTCATGACGAAACGAAGAAAAAGAAGGTTAAAATAAGTAAACTCTATGTTTTTGAAGGGTTAGAGCGATCCGAGGTTACAAGCTGCGATATAGGCGATATTGTGGCGGTAACGGGTATTGACGACATTCACATAGGCGATACCATATGCGGAACCGAAAACCCGGTTCCCCTTCCCTTCGCGCGTATTTCCGAACCCACAATAACAATGTTTTTCATGGTAAACGACAGCCCGTTCGCCGGAAGAGAAGGCAAATTCGTAACGAGCAGGCACCTTCGCGAGCGGCTTTTTAAGGAACTTAACACGGACGTTTCCCTTCGCGTTGAGGAAACGCTCTCCACCGAAACATTCAAGGTTTCCGGCAGGGGAGAGCTTCACTTGTCGATATTAATTGAAACAATGCGCAGAGAAGGTTTTGAGTTTGCCGTTTCCAAGCCCGAAGTTTTATACAAGGAGATAGACGGGAAAAAACACGAGCCTATGGAACTTGTAACAATTGATGTTCCGGAGGAATCCGCAGGGGTTATAATTGAAAAACTCGGCTCCAGAAAGGGCGGGGTTACCTATATGGCGCCTTCAAAAGGCGGCTATACAAGAATAATTATTTCCATTCCGTCAAGAGGGCTTATAGGTTACAGAACCGAGTTTTTAACAGATACAAAAGGCGCGGGGATAATGAACTCTATTTTTGACGGATATTCTCCGTTTAAAGGCGATATTCCAACAAGGCCGCAAGGCTCTTTAATATCTTTTGAAACGGGGGAAGCCGTGCCGTACGGAATGTATAACGCACAAGAACGCGGCGAACTGTTTGTTTCACCCGGCACAAAGGTTTACGCCGGAATGGTTATAGGCAGAAACGCCCGCGCCGCGGACATGGAAGTTAACATTTGCAAAAAGAAGGCAATGACAAACATGCGGGCTTCCGGAAGCGACGAAACTCTCCGCTTAACTCCGGCAACTATAATGAGCCTTGAACAGTGCCTTGAATTTATAGAGTACGACGAATTGGTTGAAATTACGCCGGAAACATTAAGGATAAGGAAGAAAATATTAGACGCGGGTGTTCGCAAGCGTATGGCAAACAAAGGAGCTAATGCTTTATAAAAAAAACCGCCGCAAAATTTCAATTTTGCGGCGGTTTTTTTTAATCTTTTTATTCCTATTTATTATCCTGTTCCTTTTCCTTCTTACGCGCTTCAATAACCTTTTGCTGCACTTCGTTCGGCGCTTCCTCGTACCTGTCAAAGACCATTGTAAACGAACCTCTGCCCTGTGTCATCGAACGTAAATCCGTTGCGTATTTAAACATTTCCGCCATAGGAACATCCGCCTGCACGGTTTGCTTCGAGCCGGTTTTATCCATGCCGAGAATTCTGCCGCGGCGTTTGTTTAAATCGCCCATAATGTCTCCCGTGTAATCGTCCGGGACGGTAACCGCAACATGCGCTATGGGTTCTAATATTGTGGGCTTCGCTTTCATAAACCCATCCTTAAACGCCATAGACGTTGCCATTTTAAACGCCATTTCGGAAGAATCTACCGGGTGGTAGGAACCGTCCACCAAAACGGCCTTTAAGCCAACAACCGGATAACCCGCAACGGGGCCCGCCTTTACGCTTTCGGCAATTCCCTTTTCAACCGCGGGGAAATACTGCTTGGGTACGGAGCCGCCGAATATTTTTTCTTCGAATACGAACGGTTCGGACAAATCGCCGGAGGGTTCGAATTCCATATGAACATCGCCGTACTGACCGTGCCCGCCGGATTGTTTTTTGTATTTGCCCTGCACGCGCACCTTGGATTTAATCATTTCGCGGTAGGGTACAATCGGTATTTCAAGTTCAATATCAAGTTTATATTTGGCTTTAAGTTTGTTAACCAAAACGTCAAGCTGGTTATCGCCGACGCCGGATACAACCGATTGCTTTGTTTCCTTGTTAACCTCAAACTTAAGCGTTTTATCCTCTTCAAGAAGTTTGGAGAACGCAACGGATATTTTATCCTCGTCGCCCTTCGCCTTTGTAACAACCGCCATTGAAAGAAGCGACTGCGGGAAAACAATAGGCGCAAAAATTACCGGCCTCTCCTTTGCGCATAAGGTGTGGTTTGTGGCGGTATCGGTAAGTTTGGCAATTGCGCCGATATCCCCGCATTTAAGCTCGTCCACCTCAATTTGCTCCTTGCCGCGCATTACATACAAATGCCCCGCTTTTTCGGTTGTATCCGTCGCCGGGTTGTAAAGCTGGGTATCCCTTTTAATAACGCCGGAATTTAAACGGAAAATACTAAGCCGCCCAACATACGGGTCCGCAATGGTTTTGAAAACAAACGCCGAAAACGGTTCGGCTTCGTCGCAGTTTACTTTTATATCCTCGTCGTTTTTCGCGTTCTTCGCGGTAACCGAGGGGCGAAGCTCCTTTGCGGAAGGAAC
>JAISVZ010000213.1 GCA_031271295.1 Clostridiales bacterium | reverse complement strand
CCCGTATACTCCCACAAAAAGTAGGCGGCAATTTTTGTGCTTTCAAACAGTTTCTCGCTCACAAGCTCAATCCCCTATCCCTAAAACGCGCGGTATGCCGCGGCGTTACCCTCTTACTTTCTTATCCTTGAGTTAGCTGAGCAAGCGCGGTGCTTGCTCCACTTATGTTTGTAAAATCCGGATAATTATCAACAACATCGCTGAAGTAGGCTATTGCCGCTTCATTTTCACCCTGCGCCTGAGCGATAAGCCCCAAATGATAAATTATACCCGGCTTTGATTGGGACCCCGCCGCGCTGTACTGGTTCGCTTTTTCAAAAAGGCGTTTCGCTTCGGTGTATTCGTTAAGATTATACTGCGCAACTCCCCTTTGGTAAAGGTCAGATGCAACAACGGGATAAACACTGGAAAAGACCATTGCGTCGTATATTTCGCGCACATCCGCCGGTAAAACCGATTCGTCTACCGTAAATAAAGTATCCGCGGCTCCCTCTAAATTGTTCGAATTCATTTGAGTTGACGCGGTATTAACCCTTTGTGCATTCTGCTCAACAAGAAGCTTGCCCTCAAGTTCGGCTTTTTCGTTTTTAAGGTTTTCAATGTCGCTGGTATAATCCTTCGTTGCGGTATCAAGGTTTTCCTTTAATGTTTGGTTATCCGAGGTGAGGTTTTCAACTTGTACGGTAAGGTCGGCGTTTTGGGCTTTAATCTCCTCCATCATAGGCGGTATTACCACAACCGAAAAATACGCGAATGTACAAATAACACCCACAAAAAACAAAAGGACGGACGCAAGATGAAACATGCTGAACTTTGGTTTCGCTTTTGTGTACAAAAACGGGGATGCCGTTATGCTTGGCTGCGGTTTTCCCGTTTGAGAAACGCGTCCCTCCCTTCTTTGAGAATCCGCCCTGCCCTTTGGAGGGCTTAGAATTTTGTAATAGTTAAGCGCAACCTGGTTATTCGCATCCAGCGAAAGCACCCTTTCAACCGAAACAAAAGCCTGCTCCTTATCCTTTAAAACAATAAAACACAATGACAGCAAGTTTAACGCGTCGATAAAAACCGGGTTAAGATCCAGCGCTTTTTTAACTTGAATTAATGCCATATCCTCGTTGCGTTGCTTTAAATACGCCAAGGCATTGTTGTAATGTTCTATAGCCTGAGCGTACCTTTCAAAGGTATCCGTGTTTTGCTGGACACTGTCTATATAAAGCTTGGCGGCGTTATTCCCTTTAGATAGCGATGAGCTTATTATCCAGTGTTTTAAGGCTTCCGTTACCCTTCCGCACTCAAAGAGCACAACGCCTAAAAGGTTTTGCGCCATTATATTTTTTTTGTTGTAGGTTACGCTTTTGCTTAAGCTTTCAATAGCGTAAGAAAAACTGCCCGCCTTCGCTTCCGCCAAACCTTTGTTGTAGAGGATGTCGGACAGTTTCAGGAGCTTTTTGTTCAGGACATAATCCGTCCCGCAGTTAGTACATAAACTGCCGCGCTTAACCGGCATTTGGCAATTAGGGCAATCCATTTTACCTACTCCTTATCCGAGGCTAAACTTTCTTCCGTCCCCTTTGACCGTGCCGGGGCGTATCTGCTATTATTCTCTAACTGCAGCGCCAAATAGGAAATAACATCCATAATGTCCTTAACGTCGTTGTTATTAACCGAAGCTTCAATTTCACCTATTTCAAGAATTGGTTTATACTTATTTATTTCGTCTTTAAAAGAAAGCAAATTATTCGGCTCCTTTCTTTATACGCTTAAATACTCTCTCAAACTGCCCGCGAGATACAGCGAACCGGCAATGGCGATAACATCGTTTGTACCGGCAAGCATCATTGCTTTATCCAAAGCTTCGCGGCAGTTTTTAATGGCTAAAACCCGCGGCTGCACAGACGCGGCATATTCTTCTGAAACCCGCGGCAGCACAGACGCGGCATATCCGGCTAAAACCTGCGCCTCAAGCGCCCTTGGGTTATCCGGCTCGGTTGCGATTACCGTATTTGAAACTCTGAGCAAATGCTCCATTATTTCCTTATACGGCTTATTTTTAAGAATACCAACAATTAGTATTATTTTTCTGCCGCTAAAATACGACATTGCCTCGGCAAACGCCGCCGCTCCCTGCCCGTTATGCGCTCCGTCGATTAAAATAACCGGGTTTTCGCGCATAATTTCCATTCTGCACTTCCAAGTTACCCCTTTAAGCGCTCGGATAACTTCCGCGCTTCCTATACAAATGCCAAGGCGGTTAAGAGCATAAACCGAAAGCAACACACCTAAAGTGTTTTCAATTTGATACTTTCCAAAAAGATTAATTTTAATACCGCCGTAAGAAAAATAGCGGGAGTTAACCGAAAAAAGCGTACCCGACAAATCCGCGTTTATAACCTCGCAAACCGCCGAATCGTCGTAGTAAAACTCCGAACTTAATTTTTCCGCCGTATCCTTAATTACATTATACACTTCATTACTGTTATAATACAATACCGTTGGACAATTTTTCTTTATAATTCCCGCTTTTTCACCTGAAATAGATTCAATTGAAGGGCCAAGGATGTCCGTATGGTCGTATCCGACGGATGTAATTATGCTGAGAATGGGTTTTGCTATAATATTTGTTGCGTCAAGCCTGCCTCCCATACCTGTTTCTATAACCGCGTAATCAACCTTTTGCTCGTAAAAATAAATAAAGGCCATTACGGTTAAAAGCTCAAAAAAAGATAACTCACAATCGTTATCTTTAAAATATTTTATGCACGCCTGTTTTACTTCGAAAATAAGCCGGGCAAAATCGCCGTCTTCTATATTTTTGCCGTTTATCGTAATTCGCTCGTTATAAACAGATAAGTGCGGAGAGGTAAACGTGCCAACGCGATAGCCGGATTCCGTTAAAATACTTGTTAGCATGGCGCAGGCGGAGCCTTTTCCGTTTGTTCCCGCAACATGGATTATTTTCAGTTTTTCCTGCGGTGCGCCGAAGATATTCATAAAATCCTTAAGAGTTTCAAGCGGGTGCTTCAGGTTCTTTTTCGCCGCTATGCCGGTTAAGTAAAGCAGGGCCTGCGGATACGTGTAATTGGTGCTCAAGTGGTTCACGTCCTTTTGCGTTCGTTAGTTGTATACCTTTTTTGCGCAGTCAACCGCCGCCTTTGCGTCCCCGGCGTAAAAATCCGCGCCGATTTTATGCGCGTAATCCTCGGTTAAAACCGCGCCGCCCACAATTATTTTGCAATCCGGCTTTGCGCCGCGCAGCGCTTTTATGGTTTTTTCCATGCTGTCAAGCGTTGTTGTCATAAGGGCGCTTAACCCCACAAGCCCCACATTTTCCGATACCGCCGCCTTTGTTACAACATCGGCCGGCACATCCCTGCCCAAATCCAAAATTTCGTAGCCGTAGTTTTCCAAAACCGCCTTTACAATGTTTTTGCCTATGTCGTGGATATCTCCCTTAACCGTGGCAAGAATTATTTTGCCTTTTGAAACGCGGCTTCCCGTTTTCTCCATTTTTGTATTGATTACGGTAAACGCGGCTTTGGCCGCCTCTGCGGATTGCAGAAGCTGCGGCAGGAAAAACGTGCCGTTTTCGAACAAGTTTCCCACTTCATCCAGCGCTGGTATCAGGTGGCCGTTTATTATACTTAGCGGTTCGTCGTAACCGAGCATTTGCGCGGCTATCCTTGACGCTTCCTCCGGCAAACCGCTTTTTATTGCTGATTTGATATCTTCACTCGCCGGTTTATTCGTTTCCGTTTTTGTTTCTTTTTCCGGTTTTGCCGGGGTTTTAGCAGAATTTTTCGAAATATAATCCGCACAGTTTTCATCCATTAAAAGCAGCGCCTTGCTTGCGTAGCACGACTCCGCCATTCCCGGCGCGGACGGGTTTATTATCGGAAGGTTAAGCCCTGACCCTATGGCGAGGGTTAAAAACGCGCGGTTTAAGCTTTCGCGGTTCGGCAGCCCAAAGGATATGTTAGATACGCCAAGTACGGTTTTAAGCCCCAAATTTTCTCTTATAAATTTAAGGCATTCAAGCGTAACCTTCGCGGAATCCGGCTGGGCGGATACGGTAAGGGTTAAGCAGTCTATAAAAACGTCCTGTTTCTTAATTCCCAAAGAGAGTGCGCGGTTTAAAATTTTCTGCGCGATTTTTACGCGCCCGGCGGTATCGTCTGGTATGCCTGCCTCGTCCAAGGTAAGGCCAACTACCGCCGCGCCGTATTTTTTAACTATCGGCAAAACGGCTTCCAAACTTTTTTCTTCGCCGTTTACGGAATTTACTATAGGTTTGCCGTTATACACGCGAAGCGCGGCCTCCAAACAGGCCGGGTTTGACGAATCTATTTGCAAAGGCGAATCCGTTACGGCTTGCAGGCTTATTACCGCGTTTTTCATGGTTTCGGTTTCGTCTATGCCGGGCATTCCAACGTTAACGTCTAAAATGTCCGCTCCGGCGGATATTTGCTCAACTCCCTGTTTTAAAACATAATTCATATCGCCCTTTAAAAGAGCCTCTTTAAATTTCGGCTTGCCCGTGGGGTTTATGCGCTCGCCTATAATATTAACCGAATCTATAACCACGGTTTTTGTTCCGGAACATATTGCGCTTACGGGTTTAACCCGACGGGAAATAACCCCTTCGCCCTTTAGCGCGTTTGCGAGCTTGTGAATGTATTCCGGCGTTGTACCGCAACACCCGCCGAAAATTGAAACGCCGAGGCCGTGAAGCTTTTTCATATCCGAAACAAATTCGTCCGGCGAAACGTCGAAGCCTGTTTCGCCGCCCTCCAAGCTGGGCAAACCCGCGTTCGGCTTAACCAGTACCGGAATTGAGGCAAACGATGTCATTTCCCTAACGGTTTCATACAACTGAGCGGGCCCGAGCGAACAGTTTATGCCCACCGCGTCCACACCCAGCCCCTCCATTAAAATTGCGGCGGCGGACGCGGGGCAGCCTGTAAATGTGCGCCTGTTCTCCTGAAATGTCATTGAAGCGAAAACGGGCAGGTTTGTATTTTCCCTGGCCGCCAAAACCGCCGCCTTAAGTTCGTACAGGTCAAAAATAGTCTCCAAAAAAATTAAATCCGCGCCCGCTTTTTCCCCGCAAACCATAACTTCCTTAAATATATCAACGCAGCTTTCAAAAGCGAGGCTTCCGGCGGGCGCAAGCAGTTCTCCCACAGGCCCCACATCCAGCGCAACATACGCGGCATCCCCGGCGGCTTTTTTTGCAATTTCAACCGATTTTTCAACGATTTCGCTGACGCCGTAACCGGTACCCGCAAGTTTAAGCCGGTTTGCCTCAAAGGTATTTGACGCTATTATGTTTGAACCCGCCTCAACATAACTTTTGTGAACGCCGAGAACCGCGCCGGGGTTTGTTGCCGAAAGCAGGCATGGGCTGACGCCCGGTTTTAATCCGCTTTTTTGGAGCATCGTACCCATTGCGCCGTCTAAAATTATAATTTCGTTTCCCAAATTAAACTTTTCAAGAAAACTTTTTTTCATATAGCACCTCTGAGATAAAATTCAATAAGCAGGTTTTTTAGCTGTGACTAAACTGTTTAGCTATTGGCCGCAAAATCCCCTTTGTATAAAACCCGCCGCAAACCGCAGTTTTGCAAATTGCAGTTATCGCAGCCCCTTTTTTTGCCGCAAACCGGAGTATCGGATATCCCTATTACCCCCGTAACGGATTTTTGCGGGGTTAACATAAAACTCTCGGTAACGGCAATGCCGCAGGTTTTGTACGCGTTTAAAACGGAAAGTATACTTCTCTGGCTTTCTATAGGAAAATCGCCCTGCCCCGGGGTAAATATTTCCGTTGTAAAAACAGGCGCGCAAACTTCCGCGTTAAATTTACCCGAAGTTTCCGCGCGGTAATTTTTAACCTCACACGCTATAGAATTCAGTTCGCGTTTTATAGCCTCGTCGGCAAAGGAATACAGCTCTACCGCGCGGTAAATATCGCTAACTTGCAGGCGGTTTATTTCGTTATCCACACCGAAGCCGAGCGTTACGGCAAAAAGAGCGCAGGCTTTGCAGGAAGAAAGGTGAATTTTAATGTCGCTTCCGGAGAATGATATATCCGTTCCCGCAAGCGTTATTTTGCCGCCGTCAAGCTTAAGGCCAAAGTATTTTACCGCCCTCCGCGGCAATATCAGAGTTTTATATTCTGCTTCATTTATGGCGTTCACATATACTCTCCTAACAATGCACTCGCTTATACTTACCTTTTGCTTTCGCATGATTATAACGGGTATAGGATTGCTTTTCAATATTTGCAGTCAATTTCAACCGCAAAATCCTTACCGCTTCCGCTGAATGTAAAACCGCCTACGGATTTACCCTCGTTTACAAGAGCTAATTGCGCGTGTTTAAGCGCGATGCCAATGTCGTACAGATAAAGCTTATTTGGCAGCACCCGCCCTATTCCCTTTACGTTGGCGCGAATGGTGATTTTACCGCCGTCAAAGGTCAGCTTCCAAGGCTGGAAGTTAACCGCCGAAGGAGCAAGCCTTACTGCGCGGGCTATTTCGTTATCGGTATCGCTTAAATCGGTTATTTTTTTGCGTTTAAATTCCCCTTCGCCTTTGCGCAAAGCGATATCGGTTTTGCCGAAGCCCAATAAAATTCGAAAATCCGGTTCGCTCTTTTTAGGAGACGCCATACCGCACCATACGCTTGCGTAGCCCGCGCTTTGCAAATACAAGTCCACTTCTTGAAGAGTGTAGCCGATGTTTACAAGCTCCTCGTCGGAATTTCCGGAGTGAGCTAAAATAGCGTATGGGGCAATACCGCCCTTCAATATGCCGCCGTCTACCGTTTCAAACCGCGCCGACACGCCCGGTATCTGTTTTACCGACGCGGCGTATCTTTGAATTTCGGCAAGAGCCTGTTCGCCGATTGCCTCCTTGTTGTACTGCCGCACACTTCTTCGCGCAAAAATAGTTTCATAAAGCGTCATTTAATTTCCTCCCTTTCTGCTCCATATAATAATGCAAACATTGTAAAATATATCCGGCGGAATTTCAATATGAGATATTCCGCCGGGAGGGGATTAAAATTTCTGTTATTACTGTTTACTCTCAATGTCATTAAGTTAAAGGAAACTAAACAGTAACGATAGCAGCGCTGTCATTGGCAGCTCATTTTTTTGCTTAATTGTGCTATTTCATATTTTATGGTATGATATTTATACTGATAAAGCAAGAAGGGTTACTGTTCACGCTCCTTCTGAAATGAAGAGTATTGCGCAACTTTGAATAAGATAGCATAAGAATTAACGTTAGAAAAGGAAGTGGCTTAAAGTGATTGCAATAAATCCGACTGACTTAACGATTAAAGTAGACCCAATAACCAAGGCGCAGGCCGAACCCATTTTAACAGCAATTGGTCTATCCTTCAGTGATGTTTTTAATTTACTATTGCGCCAAATATCATTGAAGCATCGCATCCCCTTTGATTTATCAGATACACAGTTAACCGAGAATGGCTATACAGAAGAATTTGAGGTAAAGCTGCTTGTGGATGCAAATGATATGCATGAAGCTGTTGCTAACAAAACGGCTAAGATTTACAACAACTCTTGCGAACTGTTCGCGGATATGGATGCGGAGGATGACGAAATTGATTGAACCGAAGTACCGCGTCGCATCTTCCGCAGAGTTTAAAAGAGGTTATAAGCTTGCCAAAAAGCAGGGAAAGGATTTAACGCTCCTTGCATTTGCAATCGATCAGTTATCTAAGGACATTCCCTTGCCTCCCAACTGGAAAGACCATCAGCTAAAGGGAAATTTAAAGAACCTTCGGGAGTGTCATATAAATGGTTCAGGTGATTGGCTGCTTATATATGAAAAGCGGAACAGCGAGATGATATTGTATCTGTTTGGTACAGGAAGCCACTCCGCTTTGTTTGAATCCTACTAAAATAAAATCGTGATTTTATTGATAACTTGAGAGTTGAAACTTTAAGCAATATCGTACTCCTGAGAATCCGCAGCCCTTGATAGCGAGGATCCCGCTGTTTCCACCTGCAACTGATTTGCTTGCGCCCACGAAATCAGTTCCTTCTGCTACTTTTTATTCATAAGTACAGACAAACCAATCCTAAACGAATCGTCAATATACTCATATGCGTCTTCATAATTAATGCCTATAGTAAAAGCTGTTGAGGGATGTACATATTGATTCGGCGTCAGGTTAACAGAACGGCGCAACGTCAGTGAATCTGCATCTTCTGAAAAGAAATCAGAAAACTCGTATAAGTTATCACTAACCTTGACATGGGATAATAAACCGCGGCGAATCATAAAATCAGTTGCGGAAAATAAACCTTTATCCGGCGCGATATTTTTTGTTGTTTGACGCTTATCGTCAAAACTTGTAGCGGCGATGCTAAAAAATCCAGCTGCAATGTATCGCCGCTTTCAACTTTTAAAGCATTTGCCGCTTCCACATTTAAAATACATTTCTGCGCTAAATCAGTGTAAATAATTGGAGTATTATAATTGTAATTATCAAAAAAGCGAAGTTCAACGGGTGCATAGATGGAATCGTAAAAGAAACTTTCTTTACGATACGCAAATTTTGCGATTTGTTTTGATGATTTTGTTTAATTTTTCGGCTTTTAGCATTTTTAGCCCTTGCCTTTCTACTGATGAGCTAAGAATATCTTATTCTTATACCGCAGCATCAATTACCGGAGCCGAAGAGGCGGCCTGTGCGTTTATCGCAGCCTCAAACGACGAAGCAAGGCTAACGCCGGGCGATGATGTTACCTTTGGCGACATGCTTGAAACGCAAACGTCTATTTGCGACGACGACGAATTTTTTTTGTTCACCGTAAGGTCTTCCCCGGAAAGGCGAACTGATTCCTTGCCTTTTTTCTTTCTTTTTTCCTCTAAAGCTTCCTGCTCCGCCTCTTCAATATCGTTTAATATTCGAATCAGCGCGTTAAGCTTATTTTGCAACCCGTTAACGCGGAGGGTTTTGGTTTTTTGGTCCGAACCCTCTTCGGAAATAACTTCCGCTATTTTTTGCCTTAGCGTGCGCATAAGCCTTCTGATGTCGCTTTTGCTCGTTGCTTCCGTAACCAAAACATCCTTGGCTTTGCGCTTTTTAGGTTCCGCTTTTTCCTTCTTTTTTGCGTTTTCCTGAATACGTTTTGTATTTTCGGAAAAGGAGTTTGCCATAGCTTCAAGCTCTTTTAATTTGTCGAAATATTTGGTGCGCTCTTCCTCGTTACCTATTATTTTTTCAGTAATATTCATAATCATCAACCCTTTGATCTGATTTATAAATTCCCTTAGTTTTTTATCGGCATAAACCCGGCTTATTTTTACGACATTTTTCAAACTAATTGCGGCGGATAACCGTATTGTGATATAATCAAGCAGTTAATATATCGCCGCCCCTCAAGCGGCGGAACGGAGGTTTATTATGGGAGATGTGTTTAAAGAACAGTTGGTGAAAAAAACTCCCTCAACAAAGGATGTGGCTTTGCGTGTTTTAATCGGCGCGGCTACCGGGGTTTTGGTAATTCTATCTTTCGCGTTAGTGCCGGCTTTCGCGCCTATTTTGGCGGCCGCTCTGGTATTTTTGGCGTTTTATTTGGGCGGAATGCTCAATATTGAGTATGAGTATATATTCACAAACGGGGAGCTTGATATTGATTGCATATACAATAAATCAAGGCGTAAGCGGATGTTTTCGGCCAATGTTAGGGATTTTGAGGTAATGGCGCATGTGGAGGATAAAACGCATATACGGGATTTTGATTCCGCCGAGGTTGTGAAGGATTTTTCAAGCGGCAAAATTACCGATTACACTTACGCGTTTTTGTTTTCGTACAAAGGCAAACGCACAAAGTTTATAATTTCCCCAAACGAAACAATTTTAAAGGCGTTTGCGGCAACTCTTTCAAAACGCAAACTTTTTCTCAAATCCAATATAATCGGCGGTAGTTACTCGCCTGCGGCAACGCCTCAAACGGTTATGTCCATACCGCCTATACCGGTTGCGGAAAGTGACGGCGCGAAAAACGAAAACACGGAAGCTGATACGCAGCCCGTACGGGAAGACGAGTGAAAAAATGAATAATAGTAAGTATGACCTTACGCGAGGACCGATATTAAACCGCTTGCTTATTGTGGCAATACCCGTAATGGGTTCGCAACTTATGCAAATGACATACAACCTTACGGATATGTTCTGGCTGGGCAAAATGGGGTCGGAAGCTGTGGCGGCTTCCGGGTCTGCGGGTATGTATATGTGGCTTTCTATGTCGTTTATGTTGTTTGGGCGAATGGGCGCGGAGATAGGCGTTTCTCAGAATTTGGGCGCGGGTGATGTTGCTTCGGCAAAAAAATTCGCGCAAAGCTCAGTTTTTATATCTGCCGCGCTGGGTATTGTATACGCGGCAATTTCGGCAATTTTCTCAAGCCGGCTGATAGGGTTTTTTAATATTCAAGAAGCGGAAGTTGCGAAAAGCGCCTCCGAGTATTTGGCTATTGTATCGGTTGGGTTTCCTTTTGTATTTGTCGGTTCGGTTTTTGGCGGAATTTTTACCGGCGCGGGCAATTCAAGAGTGCCGTTTGTTATAACCGTATTCGGGCTTATAACAAATATGATTTTAGACCCTCTGTTTATTTTTACATTAGATATGGGTGTTGCCGGAGCCGCCGCCGCAACGGTTATAGGGCAGTTTGTGGTGTTTGTTTTTTCCGCGGTATCGGTTAAATTCAGCGCAGAGCGCCCGTTTGAAAAGTTTGAGTTTATCTCAAAGCCGGATATAGCAAAGCTTAAGCAAATTTACAGGTGGAGCGCGCCGATATGCGCGGAAAATTTTCTGTTTGCTCTCCTTACCATGACAATTACGCGCTTTGTTTCGCCTTTCGGCGAAAACGCCCTATCGGTTTCGCGCGTAGGTTCGCAAATTGAATCCTTAACGTGGCTTATCGGCGGAGGTTTTGCTTCCGCCGTTACATCGTTTATCGGCCAAAACTACGGCGCGAAAAAATGGGAACGGATATGGAAATGCTTTAAGCTTTCAAATATCGCTATGACAGTTTGGGGAATTTGCGTAAGTTTAATTCTGTTCTTTTTGGGGCGGATAATTTTCAGCGTATTCTTGCAGGAAAAAGAAATTCTGGATATGGGTCAAACCTATTTAAAAATTTTGGCGTTCTGCCAAATTTTTATGTGCCTGGAAGGCGCGGCGGCAAGTATTTTCCGCGGTATTGGGGAAACCGCGCCGCCATCGATTGTAAGTATTGCCGGGAATGTTTTCAGAGTGCCGCTTTCTTATTTTCTTGCGCAAACTTCGCTTGGGCTGGACGGTATATGGGTTGGCGTAACTTTAGGAGCGGCAATACGCGGCGCTTGCATTATGGTTTGGTTGGTTATGCGCAAGCGAAAACTCCCGCAAACGGACACGCCGGAAGCGGCGCTAAATGCCCAACCAGAAATATAAAAAAAGCAAAATTAAAACGCCCGCCGCCGCCAAAAGCCACACAGCTACCCTCGCAATTGCCCTAATGCGGTAATTGCGTAAGAAAACCGCGTGGTGTTTAAGCCCGCGTTTAAAATTGCTTTTGGTTTCATCGTTATATTCGCCTCGCGCCTCACGCGAAAGTTTATTTAGTTCTTTATATCCGTATTTTCTTATGTAATAAAACTGATGGGGGCAGTAAACATACTGCCCTATTTCCGTTGCCGAAATATGCTTTTTCTCCTTTTTCATTTTTACCTCCACGCCGCGCGAACACGGCACAAATTGAAATGAAAAAACTGTTTTCCAATTAATCGCATCCGGACTTTCGCAGGTTCCTCTCCAAACATTTGTCGTAACCTATCCACGCAGATTGTGTATTATCCGCGCTAAGTGCCGTTTCAAAGGCTTTTATTTTTGCGTCGGCATCGTCCGCGCAGTGCAGAATATACGCCTCGATTATTTTGGGGCGTTTTGCCGCGCCGTATTCATATTCGCCGTGGTGCGAAAGCAGGCAGTGCTTTAAAAGCGCCAAAAGCTTTGCGGGGAAATTCGCAATTTCCGCAGCGCCGCGCGAAACAAGCTCTATTCCCAAAAACGAATGGCCTAAAAGCTGGCCTTCATCGGTATATTCGTTAAACGGAAACGGCGAAAGCTCGTAAATTTTGCCTATATCGTGCAGCATAGCCGCGGTTATAAGTAAATCCCTGTTTACATGCTTATATTTGGAACTCAAAAAGTCGCAAATGGATACAACCGAAAGGGTATGCTCCAAAAGACCCCCCATGTAACTGTGGTGCATGGTTTTTGCGGCGGAATGAATTTTAAATACGTCCGCAATTTCCGCGTTGCCGAAAATCCGCTTTAAAAGGCTCCTCAGGTATATGTCGGATACCGTTTTAATGTACGCGTTTAAGTCGTCAAAAAGGCTTTGAATGTCCTTCTCCGTGCAAGGCACATAATCCTCCGGAAGGTATTCGCCTTTTTCGCTTCGCCTTATTTTGGATACCTTCATTTGCAAATCGTTTTGATACGCCAAAACAACACCGTCAATTTTAATGTAGTCCTTTTCGTCGAACGCCTGAATATCGTTTGAAAGCTCCCAAACCTTCGCCTCTATTACGCCCGTTTTATCCTGCAATTTAAGCGACAGGTAAGTTTTGCCCGCCCTCGTTTTCAGGTTTGCCTTCTGCTTGCAAAAGTAATGCCCTACGATATGGTCGTCCTCTTTAAAATCCTCTATATAGCGCAATGTAATCCCCCCTTGGAATATATCTTAATAATAAGACCTGTAGCGGTTTCTTTTTCTGCGTTTTCTTCTTACTATAAACACAATTATCTGTATAATCATAAACAGCAACGTAAATGCCATACACCAGTACGGCAGGGCGTTTATAGTAAAAATATTTTCGCTTATCATGTTTTTATAATATTCAAAATCCGATTCCCTGGTGCGTTCAAGAGCGCCGCGAACCGCCACTAAGTTATCCTCAAAAATAACCGCTCCGTTTAGGGTGTAGGTTACATTCGCCAAAACCTCACCCGCCGCAATCGGAGCCATAAACTGCATTTGGTTAATAATATCCGTCCGCTCCGGGTTTTTGTCGCGTTCGGGAGTAACAAATTTTTCGTTATACTTAACGCTTCGCTCAATTGCCGCAAGGTCTGCCTTGGTCATAAAATCTTCGTAGAATTTTGTGGTTTTAATTTCTAAAAGTTCCTCGTCGCCAAGCCTTGGGTTTGTTATGGGAATGCTCTCTACTATTTCGTTCGCGTTTTGCACCGTTTCCATGTTGTAATTGTTAAAGCCGTATTCGAACAGGCTTGTAACATCGCCCCAGCGCCCGCCGTTCGGCGAATCGAAAACTATGGCAATAAAGGATTTGCCGTCCTTTTCGGCGGAAGCGGCAAGGCATTCGCCCGCCTCGCCTGTGCTTCCGGTTTTCATGCCGGTTGCGTACGGGTAATAATTATTGCTGTCCGGAATTATAAGTTCGTTGGTTGTTTCAAACGAATGCTCCACAAGCTTACGGGAATTGTCCGGAAGCTGGGGCGCGCCCGTTCCCGCAAACATCCGCTCGCGCACAACCTGGCGGATAAACTCGTTTTCCACAGCCGCGCGGCAAATAAGCGCCAAGTCGTACGCGGTTGTAAAATGGTTGTTATCGTGGTAGCCGTGGGGGTTAACAAAGTTTGAGTTGTACGCTCCGAGTTCCCGCGCTTTTTCATTCATAAGGCCGCAAAAAACAAGCTCCGCCTCCGGGTAGGAGATATCCGGATCACCGGTAACCTTAGCGGCTACGGTTCTTGCCGCAACGCAGGATGTTTCGTTTCCGGACGGTATTATTATAAGGCGAATCATATTTTCAACGCTCATTACCTCGCCGATTTCGTTGTACGCTTTGGACGAATCGTACGGAATGGAAAGTATTTCGTCCCCAACGGTAACAAACTCCGAAAGCTGCAAATATTCAAGCGCAACTAAAACCGTGAGTATTTTAGTCATACTCGCGGGGTAAACCCTAACGCCCTCTTCCTTTGAATATAAAATTTTGCCGGATGTAACGTCAGTTAAAATTGCCGAACGCGCCATTAAAGGCAAATAACTGCCGCTCGCGGCGGGTGTTGGCGCAACGGGAACCGAAGGTGCCGCCGGTGCGGCGGGAACTACCGGCGTAGCAAACACTTTAAGCGGCGCTGCGGCCGCTAAAATAATTATTATTAAAAAGGTGAAAAATTTCTTCATAAGGCATTACTCTCCGTATAAATAAAATCCACATTTTCCGTGCACGGCAAACCTGTGGAAAAATTTAAATCCTCAAGGATATAAAGAAGTATCAGCGCATCCGCGCCGTTATATACAGTATCATACAGGATTTTTACCGATTCGAGGCAATTTTTACGCGCATCCTCCATAATTTCCGGAAAACTTTTGAATTGCGCGTTTTGGTTATCCCACGGCAAAAACCAAGGTTCCTTTTTTAAATTCAAAAATTCTTTATATTTTAAAATATCGGAAAAGTGTATCATGGACGACAAATACGCCGGAACATTAAGCGCCTTTTCCAATTTTTCAACCATTTTCTTTTTTAAACCGCTCCGGTCGTTAAATAAAGTATAGAAAGACGTTAGCATATTCATTGAAAGAACATACGTAAATTTGGCGTGCCTTTCTTTATAAGCCGCTTTTACGGCGCTTTTATACATACGGGCTATAACGCGCTTTTCGCCTTTTGCGCAAACCATGCGGCGCTGCAAATTTAATTTGCCGGGGCTTTTGCCGGTGTAGGTTTTGCAAAGCATTGAATCTATAGCGGTTTCAAGCCTGCGGTGGCGCACAGCGGATTCCCCCTGGGTTTTGCCCGTTTTATCCGCAAAGCCGGATTTATAAAAAATATACGGGTGAGCGTTGGTATCAAGCGTGTAGTGGCAAATAAAACCCGCCAAATAGGAAAAAAGGATGTCCCTTTCAGCGCCGCTTGAATTTACCGCACGCGTAACGCACTCGCGCAAAAATGAATTCACCTTGCTGTGATGAATTTTGCCCCCAAGCTGCGCGGCTTTTTTATTTATAAGATTAAAAAACAAAAAATCCGGCCCTTGCGAACCCAGCGCAAAAACTTCGCTGCGTTTGTTTAAAATGTTCTGAATTTCGTTATTCGATTGAAGCTGGATTTTCTTCGCAAAAAAGTAATGTGTAAAAATTGCGGGCATATTGGCACCTCGGCGGAGTTTTCCTAATTATAAAGCAAATTTGCGTTAAGCACAATAGCGCAAACGCCGCCTGCGTTAATACAGCTTTAACCGTTACTGTTCACACTCTCGCCGAAAGAGCTTCTTCAATTGATTATTTCTGCGCCTTTGAGTAATAAGGCGGCGCTATTCTTTTTTTAGAATGATGACATTTTTTTGTCATCATTCTAAATAGCAAGCCGTTATCTTTATCCGTTCTTCGCGTAGCTATCCGGCAAGGGTTACAGAGGCTTTGGCGTAAGTATTGCCCGCACTTTGAGTGGACGTTCTATAAGGGGTTGCAGGAGGGCTTCGGCGCAAATTATATCGCCCAGCAATGTGCCACCTGACGCTTCAGAACATTTTTGAGCGCACCAAGTTTATAAAGAGTTTTATGTTAACGCAGTGCGCTCAAAAATATTCTTC
>JAISVZ010000193.1 GCA_031271295.1 Clostridiales bacterium | reverse complement strand
TGTTTTCGGCAGCGCTAACTTTCTAACAACTGTGAGTTTTCCTGAACCTCGTACAGTGCTTTAAAAATATAATAGTCGTAACTTGTTGTAACTTTTATATTTTTTATATCACATTCGGTTGTATGCAGTGCCTTGCCGTAATGAAACATTAAGGATGCGGAATCTATAAAAGATTTTATGCAGTCCCCCCTGGCTTGCCTGTGTACAGCTAAAATATCGGATAGCTTAAAGCTCTGCGGCGCTTTTGCAACACGCGCGTTTCCCCTGTCCCCAACGTTTTTAATCATTCCGTCGCTGCCAAGCTGTATGAAGGTTTCGTGTTCGCGGGCAACGGTTATACAGTTTCCCTTATTGCGTACTATTTTGATATTGGCGGAAATAAGCTTATCGTCTATCAATGGGCGTACGCCGTCGTGTATTAGAATAACGCTATCGCTTTCCGCACCGGATTCTTCTATAGCAAGCAAACCGTTATATATGGATTCTTGGCTTGTTTCGCCGCCTTCAACTATCCATTTTACCTTTTCAATTTGCCAGCGGTTTATGCTCTTTTTAAGTTCTGTTTCCCAGCCTTTAAGGCACACCACGGCTATTGCGTCAATTTCCGGGTGGGCGTCGAATTGGTCCAGCGTGTATATTATCAGCGGTTTTCCCGCGTATTGCAGAAATTGTTTGGGCAGTGACCGGCTGTTCATGCGTATGCCTGTGCCTCCGGCAAAAATAAGTGCTATGTTCATAAAATTGTCTCCGCTTTATTTTCTTGCCAATCCGCTATTAAGTGCCTGTAAACTTCCGAAAGGTTGCGCCGGGGCTTCCAGCCCAAGCTCATAAGCTTGTCCGAGTTAAGGGTAAAGCCTGTATCCGGGGCATAGCCAAACTGTTCTTTGCTTCCCGGAATTTGCGTTTCAACTTTAATTTTTTCTCCGCAAACATCGTTTGCAACCAAATTCGCCATATCGCGAATTGTCATGCTTGTGCGGGGGTTTGAAATATTGTAGGCTTCACCGGCTTCGCCTTTAAGCAAAATTGTAAGCAAGGCGCGAACCGTGTCCGCTATATCGCAGTAATTGCCTTTGGAAGTTCCTTTGGTGCGCAATATTAAATTTTGACCGTTTATTGCGCTTCGGGCAAACTGCGCAAATACCCGCGTATCATCCCTTGGGGTTCCCGCGCCAAAGGTTTGCGCCGGCCTTGCAACTTTTACCGGAACAAAATACTGTGTGTAAAACGCGGCGCACAAATTTTCACACAAACGCTTGCTTTCCGAATAACTGCTGCGCGGGCTTGCCAAATCTATGTATCCCAAATCCTGCTCTTTAACCTCGGCAGTGCCCGTTTGGCCGTAAACCTCCATGGAAGATAGGTAAACAAAACTCCTGCATCTGCGTTCAACGGCAAGTTTCAGCGCGTTTAACGTTCCTTCATATGCCGTTGATATAACATCCACCGGTTTTGAAACCATATCCGCAGAATGCGTTACCGCCGCGCCGTGAAAAATATAATCCACAATTGGCGAAAGCGTTTCGGCGGGTATGGGGCGGCGGATATCCCTCGCGATAAATTCAATTCCGCATTCGCGGCATAAAGCCTCCCCTTTTGCGGCATTTCGCCCGTGCCCGGTTACACGCATGTTTAAGCCATACCTTTCATTTGCTGCGGCGAGTACGCGCACAAGCGCGGAACCAATTAGCCCTGTTGCACCGGTTATTAATGTTGCTGTTCCGGTCATTTTTTCCCAAGGTATATTTTCGTCATGTAAAACCTGTTCAATATCCTCCCGAAAAATTTTGCTTATCACTTTCTCACCGCCTGCAAATGAAGAGATACCTTAAAAATTATATATTTTTACCTTTGTGTATATTGATATGAAGGAAAACCCAAGCAATCTTCATTTATACATTCCGTATAGTTTATCGTCTATAAGTTTAACAAACTTAATGATAACATATCGGAAAAATATTGTCAAAAACGTTTTTTTTAAATACATCAGACGCTTTAATTTGAACGAAAAGAGTTTTTATTTTGAATTTGCTGACAAAATATTTCTAAAAATTCGCGTATTTAAAGGGTTTTTAGTGGTTATCCAGTTTATCACAATATTGTTTTAGAAATGAGTATTTATAGGGCTTTATAAAAATAGATATCTACCAAATAATAGTATATATGAATTTAGAGTTATTTCGAAAAATGATTTACTGTAAATTACCCAATTACAAACAGTACATTTTAGATGAAAATATTTCCTTGTAATCGATGATTAACATATGCAAACAGTTACAATTATAAATGAAATATAATCCCAGTTTTTCAAAACAAACAAAAAATAGTGTGAAACCGAATTGGTTTCATGTCGATTTGTGCCGAGTCCGCGCGACATGTAGGTTAGAATGATAGAAATTAGAAGTTTGTATCGCAGCTTGCAAGGTTAAGTGAAGATTCGGCAGAAGCGCCGCCAAAAAACCCGATAAAAAGAATAATCCTTTTATCGGGTTTTTTAAGAACATTTAATATACGAAAGCAAAGCCTTAAACCTTACCACATGGGCGAATTATTTAGCCTGCTTTCCAAATTGTACTGCTTATAGCACTGGTCATCGTATTTCATTTCTATAACAAGAATATGGCAACCTTCTTTTGTAGAAATCGTCACATCCTCTTTTATAATTTCAAGCGCGTCGCGGGTGTTTAAATGAATGCCGCCAATATCCGCTTCGCCCTCCAAACAAACCAAATACGCCTGCCTGTCCGCGCCAACTTTAAAATCAATACCGCCTCCCGCGCTTAATATTGTTGCGTAGGCGTTAATGTCCTGATGAATTTTTATCGGAGCGTCGTTTTCCTTGTTTTCGTATCCGGTGGCAATTGGAAGCCATTTATCAAACCTGTCCTCAATGGCGAAATTATAATCGCCGTAATTGGGTTTGTAACCGCGTTTATCCGGAAAAATCCAAATTTGCATAAAACGCAGATCGTCCTTTTCCTGCAAGTTAAACTCGCTGTGGAAAACCCCCGTGCCCGCCGACATATATTGCGACTGCCCGCGTGTTAACGTGTGCGCGTTACCCATGCTGTCCTTGTGCGAAAGTTCGCCGCGAATTACGTAGGAGATAATCTCCATATCCTGGTGCGGATGGGTATCGAACCCCTCCTGCGCCTGCACAATGTCGTCGTTAATTACGCGCAGAACTCCGAAGCGCACATTGTGCGGGTTGTAATACTCCGCGAACGAAAAGTGAAAATGGCTGTCTAACCAGCCGTGGATGCCCCGCCCCATTTTTGTGTGGTCTACATACTTTAGCATAACTTACCCTCCTTAAAATTGAATTTGTATTTATATCCCCTTATTCCGTGTAATGTAAAACATAACCCATTAACATTGTAGCCGATTTTCAGGTGCATGACAAGGTATACCAATGCAAAAACTGCCGTTCATTTTTCGAAATACCGCGCCTTTTCATACAGTTTTGTTAGCTCCGCTATATCTTCGTATTGTGAAATTTTGTTTGAAATTACGCTCGCCGTATTATCCCGTTCAAGTTTTACGCCTCTTGAAATATAGGATTTTACCTTTTTATAATACAACCTGCGTATGCGGGCGTTTTTATCCAAGAAAGGAAACAGCCCCTTTATTTTCCCCCAAATAAAATTTTCGTTTTTTACTTTATAATCCGGAGCGGCAAATTCCTTAATATCATTTTCGTTGTTTTTCGGCACGTAAAACATTTTGTAGAGCCAGTACGCGCCGTAGCAAATGGCTGCAATTATAAGCACGGCGGCGGCAGTATATGCCGTGTACATAAAAATGCGCTCTAAAAGCTGCAAAAACTCATTCGGTTCGGCTTGATTCATCATTATGTCATTAGGAATTTCTCCCGCCGCTTCCTCTGCCGGCGGCTGTTCGCCGCGCGAAAAAAGCCCGGTTATAAAACGGATTATACTTGCTAAAATGCGGAAAAACCCGGTAAATATTCCGGAAAGCAAGGGCAGTAAAAAATCCGACGGGATGTAGAAGGCAATGCTCGCAATTAAAACCACTATGGCAACGTAATAAAAAATTACGCGGTTGTTAAATTTATGTATGGGTTTTACCGGCTGGGAACCGTGCAGCGTAAGCACCGAAAGCGATTCGTCAATATTTGATACGTGCGCGGCGGTAATATAACATATAAGCGCAAGCACGGCGTTTATTTTATATAGCAAATCCGGCACGCCAATATCAAACATGCGGTTTAAAAAGGCAAACGCAAAATTAACGGCAATAGGCGCGGTGGCGATAAAATGCGAAGCCTTAAACGGGCGTTTGTTATACCGCGCGTTTAACGAATAAATTAAAAGGACGGCGCAAAAGAGCACAAAAACCGGAAGCAGACTTGAATTGCGCAATAAATAACACAGCACAAACGGCATAATGTTAAACAAGATGAATAAAAAGAAATTAGCCGCCTTATACCTTACATAAAACAGCAGAAAAAACGGCAAAGCCAAAGCCCACGCAAAAAACGCGCCTCCGTCGCCCGCGGCGGCTGCCGCCAAATACGCAAAAAACGCGTTAAACATTAAAAAAGCGGAGAATTCGCGTATGACGCTAAGAAATAATTTCCGGCTCAAATTGAAAACCCGCCTCCCACATGTTGATATTTTCGTCGATACCGCGAAAATCCAGCTCGCGCGTATACGGCAAAATCCAATAAATATTTGAAAACCCTTGCTTTAACGCGTTAAAGCGCTCTTGCAGCGCATCGCTTCTAAATGTTGAAATAAGAATATGTATTTTGCTTTCGTTCAAGTAAAACACAGGGTCGGGCAGGAAGTTAATAATCGGCTCGTGCAAACCGTTTAAGTCCAGCCGCGCGAGGGATTCGTATATTCGGTACAAATGCGCCGCCGAAGCTCCGCTTCCTGTATCTATTGTGCTGCCGTCTATTATATCGCGGCTTCCCGAAACAACTCTTACCGGAATGGATTTACCTATATAAAATTTCGCCAAACTTGCCGCCAAACTTATGGTTTCCTCGAAAAGAGCCAAACTTACCCAGGAGGAATAAGCTTCAAAATTGAGAAAAATTACAATTTCGTTCGATACCGTATGTTCGTACATGTTAACCATAAGCCGGTTGGCTTTTGCCGTTGCTTTAAAATTTATTGTTTTAAAATCGTCAAAAGGCAAATACTCCCTTATTCCGCGGAACTCAAAATAATCAGGATTAATGAAGCGTTTGGATAAAACCTCGCCCGCGATACGCCTGCTTTCAATGTTTAAATCCTCAATATCAAGAAGCTTTGGGTATACCGTAAGATACGCCGCGTTTTCCAGGTTGGCAACGTATTTTTGCGTAAAAAGCAGGTTGTGGCTTAAAAGCTCCGAGCTTTTTATTTTGTAAAACCCGCGTTTGCCGCATACAAACTCAAGCCTGCGCGTTATTTTTTGGAAAGGCAGGATACTGAATAAATCGTTCTTGTAATAATCGTCGGTAACGCGGATATTGTTTGCGTCCGGAAAAATCAGGTTTTGCGACACCTGAAATTTTGCCGAAACCCACGGAAGCGGCAAAAGCTTGGAATTGGTTAATACCTCCGTTAAAACAAGCTTTTCCCCGCAGAACGCTTCCTTTGACGAAAAGGAAATGTTCAGGGTTAAATTCTTGCTCCAAAATTTTCGGTAAATAACGTTTGTAAGCAATATAAAAAAAACAATGGTGAGCGAAACAGGTATTACGTCCATTTTTTCACCCCGCTTAAATTATTCTTGGGCTTTTAGCTTCTCCGCCTGGTCGGTTGTTATAAGAGTATCCATTATTTCGTTTAAATCCCCGTCCAAAATCGTATCCAGCCTATGCAGGGTTAGGTTAATTCTGTGGTCTGTTACGCGGCTTTGCGGGAAATTGTAGGTTCTTATGCGCTCGGAGCGATCCCCCGTGCCAACCTGGCTTTTACGCGCCGCCGCCACGGACGACCTCTGCTTTTCCTGCTCCAGTTCGTAAAGCTTTGCACGCAAAATTTTAAGCGCCTTGTCCTTATTTTTAAGTTGGGACTTTTCATCCTGACACGAAATTACAATACCGGTTGGAATGTGTGTTATTCGCACGGCGGAATCCGTTGTGTTAACGCTTTGCCCGCCGTTTCCGGACGAGCGGAAAACATCAACGCGAACATCGTTTAAATCAAGAGCAACGTCCACCTCTTCCGCCTCCGGCAAAACCGCAACCGTAACAGTTGACGTGTGTATGCGCCCGCCGGATTCCGTTGTGGGTATGCGCTGAACACGGTGCACTCCGCTTTCGTATTTAAGCCGCGAATACGCCATTTTGCCCGTTATCATAAAAACAATTTCCTTAAAGCCGCCCAAATCCGACGCGTTGGAGTTAAGCAGTTCTATCTTCCAATGTGTGCGCTCCGAATAACGGCTGTACATGCGAAATAAATCCCCCGCAAAAAGCGCCGCCTCGTCTCCGCCCGCGCCGCTTCTTATTTCCACTATAACGTTTTTTTCGTCGTTAGGATCCTTTGGGAGAAGCAGAAGCTTCAGCTTTTCGGAAAGCGAAGCCGTTTGCAAAGTTGCCGATTTAAGCTCTTCCTTTAAAAGCTGACGGAATTCCTCGTCTGTTTCGCTATCTAACATTTCTTTTGCGTATTCGGCTTCCTCCGATGCTTTTTTATATTCGCGGTAGGTTTCAACAATATCGGTTAGCGCGCTGTGCTCCTTCATAAGCTCGCGCCACGCCGCCTGGTCTGCAATAACATTCGCGTCGTTTACCTGCCGCGCTAAGTTTTCGTATTTCGTTTCAATTTCCATTAACCTGTCAAACATAATTTTTCCTCGCTTCTATTACCCGGTTTAAGTTTGCGCTGTCGTTTTTAATAAGTATATCCGCAAACCCTTCGTTTGTAAAAATTTCCGATACGTCTAAAGCTTGATTATATCCTATTTCAAACATTACAAAACCTGAAGGCTTTAAGTATTTTTTCGCTCCCGTAATTATTTTGCGGTAAAAATTCAAACCGTCCGCGCCGCCGTTTAAAGCTATTTCCGGCTCGAAACACCGTACGGATTTATCAAGCTCCGCTATTTCGGCGCGTTTTATATACGGCGGGTTTGAAATAATATAATCCGCAGGGTAATCACAATCATTTAGCGCGGCGTATATATCGCCCTGCCTGAATGTTACGCGCACATTGTTTTGCGCGGCGTTTTTTTTCGCTATTTCAAGCGCCGCGCAACTTATATCCGTGGCGGTAATTTCAGCGTTTTCGCAGTTTTTGGCAACCGTAACCGCTATAACTCCGCTTCCGGTTCCTATTTCAATTACTTTTGCGCCGGAGCTTCCTATTTTTTTAACCGCCGCGTCCGCCAAAACTTCGGTATCCAGGCGGGGAATAAGTACGTTTTCGTCAACGTAAAAAGGCAGTGAGTAAAACTCGGCGCAAAACGTAATATACTCCAAAGGGCAGCCCTGCGCCCGCTTTTTAATATTTTCAATAAAAACGTTCGTTTCGGCGTGCGAAGCTTCGGCTTGCGGATTGGTAAGAACATACAGCCTATCCTTTTTAAGCGCCGCCGCAAGGATAAGCTGAGTATCCGTGTGGATATTTTTTATTCCCGCACGTTTCAAAACCGCCGCGCCGTCTTTAAGCAAAGAGCTAAGATTCAACGGCTGTCACCTCTGGCGGGGTAACTTCTGTTTCTATCGGAGCGGCTTCGTTCGGAGCCTTATCGCCCTCATTTTCCCTTTTCAGCACCCGCTGCACCGCCGCGATAGCGGTTTCAATTTGCCCCTCGTCCGGTTCTTTTGTTGTTGCCCTTTGCAGGCACAAGCCCGGAAAACTTAAAGCGTAAACAAATTTGGAGCCGCTTTTTCCGGCAAATTTCAAAAACTCATAAGAAACACCCGCGATAACCGGAACCAACAAAACTCTGGATAAAAGCCTTTCCCAAAAGACATCTGTTTGCACAAACAAAAACACTATCATACTTATTGCCATTACTATAAATAAAAAACTTGTGCCGCACCTTTTGTGAATTCTTGTGTGCCCCTTTACGTTTTCAACCGTCAGTTCCTCGCCCGCCTCGAAGCAGTTTATTGTTTTATGTTCCGCGCCGTGGTACTGGAAAACACGCTGAATATCCTTGTATTTGGATACCAAATAGATATACGCCAAAAAAATAGCCATACGCACAAGCCCTTCCATTAAAGAAAGCGCCCACATATTAGCCTCGCCGGAAGCGGCGTCCGTTAAAAGCGGCGTAAAAAGATGCCCCACAGCCGTTGGCAAAACCATAAAAAGCCCCACCGAAAGAAGCAACGCAATAACCACGCTGAAATAGATCATGGCGGTAATTATCTTTTTCTCCCCGAACTTTTGCGTTAAGTATATTTCAAATTTGGACGGCTGTTCGTCCTCTAAATCCGCTCCGGAAATTTCAGCGGATTTCATAAGCGTGCGCGTGCCGGTAATAAGGGAATCCACAAACGAGATTACCCCGCGTATAATAGGAAGCTTTTCAATTTTGGATTTGGCGCTTTCGGGCTTCATTTCCATATCCACAATTTCTATTTCGCCGCTTGCCTTGCGCACAGCCATTGCGCAGGAATTTGGGCCGCGCATCATCACGCCCTCAATTATAGCCTGCCCGCCTATTTTTTTGTATTCGTTGTTGTTTTTAAAAAACGCTTCCTTTATGTTAACCTTTTCCATATATTTTCCTTCCCGCGTTTAGCTGACCAAATGCGCTAAACCTTAAGCTTAACAGCAGTTCATACAGTCGTTTACAGTCAGCTTTACTCATCTTCATTTTCCCAATTGTGATATACGTTTTGCACGTCGTCCTCTTCGTCTAAAAGGTCAAGCAGTTTGTTCATTTTTTTGATGTCGTCCGGGTTTGTAAGCGAAGAGTAAGTTTGAGGGATTTTTTCCACCCCGGCGGATAGTATTGCCACACCGCTTTTTTCAAACGCCTCGCGAACCGGGGAAAAATCGTCCGGCTCGGTTATAATTTCGTACCCGTCGTCCGAAACCACAACATCCTCCGCGCCCGCTTCTATTGCTATTTCCGTAATTTCGTCCTCGTCTCCCGCTTCGCGTTCAATCATTACCCGCCCTTTTTCGTCGAACATGAAGGAAACGCAACCGGTTGTGCCCATATTTCCGCCGCCTTTGGTAAACGCGTTTCGTATGTTCGCGGCGGCGCGGTTGCGGTTATCCGTTAACGCTTCCACAATTACGGCAACGCCGTTTGGCCCGTAACCCTCGTAAGTAATGCTCTCGTAATTTACGGCGGATAAATCCCCCGCGGCTTTTTTTATGCTACGCTCTATGGTATCGTTTGGCATGTTGCTTGCCTTGGCTTTGGCAACGATATCCTTTAAACGGGCGTTAGCGGATATATCCGCCCCGCCGGATTTCACCGCCACGGCAATTTCCCTTCCCAAACGCGTAAAAATTTTACCCTTAACCGCGTCGTTTTTTTCCTTTTTGTGTTTTATGTTTGAAAATTTCGAATGCCCGGACATAATTTTCTCTCCCTTGGATGTAAAACCGGCTATGCGGAAAACCGACGCGCTGCCTGCCTTGGATGTAAAACCGGCAGCCGGCGAACCTTCCGCAAGCCGACCTGTTATTGGTTTTTACGATTATATATTATTATGGGCTTGTATTCAAGTTTCAAGCACACCGAGCAGAATGTAAATTTTCTTTCCCAAAATTTTTTAGCAATGCCCTGCTGAATAATATAGGAATTTTTCCGCATCATAATATTGAAAAAAAGCCGCGTTGCGGCGGGAGGGAGAAAATATGAAAGGCAATCATTTTACGGCAGGGCTTATTACGGGAGGTTTGATAGGGTTTGCGGGGCTTGCATGGGCTCTTGGAGATAGCAGAACCCGAAGACGCATGGGAAGAGATACGCGCAAATTAATAAACAAAGCCGGAGAAGCTTTGGAAAACGCTTCCGAAATTTTTTAATTATTTAACCGAAATAAAAATCTTCGCATAAATTCGAGGCGCACGCGCTTCTTAAAAGCATCGCTTTTTATTAAAGCATCGCCTTTTATTAAAGCATCGTGCGCCGCGAAATATTGTTACGCTTTTAAAATTTTCTCGTGCAATTTCTTTAACTCATCTGCGGATGTGTTTTTGGAGTTAACCCCAAGCTCCACACCGTCGCCCTCGTAACGCGGAATAAGGTGCATGTGAAAATGAAACACACTTTGCCCGGCGCTTTCGGCGTTATTTTGCATAAGGTTAAGCCCGTCGAAGTTAAGATATGCCTTTAATTTTGCGGCAACCTTTTGCGCCAACGGCAGAACCTTAGAGGCAAGGTTTTCATCAAGAGCAAAAATATCCTCGGCGTGTTTTTTGGAAATTATTATTGTGTGACCGTATGCCACAGGGAACGCGTCTAAAATCGCCAAAAAATCATCGTCTTCATATACCGCGTAGGATGGAATTTCTTTGTTTACTATTTTACAAAAAATACAATCCATAATTAAATCCCCTTTTCTCTGCAATAGAATAAAACGCCCGCTATAGTTTTCCCATCGAATATTTCGCCGTTTTTAATCATTTCAAGAGCTTTTTGCGGCGTGTAAATTTCCACCGAAACAAATTCGTCCGCGTCGAGTTTTTGGCTTCCGCCTATTACGCAATCAGCTATAAACAAATGAATAACCTCGGTGCAAAAACCTATTGTTGAGTGAAAACCCGATATGTAACGTATATTTACGGCGTTATGCCCCGTTTCCTCGCGAAGTTCGCGTATCGCGCAGTCCGTCGGTTTTTCGCCCTCTTCAATTATGCCCGCCGGAATTTCCAAAACCAACTTTCCCGCAGGGTGCCGGTACTGCCGCACAAAAATAATATCGCCCTTTTCGTTAACCGGAACAACAGCCGCCGCTTCGTGGCTTATAACAACTTCCCTAAGCATTTCGCCGCCGTCCGGCGCGGTAATTAAATCGTGCTTAATGTTCAAAATTTTTCCCCGAAAAACAATATTACTTGAAACAACCTGATACGGGCGTTCTTTGCCGCTTTTTTGCTCCATTTAATTTCCTCCGTTTAAGCTTACGCTTTTTTTCCGTCCTTCTCTTCGGCGCCTTCCTCTTCTTTTGCCAAAAGCTTTTCCTCTTCGGCTTTTGCGGCGGCCGCCTCATCCCTCTTGCATTTGTTGCGGTTAATAATATAGCCTAAAAGCGCTCCGCACAGCCCCCCAATTATATGGGATATGTGGGATATGTTATCCTGCGCCAAAAAACCCGCGTGTATTTCTCTGCCTATAAACACCGAAACCGTTAAAATAAACGTAATTGGAATTCTGCCTTTTTTCATATTGGCGAACGATGATAACAAAATAAGCATGAAAACCACGCCGCTTGCTCCCAAAAGCCTTGTTGGAGCAAAAAACGCAAAATTAATAAGCCCGGTAACAAACGCGGTTAACAGAATCATAAAAAGCATTCTTTTCGAGCCGTATTTTTCCTCAAGCAAAGGGCCGAGTATTAAAATCATTAAAAAATTACTGAGAAAATGATTAAAATCCGCGTGCCCCAAAACATGCCCGAAAAACCGTACATATGTTAGAACTTCGGCAAAGGAACTTTGATAAACCATAAAAAATTCATTTGTGGATTTGCCGCCCGTGGCAAAACCCAAAAGCAGCGACACAAATGACAACAAAGCAAAGGTTAAAATTACCGGAGAATTATAATCTAATTTTTTTACTGCCCTGCCTGCCTTTTCAAGCGCGTTTTTCATGCCAACCACCCTTTCAATGTTTATTCGTAACGCAAAGCGTCTATAGGGTCCATCTTGGACGCCTTTCTTGCCGGGTAAACCCCGAAAATAATCCCGATAAAGCTTGAAATTAAAACCGTAATAATTACCATTGGAATTGAAAGCACAGCCTTTATTTCAATTGCGTTGCCTATTGCCACGCTTCCGGAGTAGCCCACAATAATTCCGATAATGCCTCCAACCGCGGTTAAAATTATTGCCTCCACCAAAAACTGAAACGAAATGTTGCCGTCGGTTGCGCCGAGCGCTTTGCGTATTCCTATTTCCCTTGTGCGTTCGGTAACGGTTACAAGCATAATGTTCATAACGCCTATGCCGCCTACAAGCAGCGAAATTGCCGCAACGAACGAAATAAATGTTGTAACGTAGGAAAAAACGTTGGTTATGGCGTCCATTTGCTGCATTATGTTGTTAACGCGGTATTTATCTTCATTATCGTGCGAAATCTCCAAAAGCCTTACGTATTCTTCCGCGGTTCTGCTGATTTTTTCCGTGTCCTTAACGTTTACAAACATGCTGTCTATGGTATCGGTTGAGTATATATCCATTACAGCGGTTATAGGCATGTATACTACATGCTGCATCTCCATAAACGCTATAACGGCTTCAACTTTAACCACACCTATTATTGTAAGCTCTACGCTTCCGGACCAAAACGCGCACCTTACGGTTTCGCCAACAACTTCGGTTCTGCCGAAAATTTCACGCGCCAGCGTTTCGTCTATAAGCACAACCTTTGCGTGCCTTTCAACATCGGTTTCGGCAATAAACCTTCCGTAAGAGAGTTCCACAGGCTGAATCATTCTGTAGGATTCCGTTGTGCCCATGGCTATAAAATCTTCGCTTTCGGCGGGGTTTTTAAGCGCAACCTCACCCGTTGCCCGCCAAAACGGAGCAACAAACGACGTTTCCGGGTGCTGTTTTATAAGCTCAACGTCGTCCATTGTAAGCAAATCCGAGTTGTTTAGCGTTTCGTTGTAATTGGGGTAAATTTCAACGCCGTTTAGACCCATACTTTCAAATTCGCCGGTTATCATTTGCTGAAAACCGTTGCCTATTGATGTTATCATAATAACCGAAGAAATGCCAATAATTATGCCGAGCATTGTAAGTATCGAGCGCATTTTGTTTCCGAAAACGCTTGCCAAAGCAGAGCGGGCGGTTTCAAATAAATCCATCAGTTAACCACCGCCTTTTTTTGGCCGGTAACGGCAACATCCGATACAATAAGCCCGTCCTTAAACGTTGCAACGCGTTTGGTGTGTTTGGCTATATCCGGTTCGTGAGTTACCATAACAATTGTTGCGCCCTCGTCGTTAAGCTTTTGGAATATCGCCATTATTTCCTCGCCGGAGCGGCTGTCCAAATTGCCAGTTGGCTCGTCCGCTAAAATTATTGCGGGGCTGTTTACCAAACTTCGGGCAATAGCAACCCTTTGGTTTTGCCCGCCGGAGAATTCCGAAGGTTTATGATGCACCCTGTCCGAAAGCCCAACCTTATTCAACGCTATAAGCGCCGCTTCCCTGCGTTTTTTTGCCCTTAGCCCTGCGTACATCATAGGAAGCTCCACGTTTTGCAGCGCCGTAAGTTTTGGCAACAGGTTAAAGGATTGGAACACGAAACCTATTTTTCTGTTGCGAATGGCCGCAATTTTTTTACCTTTAAGGCTTGCGATATCCTCGCCGTCCAAAATGTATCTGCCGCTTGTTAAAGAATCCAAACAGCCCAAAATGTTCATCATTGTGGATTTGCCGGAGCCGGACTGCCCCATTATCGCCAAAAATTCACCTTTTTCAACCGTTAAGTTAACCCCGCGTATTGCCTCAACCGCAAAACGCCCGGTATGGTAAACCTTTCTTAACTTTTCAACTTGAATTATCATATTAATTGCCCTCCGGAAGGCGGATAATTTCCCGAACATACGCTCCGTCCGTTAGCTGCTGCGGGGGTGTATCCACAACCTTTTCGCCTTCCGCAACGTTTGTTACCTCCACATTAAGCCCCGAATAGGAAATAAGCACAACCTCGCGTTTGGTAACCGTGGAATTTTCGCCGTTCAATACATACACAAATTCCCTGCCGTCCGCTTCCGAAAAGGTTGCCATAAGCGGCACAACAACCACGTTTTCGGAAATTTTTGTGGTAATTTCCGCGTCAACGGTATTATTTGCCCTTAGTTTTCCGGAAGGGTCGGTAAAGCTCAGTTCAATTCCTATTACCGTTTCAAGCGTATTGCTTGTTTGCTGCTGTTTGGCTATGGGCAGTATTTTTGTAATTTTGCCGTTAACCGTATCCCTGCCCAAAACGCTTGCGCTAATTACCGCTTCCTGACCTATGGCAATATCCGCCACATCCGCTTCCGGTACGTTTGCGGATATAACCAAATTGTTGTGGCTTACATCCGCTATTTCCGCAATTGGCGCTTGCCGTGTTACATAGCCGCCTTCTTGCGCCGAAAGCTGAAGCACCGTGCCGGATACCGGTGCGTACTCCTCATAAACAAATTCGTCAATTTGCTTTTGAAGCTGGGCTATTTTAAGCTCAATTTGCTCAATGCCTATTTGCCCCTGGCTTACCTGGCTTTTTATATTCGCGTCTTCGGTTTTGTTTATTACCGCGTCGTATCTTTTTTTGTTATAATCAAGCGCTTCTTCCAAGGCTCCCGTGCCGCTTGCAAGCAGTTCCCGTTCGGAATTACGCGCCTTTATTTCATCCTCTACGGTTGTAATCGAGTTTGAGTAAACGTCGAAATCCGCCTTTGAAATAATGCCCTCATCGAAGAGCGGCCTTATTTCTTCCCTTTTATCCTGCGCTTCTTTTACTTTTTCGTTAAGCTGGTCTAGTACGGAATCCGCCTGTTTAATTCGCGCCGCCAAATCCTCAATCTCCTTTTGGGATTGGTTTACCGCCAATTGCGCGGATAAAATGTCCAAATCGCCGGCGGGAAGCGTTATTGCCGAAAGGCTTAGCCTTGCGGATTCAAGCTGCAAGTTTAAATCTGTAATTTGGTCCCGGTATGTTTCAAGCGGTTCGTCGGAATACTTTAATATAACATCCCCTTCTTTAACCACATCGTTAACCTTAACCAAAACTTCCGCCACGCGACCATCCGCTTCCGGATACACCGCCGTTGAATCAACAAGGCCGATTACTCCCTTAACGGAAACTTTGCTTATTATGGTATCGAGCTTTGCCTCGGCAAGTTCAACGGGAGTTGCGTTTCTCGGCACTCCCGTTTTTTCCTGCTCGCTTTTTACGCGGTTAGTTGCAAAATATATAATTGCCGCCAAAACGGCTATAATAATTACAGCCGCTATTATTTTTTTCTTCATTATAAGATCCTTTCCTTCATTAATAATTAAAACTTACAGCATACCCTGATTTAGCATGTTCATTGAAAAGTCCTGAAGAGCCGCGTTTCCCACGGCAAGCGCCGCCGTAAAAACAATTGTGATTGCGGCATAAACAATTGCGGCAAATACCGCCTTTGTAAGGCTGCATCCGGTAATTTTCATAAGAGCCACAGCCACAAGCGCCGCAGACCAAACCTGCGAAACGGATATTGA
>JAISVZ010000154.1 GCA_031271295.1 Clostridiales bacterium | reverse complement strand
CGCAAAATAAGCGCCCTTTAGCAAGTAACAAGTACCGCAAACACTGAACAATATAAATATTTAGCGCTGCTTCTATTTGAGCTCATGGAATAATTAGTGACATATATATGTCACTAATTATTCCAAATTCCGCACTTAATGCAATCTGCATTTCAAAACTCGCAGCGTTGCATACAGCTAAGATATTCAAATTTAATATGCATGATTACTCACGCGGGCAATTAAACTTGCAATTTTCAAATGTGAAAAGCAACTCCAATTTCCCTTTGATAAGTCTGAAAAATTATGTATAATAAACCTGTACTGCAAACGTAAACAAAATCTCCCTCCATAAAGCAACTCCCTGCGAAAGGCGTGTATTAAATGGAAACAAGCATCAGAACGCTTAAACGAATAGTTTCAAACATCGAAAAAGTTATAATAGGGAAGCGCTACACTGTGGAGCTTGTTTTAATTTCCTTTATGTGCAGGGGGCACGTACTTATAGAGGATGTGCCGGGTGTTGGCAAAACCAGCCTTGCTTCCGCGCTTGCCAAGTCTTTGGATTGCTCGTTTCGGCGCATACAGTTTACACCGGATATCATGCCGTCGGATATTACGGGTTTTTCCGCGTACAACCCCAAAACCGGGGAGTTTGAGTATAAAAAGGGCGTAATACTTTCTCAGGTAATTTTGGCGGACGAAATTAACCGCACATCTCCCAAAACCCAATCCAGCCTGCTTGAAGCGATGGAGGAAAAGCAGGTTACGGTGGACGGCAAAACCTACAAAATGGACGAGCCGTTCATTGTTATCGCCACGCAAAACCCTATTGAATACCTTGGCACATATCCGTTGCCGGAAGCTCAGATGGACAGGTTTTTTATGCGTCTTTCGTTAGGGTACCCGGATAAGGGCGAGGAAATGAAAATTATTTCGCGATTTAAAGCCGCAAACCCGCTTTCGGAATTAAAACCGGTTGCAAACGGCGACGATATTGTTAGAATTCAAAAGGAAGCGGAACAGGTATATGTGGATTTTCGCATTACCGAATACATAGTAAACATTATTCGAAACACAAGGCAGGACGAATTTGCCGCGCTCGGCGCAAGCCCAAGGGCAACTGTTAACCTGTGCCGCGCAGCCCAGGCCCTTGCCATGTATAACGAACGGGATTATGTCGCGCCGGACGATATTATTAAGTTAAGCGAACATGTTTTGGCGCACAGAATAGTTTTAAGGCAGGAAGCAAAGCTTAAAAAAATAACTCAGCGCGATATTATTGAGCGCGCGGTGGAACGTACACAAGTTCCTGTGGTTTAATTCATTGGTTTAACTTTGGCTATTATAGGCTGGTGATTATTTGGTTAAAAACAGAATTGTATACGCCATATCCGTTGCCGGAACGGCTGCGGTTATGTTTTTTTTAGGCACATCTTTTGCATATACCGTTTTTTATTCGCTTATAATTTTGCCGCTTCTTTCGTTTGCCGCGCTTTCAGCCGCTCCGTTTTTTATCCGAATAAGCGAGGAAGTTGAAAAAACCGATGTTTTTAAAAACGAGGGTTTGAATTACAGCGCGTATATTTATAACCGCAGTTTTTTGCCGTACCCGAATGTTACCTTTTTGTTTTACCGGGGGGATTATGTGCGCTACGAAAAACAAAGCGCGGACCCTGTAAATGTTTCTTCAAAAGAAAGCGTTATGGACGGCTACACCGTGAGTTTTCCTTTCAGAGGCAAATTCAGCGTTGGCATTGAAAAGTTTTACGTAACGGATTTTTTGGGGCTTTTCCGGATGGGGTTTTCAAAAAAAAATCCGGTAGAGGTAACGGTTTTTCCCGAAAAAATAGAAAATTTTGCGCCGGATTTGCGAAGCGAGCTTTTAAGCAAAACCGTTTCCGCGTTCGATTTTATAACCGACAGCTTATCCGAAGTTTCCGACGTTAGAAAGTACGAACCTTCGGACGATTATAAAAAAATTCACTGGAAGCTTACCGCCAAGCGAAACGAGTTTATTGTTAAAAACTTTTCATCGTCGGTGCTTAACAAAACATATATTTATTTGGATACCAAAAAAACGCCGCTTACAGGGAAAAACAGGCTGCGTTTTGAGGATAAAATGGTTTCCTTCGCGGCGGCGGCGGCAGGCTACTGCCTAATGAAAAGGCAGCCTTGCAGTGTAAATTACGGCGCGTCACCTTCCGATTGGGCGGATATTTTAAGCTTTGCGGATTTTGATATTCTCTTCAGGCTGTTTGCGGAGCTTGAATTTACCGGAGCGTCCTATTTGGCAAGAAGCCTTAAGGAATCTTTAAACGACGATGATTTTTACAACATGGTGTTTTTTATTTCGGATATAGAAAACGATTTGTTCGATGTTTTCACAAGCTTATCTGCAATGGGGCACAACGTTATTATTTATTACTTAATAAACGAAGGGGAAAAGCCGGACGAGGATACGCAAAATTTCCTATCCGTATTGAGTGATTCCGGCGTTAGCGTAAATTTTATTTAGCGGAAAAGGGCGGGGAGTATGATTACAAAAACCAAAGTTTTAAACCATTTGTTTTTTGTTGTTATGGGTATAGTTTATACCTACGCCCTTACAACCTCCATCCTGTCGTCCACATCTCTTTTTGCCGCGCCCGAAACTATTTTGTTTTTGTCCTGCTTTTGTATTCTCATATTTTACATTTATTTTTTTAACAAATATACAATCGCCTTCTTTTCGGCGCTGATAATATTTGTTTCTTTTTTTGTCTTCTTTATTCTTTTAACGGATAATTTCGAAACGGAATGGTTTGTTGCCGTCAGCGATTACCTTTACGATATGTACTGGTTTATAAGGGGGTATTTCGCGCACGACGAATCTTACGATTATACCATAACCTGCGGCGTATGTTTTGCGGTTGCGCTTATAACCTCGCTTAATATAAAGGTGCGTTTCAGCTTTTTAAATTTGGCGGTTTTCGGCGGCTCGGTAATTCTTATTCCGCTTATTATGAACTACAGCCGCTCGGAAGAGGCGGCAACTTTGTTTGTGTTTTGCTTTATCGTTTTTTTGGGCAAAAAGCTTAACCTGTACGCAAAGGTAAAAAAGCGCTCGCGGAATGAAGAGTTTTCCGTATTTCTAATCCCGGTTTGCATAGCCGTTGTTTTTTTGGCAAGCCTTTTGCCGTCGTCAAATACAAGGCGCACATTTTCAAGCGGAACATCCGCAAGTATCGCTGCTTCAAACGGCGAAGCCTTTCGGGCAATAAACGATTTTTTTTATTCCGCTTTTAACGCGGAATATTTTACGTTTCAATCCACAGGTTTTGCCGGAGCGGGCGGCAGGTTAGGCGGGCAGGTAAACGCAAACGGTCAGTTTGTTATGGAGGTTTATGCCGACGAACGTGTGTATTTAAGCGGAAGCGTAAAGGATAAATACACCGGTTTTTCATGGGAAAACACCAAACGGGAAAGCCGAAAAATTTCCGAAACGGCAAAAGAGCAATACAGTTTAGCGAAAGAAAATGAAAATAGTTTTACGATAGAAGGTAACGAAATTTTTATTTTTTTTGCAGATAGGCCGGAAAGAAAAAAGGTAACAATTGATATTGGCACAGCGCGTACGCAGTCTATATTTTTACCGCCGTATCCGGTAAATATAACCTTTAAAGAACCTGTAGGGCTACTTAGAAGCGAATCCGGCGATATTTTGGCGCAGCGAATTTTGGATAATTACGCCGCGTATACGATAGAATATGAAAAAAGTCATTTCGGTAAGTATTTTATAACGCAAACAGGGGAATCGGCCATGCCCGAAAGTTTTGAAGCATATCTTTCGATTCCGGAAAACCTGCCGCGGCGTGTGCGCGATTTAGCCGAAGAACTAACGCGCGGCGCCGCTTCTAACGAAGGGAAAATGGAAACTTTAGTGGATTTTCTGCACGGATTCAGCTATACGTTAGAGCCGGAGAATGTTCCGCGCGGCAGGGATTTTGTGGATTATTTTCTTTTCGACGGCAAGGAGGGGTACTGCACTTATTTCGCCTCCGCGCTTGCGGTAATGGGAAGGTGCGCGGGAATTCCCACAAGGTATATTGAAGGTTATGTAATGCCGAATAAAAAAAACGCGGTTGGCGCTTACGAGGTAACAAATTACCAGGCGCACGCGTGGGTTGAGGCGTATATAAACGGTGTTTGGGCAGCGTTTGAACCCACCGCTCCGTTTGCGTATGCGGAAAATAACGCGCAGGTTCCAAGCTCTTTGTTTTCGCCAAATATGACGGCGCAGGAAAGCCCTTACAATAATTACATGTCGCAAATGGGTTTTATGCAGCCAAACCAAAACCTGCCCCCCGCCGCGCCGCCGGTTGCGCTAACGGCCCAGGAAGAGGCACAGTTAAAAATTCAGCTTGCGATAACAGTAATACTTGCTCTTTTATTATTTTCGTTTATACTGTTAATTGTATTTTTAATTTTGGCGTTTGCCCGAAAAATTAAATTCAGGCGCATAAACAAGTCATCAAACAGGGACGCTGTTATATCTTATTTTGCGCATATTTTAAAGGCGACAAAGGTATATACCTATCCGATAAGGAAAAACGAAACCGTTTTTACCTACGCCAAAAGGGTTGGGCGGCGGTTTGCGTTTATAAACGAAACGGTAATAATGGAGGATTTGGCAAAAATATTTTCCAAAGCGTCTTACGGGAACAACGAAATTACAGACGAAGAAAAAAACAGAATGAAAGCCTGCTACGAGGAAATTCTTGAAATGCTTTTATTGTACAGGCTTTACAAGCCGAAGTTTATGTTATACAAGTATGTTTTGTTCAAAATATAGGAGGGTTTTTTATGGCTGAAAACGAAATTAAAAAAATAGCCGTTTTAACCAGCGGGGGCGACGCGCCGGGTATGAACGCAACCATACGCGCGGTTGTTCGAACGGCTACCTATCGCGGAATTAAGGTGGTGGGGGTGCGCAAAGGTTTTTCGGGGCTTATCCACGGCGAAATTGAGGATTTGTCGCCGCGTTCGGTGTCGGATACAATCCATAGGGGCGGCACAATTCTTTTAACCGCCCGCTGCCCGGAAATGATGACGAAAGAAGGGCAGGACAAGGCGGCGACACTTTGCAACATTTTAGGGCTGGACGCGCTTATTGTAATAGGCGGCGACGGTTCGCTTACCGGAGCGTTAGAGCTTTCAAAACGCGGAGTAAACATAATAGGCATACCCGCGACAATAGACCTTGACCTGTGCTGTTCGGATTACACAATAGGCTTCGATACCGCAGTAAACACGGGAATGGACGCGATAAATAAAATACGCGATACGTCCACCTCGCACGAGCGGTGCAGTATTGTGGAGGTTATGGGCAGAAACGCCGGGTACTTGGCGCTGTGGTGTTCGGTTGCGGGCGGCGCGGAGGACGTACTTATTCCGGAGGATAAAACCGGCGATATTAACCGTGTAATAAACCTTATTTTAGAAAACCGTTCGAAGGGCAAAAAGCACAATTTAATTATTGTGGCGGAAGGTATTGGCGGCAGTGTCGCGATGGCAAAGGAAATTGAGCGCGTAACGGGAATTACCACACGCGCAACAATTTTGGGCTATTTGCAGCGCGGCGGCGCGCCAACCGCAACCGACAGAATGCACGCGTCGGTTATGGGTTATAATGCAATAGAGTGTTTGGCTGCCGGTGAAAAAAACCGAATAATTATTTATAAAGACGGGAAGCACAGCTCCGTGGACTTGGAAGAGGGGCTTAACACCCAAAAGGATTACGACCCTTCGATGTACAATATGGTAAAAATTCTTTCAATATAAAAGGAGGCTTATTAATGGAGAAGTACGTTTGCAGCGTTTGCGGCTACACTTACGACCCGGATTTGGGCGACGCGGACGCGGGAATTGAAAGCGGTACGGATTTTGCGGATTTGCCGGACGATTGGGTTTGCCCAATGTGCGGAGTTGGCAAGGAAATGTTTGAAAAGGAATAGGAGTATATTTATTCGAGGAGAAAAGACGTTCATAAAATGAACGTCTTTTTTTAAAAAAAAGTTGTACAAAATGGAAAAAATGTGGTAAAGTATCAAATAGTGATTAAATTACTGTGTTGCAGTATCCTGTACTAAAGTTTGTTAGTGCATTCTTCGTTGAGGAGGAAAACAATCATGAAAAATCAAATCGGGTTAAAAAAGTTTGTAAGTTTGTTTTTGGCGGTTGTGTTTATGTTAAGCAGTATACCGATAAACGTTTATGCAAATCCGGATTATGTGTTACAAAACACTTTATACCAGCCAACCGAGAATTCGGGCGGCCTTTTTACCGAAGGTAATACAATCGCTCCGGATATGGAACTCCAAACTGAAACGAGAATCGAGTCTGAATCCGTATTTGATTATGAACCTGAACCCGGTTTAGTAGAACCAGAGTATACACTAACAAACGATGATGTAAAGCTTGAGTATATAACGCTGAATGATTGGGGCAGCGGTTTTAAAGGTCAAATTACAATAACTAATTTAAGCAGCCAAAGTATTGAAAATTGGAGCTTGGAATTTGATTTAGAGCATGAAATAAACAGCATTGTAAACGCGGTAATTTCTAACTGCGTAAACGGCAGATATTACATAAGCAGTGTGGATTACAACAACATAATTTATCCTAACTCTAACGTTTTAATAGAGTTTACCGGTGCGCCCGGAAATATTGAGAAAACTCCCGCCAATTTTATCTTTAATTTTAATGGCGGGAGTTTGTTTTATGAATGGAACGAGCAAACGGAACCTGAAGCAAATAGCGAAAGCTATACAGAAAATTCGGTGTTTGTAATAACAACCGCAGAACAATTAGTGGATATTTCCGAAGTAACTTCAAAATCCGCGCATTTTGTTTTAGGTAATAATATTGATTTAAGCGCGAAAACCGATTTTTATGGTATCGGCTCGGCGGAAAATAAATTTTCGGGAATTTTTGACGGTAACGGTTACAGCATAACACTTAATATAAATTCCGCAAACGAAAACCACATAGGTTTATTCCGTTATACGGACGGTGCCTTAATAAAAAACTTAAAAATAAAAGGAAGCGTTAAAGGCACTACCTATGTTGGTTCGCTCGTTGGCGAGGCTGCAAACGCAACTGTAATAGAAAACTGCGAAAACAACGCCAATATAAGCGGAAGCGACAATGTTGGAGGGTTTGTTGGTGCAATAAATAATTCTGTAATAAATAATTGTGTAAACGCGGGGGCAATTTCGGGAAAAAACAGTGTTGGCGGAATAACCGGTTACGCTGGAAACAACTCACTAATAACTTACTGCACTGTAGAAAAAACTGCTTCAGTAAAAAATACATCTCAATATGTGGGTGGCATCACTGGTGGTCTGTCAAGTGGGTCTGTTATTGATAATTGCGTAGTTTATTGCGATATAACATCGTCAACCGCATCGCAAACATATTCCGGCGGTATATCAGGAACCATAGTGGGAGCAACCATAAAAAACAGCGTTATGAACGGAAATGTATCGGGAAGAAGTTCAACTGGCGGAATTGCGGGCATACTTATGACCGCTCCGGGCTTGGTAGAAGGCTGCGTTATGTACGGAAATATAACGGTTACCTCGTCCTCGTCAAGCTACATCGGCGGAATAGTGGGCGAATGCTACACCGGAAAAATAACGGTAAGGGATTCTTACTATAACGGCGGTGAAATTAAAGGAGGCAATTTAACCGGCATTTTAGTAGGCAGAAGCATGGAATCACTAACTATAGAAAACAGCGGCTACCGCGTAACCGGCACGGTAAACACTCCGGACGCGGAAGTGTTCCTTGATGAAACCTTAATAGAAAGTAGCCAAACATCATATGACGGCTACAATTTTTCCATTCTAATACCTGTATCTAAACCACAAAACGGTGAAATAATAAACAACACCCCTAATTCGGTAAAATTCGTATTGGATGGCATTACGGAAACACGAAACCTCTCAAACGCCGCAAAAACCGCATACAACCTTAACGTTGATCCAATAATTTTCGAAGATTTTGAGGATTTCACCGCCAAAACCCCGGACGATTACGCGGAAGTAACGCAAATACACTCACCGCCGTACGCGTTTTTACAAAAAGAAATAAAAACCATAAGCGCAACTGTTGCAAACGATGTTAATGCAATACTAATAGACGTAACAACGGCGGGAACATCCACATGGAAGCTTTACGCGGACAGGTACTGCACGCAGGAAATAGCCTCCAAAGAAATGAACCTTTCCGTAGGCGAAAATTTCGCGTACATAAAAGTAACGTCCGGCAATGAAAAATATACAAAAATTTACGACGTAAAAATAACGCGCGAGCCCAAACGCGCACAGGTATTAACCGGCTTTACGGCATTTTTCCGTGAACATGAGGTTTTGTTTGTGTGGGATGCGGCGTACGAAGCGTCTGTACAGGGCTATAACCTTTACCGAAGCACATCGCGCGGCAGCGGGTATACCAAAATAGCGTATAT
>JAISVZ010000142.1 GCA_031271295.1 Clostridiales bacterium | reverse complement strand
ATTCGGGACTTTCGAAAGAAAGAAACCTTGAATTTTCAGGGTTTCTTGAATTTGAAAAGTGCGCTTTTTTACATTTTTTATGGTTTTTCGGGTGTAGGCGGTCGAAAGTCGGGTTAAGCAATGTAAAACCGAAAAATAGGGCAACAGCAAACATGAATGACAAGACAAAACTTATGACTGTAAAGATATATCGCCCAAGCACAATATCTTTAAGTTTTAGTGAAAGCGAACCATATAGGCGATTCAAATTATTTTTCTCTTGTGTGGCGAAAATCATTGTTGACATAAGAGCCATAAACCAAGCACAATTAACACAAATCATAATAATAGACGCATCCATAAACCCAAAAAACAGCACTAAAAATATAATGACCATATATGAAGCAAGCTGTGATTTCATCGTGAAAAAATCTAATTTGGCCATCTTCAAAGAGTTTATCATTTCTTCGTGCCTCCTTTGCTTATACAAACAACAATATCGTTAATCGTTGCGGTATCAAGAACACAATCCTTATATTGCGCTGCTTCTTTCGCTCCGATAAGACCTTCAAAGCCCATATCGGTTTTCCGTAACCCAACAATGCTTTTTTCAAGCTCTGCCGTTAAATCCCTCGCTCTGCCTTTGATAAGGCGATAACTTTCCATTAAGCCCTCCATACTGCCGCTATAAACTAACTCGCCACGATTTATAAGCGTGATATAATCGGCAACACGCTCTAAATCTGTTGTAATGTGGGTAGAGAATAAAACGCTTCTTTCACCGTCTTTTATATAATCTTGCAGGATTTCTAAAAACTCGTCGCGGATAGCAGGGTCAAGCCCGCTCGTCGGTTCGTCGAGTATAAGAAGTTTAGCGTTATGCGAAAAAGCACAGGCAAGCATTAACTTCATTTGCATACCACGCGATAGCTCTCCGACTTTTTTACCTTGCGGTAAATCAAAGCGTTTCACCATTTCAAAGAAAACATCATGTTTCCAATCTTCATAAAAAAGAGATACTGCTTTTTCCGTGTCTTTTACCGTCCAGCTATCCACATAAAATATACTGTCAAATACAACGCCAACATCTTGTTTTATAGCGTTTTCATTTATAACGTTATCCTTGCCAAAAACAAGTATTTCCCCGGCATCCTTTTCAAGCATATTAAGAATAAGCTGTATTGTCGTTGTCTTTCCGGCTCCATTTGACCCGACAAGCCCCATAATATACCCTTTGGGTAATGAAAGGCCGATATTATTCAGCTTGAAGCCTGAAAAGCTCTTGCTTACGTCCTTTAGTTCCAAATAATTATCAATCATTTTTTACCTCCAACAAAAGCCTCAAAAGGCTGATAATTTCATCGTCAGACATAGACACTCTTTGCGCCGCCTGTATCGCATTGTTTAAGTTGTTTTCCACTTCTTTTATAAGCTGTTCACGGATAAGATTAGAACTGCTCGACATAACATAGAAGCCTTTACCCTGTCGGCTTGTAATAAAGCCCTCCTGTTCAAGTTCGTTGTATGCCCTTGTAGTAGTCAGCACACTAATTTTCAAGTCTTTTGCCAACTGCCGCAACGAGGGGAGCATTTCATCTTCCGTTAATTCGCCCGACAATATTTGTGCCTTGACCTGTTCTTTTATTTGCTCATATATCGGTGAATTGGAACTATTCGATATTACAATTTCCAAATCATCACTCCCGTCTGTAATGTTTACAACATATACAGTATAATCAGAAGTAGCGGACTTGTCAAGAGAAAAACTAAATTATTCTCTCACGCTGCTTTTAGTTCTCCTATTTTCGTCCGCTCATTTTATAATTATGGACGAACCCACCGCCGCGCTTGACCCAATTGCGGAGTTTGAGGTTTACAACAGTATGAACGATATTGTAAAGGGCAAAACCGCCATTTTTATTTCACACCGTTTATCGTCTTGCAGGTTGTGCGACGAAATTGCCGTGTTTAACGAAGGCGAACTTATTCAGCACGGAAGCCATGACATTTTGCTTTCCGATACCGGCGGCAAGTACCATGAATTGTGGAACGCGCAGGCGCAATATTACAGAACATAAAAAAGCCATCCTATAACGCAAAACATTCTTTGCGCATAACAGGATGGCATTTTTAATATTATAAATCGTAAACCTCTATTTATTTTTAATATTAAACCAAGCTCCAAGCCCCGCGTACTCCGCGCATTCTCCAAGCTCTTCCTCAATTCTAAGAAGCTGGTTGTACTTCGCAACCCTGTCCGAACGGGCGGGCGCGCCGGTTTTAATTTGCCCGGCGTTAACCGCAACCACTATATCCGCAATTGTCGCGTCCTCGGTTTCGCCGGAACGGTGCGATACAACGGCGGTCATGTTGTAACGGTTTGCAAGCGACATCGCGTTAAAGGTTTCGGTTAATGTGCCGATTTGGTTAACCTTTACCAAAATGGAGTTTGCAACGCCAAGGTCAATTCCCTTTTGCAGGCGTTCGGTGTTGGTAACAAAAAGGTCGTCTCCAACAAGCTGAATTTTGTTTCCAAGCCTTTCGGTAAGCATTTTCCAGCCTTCCCAATCGTCCTCCGCCAAGCCGTCCTCAAGGGAGATTATTGGATATTTATTTGCAAGGCGTTCCCATTCGTCAATCATTTCGGAGGATGTGCGCACAATTTCCGTACCCTTCATTTTGCTCTCGCCTGGGAAGTGGTATTTGCCGTCTTTTTCGTCGTAAAGTTCGGTTGCGGCGGCGTCCATTGCTATGCGGATATCGTCGCCCGGTTTGTAGCCTGCTTGTTTTACCGCGTCTAAAATAGCGTCTATAACCTCGTCCGGTGTTGCCAAATCCGGCGCAAAACCGCCCTCGTCGCCAACGGCTGTTGCAAGCCCTTTTGAATGCAGAACTTTTTTAAGCGTATGGTAAACTTCCGCGCACATACGAAGCGCTTCTTTAAACGAAGACGCGCCAACGGGCATAATCATAAATTCCTGATAATCCACGGTGTTATCCGCGTGTTTGCCGCCGTTTAATATGTTCATCATGGGAACGGGGAGCCTTTTTGCGTTAAACCCGCCAAGATATTGGTAAAGGGGAAGTTTTAAAGCTTCCGCCGCCGCTTTCGCAACAGCCATCGAAACGCCCAAAATTGCGTTAGCGCCAAGCTTCGCTTTGTTCGGCGTGCCGTCAAGCTCAATCATTTTCGCGTCTACCGCAATTTGGTCAAGCGCGTTCATGCCGATTATTTCTTCCGCTATAATATCGTTTACGTTGCTTACGGCTGTTTCAACTCCAAGCCCTTTGTACCTGCCGCCGCCGTCGCGAAGTTCCACCGCTTCAAACGCTCCTGTCGAAGCGCCGGACGGTACAGCAGCGCGTCCCATAAATTCGGTGCCGTCTTCGTTCGTTACTATTACCTCTACCTCTACCGTAGGGTTGCCCCTCGAATCCATAATTTCTCTGGCGTAAACATCAAAAATTTCTAAAAAACCTTTCATTTAAGTTGCTCCTTTCATATTAAGAAAATTTTTATTAGTAAATTAACAGGCTTTGCCCCTTCATTTCCGCAGGCTGCTCTATCCCCATCATATCCAGCAGAGTGGGGGAGATATCGCACAGTTTGCCGCCCTCTTTTAAACCTTTCGCTTTCGGGCAGTTAACAAGAATAAACGGTACGGGGTTTGTTGTGTGGGCTGTAAACGGCTCGTTTGTTTCGTAATCCACCATTTGGTCTGAATTGCCGTGGTCTGCGCAGATAAACATTTGAGAGCCTGTTTCAAGCACCGCTTCATATGTTTTGCCTATGCATTCGTCAACAACCTGCACGGCTTTAACCGCGGCGGGTATTATTCCCGTATGCCCAACCATATCGCAGTTGGCGAAATTTATTATAATAAGGTCGTACTTGCGCGATAATATGCTTTTAACAAGCTCGTCGCAAACGCCGTATGCGCTCATTTCCGGCATAAGGTCGTAAGTTGCAACCTTGGGGGAAGGCACAAGTATGCGCTCCTCGCCGGGGTATTCCTTTTCCACGCCGCCGTTAAAGAAAAACGTAACGTGCGCGTATTTTTCCGTTTCCGCAAGCCTCAATTGCGTAAGCCCAAGCGAAGAGATATATTCGCCCATCGTTTTGGTAAGGCTATCCGGTTTAAACGCAACCTCTTTGTTCGGTATGGTTTTGTCTATTTCGGTGAAACATACGCAAAAAACTTTGAAATAATTCCGCGCGAAACCGTCGAACGCAGGGTCGGTAAAGGCGCGGGTAATTTCCCTTGCCCTGTCGGGCCTGAAATTAAAGCAGATGATAGAATCGTTCTCTTCAATTTTCGCAACGGGTTTTCCGTTTTCGCAAATTACGGTTGGCCTTACAAATTCGTCGTAATAAGTTGGGCCCTTTTCGTAAGAAGCTTCCACCGCTGAAACGGCGCTGTCGGCAAATTCGCCCCCGCCTTTAACCATTGCATTATAGGCAAGCTCCACCCTGTCCCAGCGTTTATCCCTGTCCATAGCGTAATAACGCCCGGAAACAACGGCAATTTTACCAACGCCTAATTTTTTAATTTCCTCTTCAAGCTCTTCAATATAACCTTTGCCGGAAGAGGGCGGGGTATCCCTGCCGTCCAAAAAGGCGTGGATATAAACCTTTTCAAGCCCGTTATCCTTGGCGAGTTTTAAAAGCGCGTAAAGGTGCGTATTGTGGCTGTGAACGCCGCCATCGGATACAAGCCCGTAAAAATGAAGCGCGGAATTGAATTTTTTGCAGTTTTCTATTGCGTTTTTAAATTCCTTAATCCCGAAAAAATCCCCGTCGGAAATGGACTTGGTTATTCGCGTAAGCTCCTGGTAAACAATTCTGCCCGCACCGATATTTAAATGCCCAACCTCGGAATTGCCCATCTGCCCGTCCGGAAGCCCAACATCCAAACCGCTGGCGTAGCCTTTTTGCCAAGGGTATGTTTGCTTCAGCTTATCCATTACGGGAGTGTTTGCCATTGCTATGGCGTTATAATCCTTCCGCTCGGATATTCCGTAGCCGTCTAAAATCATTAAAACCGTCGTTTTCTTCTCCATTTTAACCTCCATGCCGCGCAAACCCGGCACAAATATCAGATGAAAATATGCCGTTTCCACGCTAACACTCTTTTATATTAGTAATTGACGATTTTTTCAAATTCCGCCTTTAAGCTTGCGCCGCCAACCAAACCGCCGTCAATATCCGGCATTGCGAACAGCTCCGCCGCGTTTGCCGCGTTAACGCTGCCGCCGTATTGAACGCGGATTTTTTCGGAAACGTTTTTATCGTAAATTTCGCCCACAACGTCGCGTATGGCTTTGCAAACTTCCTGCGCCTGCTCGCTGGTTGCGGTTTTGCCGGTGCCTATTGCCCAAATGGGTTCGTAGGCTATAACAACGTTTGCCGCATCCGCCGCCGACACGTCTTTAAGCGCAATTTTGGTTTGAAGGCGCACCAAATCCACGGTAATTCCCTGTTCCCTTTGCGTTAAGCTCTCGCCCACGCAAATTATCGGGATAATGCCGCTTTCAATTGCCTTTAAAACCTTTTTGTTAACGGTTTCGTCGGTTTCGGCAAAAAACTGCCTGCGTTCCGAATGCCCTATTATTACGTACTTCGCGCCCGCGTCAAGCAGCATTTTTGCGGAAATTTCGCCGGTAAACGCGCCGGAATCCTCAAAATACATGTTTTGCCCGCCAACCGCGATGTTTGTTCCTTCAAGCGCTTTGGCAACCGGAATAATATCTATTGCCGGTACGCAAAATATTACGTCCGCTTTGCCGGAATTAACGCTGCCTTTAAGCGATTCGGCAAGTTGCACAGCTTCCGCGGGGGTTTTGTTCATTTTCCAGTTTCCCGCTATAATTTTCTTTCTCATTTATACCACCTCTTATTTATCGTTTACGGCTACAACGCCGGGCAGTTCCTTGCCTTCCAAAAATTCCAAAGAAGCGCCGCCGCCTGTTGAAATATGCGTCATTTTATCCCCAAAGCCCAAAAGGTTAACGGCAGCTGCGGAATCCCCGCCGCCTATTATGGTTGTTGCGCCCTCAAGCTTGGCAAGAGCCTGCGCAACCGCAATTGTTCCCTTGGCGAAGTTTTCAAATTCGAACACGCCCATAGGCCCGTTCCATACAACGGTTTTGGAACCGGCAACCGCGTCGGCGAAAATTTTGCGCGTTTCCTCGCCGATATCAACGCCCATCCAGTCGTCCTCAATACCGCCGGATTTTACGGTTTTAAATTCGGTATCGTTCTTAAATTCCTTAACAACAACCGTATCCACCGGAAGAAGAAGGTTAACGCCCTTTTCCTTCGCTTTTTTAATCATTTCCAGCGCGTAATCAATTTTGTCCTCTTCAAGAAGCGAAGTTCCAACGCCGTGGCCTTGCGCTTTCATAAATGTGTACGCCATTCCGCCGCCTATAATTAACGTGTCCACCTTGTTTAGCAAATTGTCTATAACGGCAATTTTATCCGAAACTTTCGCGCCGCCAAGGATTGCCGTAAACGGACGCACCGGGTTATTTACCGCGTTACCCAAAAATTCAATTTCCTTTTGCATTAAATACCCAACCGCAGATTCGGATACAAACTGCGTAACGCCAACGGTGGAGCAGTGCGCCCTGTGCGACGAACCAAACGCGTCGTTAACAAAAATATCGCATATGGACGCCAAATCCTTAGAAAAACTCTCCTCGTTTTTGCTTTCTTCCTTGCGGAAGCGGGTGTTTTCCAAAAGTACAACATCGCCGTCTTTCATTTCGGCAACCGCTTTTTTCGCGTTTTCGCCAACAACGGTATCATCGTTTGCAAAAACAACGTTTTTACCGAGGTGTTCGCTTAGGCGTTTCGCAACCGGCGCCAAAGTTGCCGAAGAGTCAGGCCCTTTGGGTTTGCCAAGGTGCGAGCATAAAATTACGCGCCCGCCGTCGGCGATAAGTTTCTTAATAGTTGGAAGTGCGGCTACTATACGGTTTTCATCTGTAATAACTCCGTCCTTTAACGGTACGTTAAAATCGCACCTAACAAGGACGCGTTTCCCTTTGACGTTAAGGTCATCAACAGTCTTTTTTTGCAGCATAAAAATTCTCCCTTCAAAATTTGATATATATGCTTAATTAAGCGTTAACATATCTTTTATGTTTGTTATATTTTGCGTTTTCGTCTATTACATACTCGGAAATGTTAAGGGCGTGGTCGCCAATGCGCTCTAAGTTTGTTAAAGCGTCCAGAAGGAATACGCCGCCCGTGGGTGTGCATACGCCGGCTTTTAACCTGTCTATATGCGCCTCGCGGTAAAGCGCCTCCAATCTGTCCACCTCGTCTTCAAGTTTGGCAACGCTTTCGGCTGCTTTAACATCGTTTTGCTCAAACGCTTTTATTGCCGCTTCGTAGCAAATAAGCGTTGCGTCCATTACCTGCTTTAATTCGCCGTGCGCGGTATCGGACAAAATTACGTTTTCATCTATATAAAACTGCGCAAGCTCCGCCATATTTTCGCAGTGGTCGCCAACGCGCTCTATATTGTTAATTATATTTATAAGCGATGTAACCATTGTGCTTTCCTGTTCATTCAATTCTCTTGAGGATAACTTTACAAGATATGACGCTATAAGGCGTGTTAAGGTGTCCACATCTTCCTCGCGGGTTAATATGGTTTGAATTTTGGATGTGTCCCTGTCCGCCAGCGTTTCGGCGGCAAGCTTTAGGCTGACATTTACCATATCGCCAAGCCGGACGATTTCTTTAACCGTGTTTTGGATAGCGAAATAAGGGGTATCAAGAATACGTTCGTCTAAATGAACGGCGGATATTTCCTCCGTTTCCTGAACCTTGCCCCACGCCAAACGCTTTGCCAAAGCAATAAGCTGATTGCTGAAATGGTATAAAAGAACTGTGTTTATAATGTTAAACATTGAGTGAATAATACTTATTTGCGTTGCGGAAATGGGAAGTTCCGCGATAACCGTATTGAAAATTTTAAAATATACCACGGCGATTACCGTAAATATAATACTGCCGAGTATATTGAATATTAAATGAATATAAGATGCGGCTTTAGCGTTGCGGCTTGCGCCGATGCTGGATAATATCGCGGTAACGCAAGTACCGATATTCTGCCCCATAATAATATAAACGGCTGCGCCGAACGGCACAAAACCGGACATTGCGACCGATTGCAGAATAGCAACGGACGCGGAGCTGGATTGAATTATGCCGGTTACAACAGTACCCGCCAAAAGCCCCAACAAGGGGTTACGCCCAAGGGTTATAAAAACGTTTCTGAAAACCTCGGAATCCCTGTAAATACTAAGAACGTTGGACATTGTGGACATACCCACAAACAAAACGCCGAAACCTACTATTATTTCGCCTATATGCTTGGTTCTGTCCTTAGAAGCGAAAAGGAGAAAGCCCGCGCCCACCGCAACGGCTAACGGAGCTAAAAAGACGGGGTTAAAAAATTGCAGCCACTCGGCGGAAGCCACAAGCCAAGCGGTTACGGTTGTGCCGATATTTGCGCCCATGATAATACCTACCGATTGGGTTAGGTTCATAAGCCCGGCGTTAACAAAACCTACTACCATTACCGTTGTTGCGCTGCTTGATTGAATAATGCTTGTTACCAAAGTGCCCACAAGCACGCCGAAAAATTTGTTTTTTGTCAGAGCCGCAAGGAGCTGCTTCATTTTATTGCCTGCGGCTTTTTGCAAACCGACGGACATAACATGCATACCGTAAAGAAATAAACCCAAGCCCCCTAAAAAAGAGAACACCTGTTTTATAATGTCAATATAGTTCATACTTTAGCATTCCTCCAGAATAGCTTTGTGAATTATCCAGTGCGTAGTATAGCACTTATGATATTAATAGACAAGTTTATTATTCGGGAGGAGATAAGGAAAAAACAGCGCGTTTTGCTATAAATTAACTTTGGATGGCGTTTTCATCTGCTTTTTGGATTCTGATTTAGTTTTATATATGTCTTCGGTTGTGGTTTTATCTGTTGTCTGTTCGTCCGTTCGTTAATTCGTCCGCTTCCTGTTTTCGTTGTTTTATAGAATGGAGCATTTCGTTGGGTTGCAATTCATACACGAAACAAAGGAATAAATCATTGCAATGCCTTAGAATAATAAGGCGGCGTTTTCATTTTCCGCTGATAGCATTTGATGTTCGTTGCGGAGAACTTAACGCTGAAAACTACCCGCGCTTTTTCGCCAAATTCGGCAGGGGGGCGTAGAGGGGCTTGTTCTTTGCAGTTTTGATATGATTAAGGAGGATCTTCTGGTAGAGCTTAAAGACGATCTTCGGGCGGAGCTTACGGATGAAATTTCAAATAAAGTTGCTAAAGACAGGTCCGAAGAAATGGCTAAAAAAATGATTGAGCCCTTTTTTATGTGCACCAAAAATTCCTAAAAACTCAGTTTAAATCTTTTAACAGTTGTTCAAACGCCTTTTCAAAGCGTTTGTTATCGTCCGCTGTACGCTTGGCCGGTCCTTTTGTACGGCCGCCGCCTCTGCGCACCTTTTGCCCTATAAAGCGCTCCATTAAAAGCCTATCCATGTTATTATCGGTAAAAACCAAGCCGTTTTGATTTATTGCCCTCGCTCCTTTGCCAATCACCATAGCGGCAAGCCCAAAGTCCTGTGTAACAACAATGTCGCTGCGGTTCAGCAAACCCATAAGAGCGTAGTCCACACTGTCGGCGGCCTTGTCAACCGTAATTACCTTGCTGTACCCGTCGCTTAGTTCATGCGACGTATCAATTAACATGGTTACCGGAATATTGCGCTGTTTCGCCAAACGAACAACAATTTGCTTAACCGGGCAAGCGTCCGCGTCTACTAATATCTGCATACTGCTACCTCCCTTTTGCTGTAAGCGTAGAGAGATAAGCGCAAAAAACCCAAACTTATGCTTCTCCTGCTATTTGTTTTACCACAATGCTCTTTTTTTATCAAGCTGAAAAAGCATTGTACGCTAAAGTTAACGAATCCGTAAAAGATACATTAGTATCGCCTTTTTCAATTAAGCTTCCGGTATCGGCGTACAGAGAATTTATCCTTTCCGAAATCTCCGCGTTTGTTTCGCCATATGGCACGGTTTTGCTAAAATATTTGCTTATAAAGGCAAGCAAGCGCGGTTTCCCGCCAATAATAAAGCCTTTTTTCGTATATCGCTTTATCTTCGCTGCGGTTACCGCTAAATAAAAAAGCCCTCCTCTCCGAAAACCGTAGTTTTCGGGGACGAGAGCATACGCTTCGCGGTACCACCCCAAATTTATCCGCCCCTCGCGAGGCGAACCTTATCTGCTGCGGGCATAATATTTTGCCGACAGCATAGCGCGTTTACGGGCGCCCCCGTCGCAGCCTAAAGGTAAAACCTTTCGGTGCGCGGCTCCAAGACCATCTTCGGCGGTATAAGCCATGCCCGCTCTCAGCACGGCGCACCCAAAAAAGGATTTCGCCAACGGGTTCTCTGTAAAAGCCGTAACTGCTTACTCTTCTTTTCATTGCCTTTAATTTCTTGACACTTATTATATTATGCGGCATTTAAAAATCAATATGATTTTTTGCGATTATCTCACAAATAAAGCTATCGCCCTAAATATTTCTGATATGTTTTCTCATTTGCAGCGTAAACGCCGGAGAAACCGACAGTTCCTCAAAACCTAAGTTTATAAGATACTCTGTAACGCCGACATTAGCCGCCAGTTCTCCGCAAATTCCCGCCCATATGCCGTTTTCCTTTGCCGCGCGCGCAACAATTTTAAGCATCTCCATAACGGCGGGGTGAAGAGGGTTGTCGAAGCGCTGCAAATTACTGTTTTGCCTGTCGATAGCCAAAGTATACTGCGAAAGGTCGTTTGTACCCACGCTGAAAAAATCCACTTCTTTTGCCAATGCATCGGCAATCATAACGGCTGCCGGTGTTTCTATCATAATGCCGGTTTTTATATCGGAAAACGGCACGCTTTGCGCGGTAAGTTCCGCTCTTACTGTTTCCATTTGTTCCTTGCACCAAATAACCTCGCTTAAGGAAATAATCATCGGAAACATAACCGCGATATTTCCGTAAACCGACGCGCGGTAAATTGCCTTAAGCTGGGTTTTGAACAAATCCGGTTTATCTATGCATACCCGTATTCCGCGAAGCCCAAGCGCCGGGTTTTCCTCTGCTTCTAACTTGAAATAATCCGCCGTTTTGTCCGCGCCGATATCAAGCGTGCGGATAATTATTTGCTTGCCGTCCATTTTTTGCGCTGCGCTGCGGTATGCTCCAAACAACTCATCCTCGGTGGGGTAATTGCTGCGGTTAAGGTACAAAAACTCGCTGCGAAAAAGCCCAATACCCTCGCAGTCGTTTTGCAGTGCCAAATCCACATCACTTACGCTTCCCACATTTGAGTATAAATTTATCTTTTTGCCGCTTTTTGTAACGGAGGCAAGCCCCCGCATTTCCTCCAGAATCAGCTTTTCCTTGTGCAAACGCTCCTTTTTATGCAGCATTTCCTTGCGGTAAAATTCATCCGGCTGCAATGCGCAAATACCTGTTTCGCCGTCCGCAATCATTTCTTTCCCAGTTAAAGAAGCGTCCGCAGGGATATCCGCCTGCACAATACACGGTATGCTCATAGCTTTTGCCAAAATAGCGGTGTGCGAATTTTCCGAGCCCTTTTTAATAACAAACGCAATAATTTTTGATTTATCCATTTGCAGAGTTTCGCTTGGAGTAAGGTCTTCGGCAACAATTATAACTTCTTTCGTAAGCTGCGCGGCGGGGTTTTTCCCTAAAATATTATTCGCCAAACGCGCCGAAACATCAAGAATATCAAGAGCGCGGGCTTTCATATACTCATCGTCCATATTTTTAAACATTTCGGCATACTGATTTCCCGCTTTTGTAACCGCGTTTAACGCGATGCTATGTTCCTTTTGAATTAAAGTTTTAATGGTTTCGATAAAATCGTCGTCTTGCAGCATCATGCGTTGAACCTCTATAATTTCCGCTTCGCTCTCCCCAAGTTCGGAACGGGTTTTTTCCGCCAAAGCCTCAAGCTGGCGGTCTGCGGAAGAAATAGCTGCTTTTAAGCGGTTTAACTCGGTTTCGGCGTCGGGTTCGGTCGCAGTTTGTACCGCGTTTTCAGCCGCAGAATGCGCCGCGTTTTTCGTCAGTACAAAAACTTCTCCCAAAGCAATTCCGGGAAATACGCCTTTTCCTTTGTAAATAGTCATTAACCTTATCCTCCCGTATAATATTTTTTTCGGAATATACAACATGGGCTGTTGCAAAACCATGGCAATGGTTGGCAGCAGCCCTTTTCTGCGACATTTATACGCGCGCGCTCACGCTGCAATTTTTAGTTTTTATCCCTTGTTTCATTCCTGTAGGATAAATCGTTAAGGTGATCAATACTCAGTTTGCCGTCCGCGTATTTTAATACGCTTACAGAGCAATTGTCTATGTTGGTAGCCTCATGGCCGGGGAAGAAAATTTCAAGCATTGTGGGAATCATGCCGCCGGAGGAAACAACCAATACATTTCCGCCGCCCGCATCCAACGATACTTTTATAAGCTCATCCATTGCGGATTTTGCGCGCGCAACAATTTCGTCATAACTTTCCGCCGCTTTAAGAGGGTCGTTAGCCGCAATTGCGTCCGCAACGCCTCTGTCTCCCAACTTGGCTACAAGATCGTTGTAATATGTCCAGTCTGAATCGAAGGTAAGCCCGTTAGCCTCGAATATCGGCGACCACATTTCCGAATTGGTTTTGCCTTCGTACCCGCCGTAGTTCCATTCGTTCCAGCCTACGTTTTGAATAATGTCCGGCGTCCAGTTTTTGTTGTTATCCAAAATTGTTTGTGCCGTATCAATATGCCGCCCAAGGCGTCCGGTAAAGGCGGTTGTAAATTGAATATCCGCCATGCTTCGTCCAACTGCCTGCGCCTGTGATATACCAACCTCTGTTAACGGCGAATCTATAAAACCCTGTACCTGGTCGGTTGTGTTAAAAAATGTTTTTCCGTGCCGCACAAGGTAAATTGTAAGCTCGCTGCTTTTTTCAAGCAGGGGAGCTTCGCTTAAAGTAATCTTGTTTGTTTTTTCATCATAACCAACACTAAGCCCTAAAGCTTTGCTTAAACCGCGAAGTGGCATATAAACATTCCCCTCAATTGCAAAAGGCTCAATAACCGCGCCTTTAGCGTCAATCATTTGTATTTCTTGCCCGTTAATTGTTACCGAATAATTGTTGTATTCCAATTTTTTTGTAATCTCCGCGCCGCTTGCCGCAAAAGGAATGGCGGTAGTAAGCGCAATTGTTAATAATACGGATATAAATTTTTTCATTTGTCTTCCTCCATTTTTTTTAGTTTGAATTACAAATTTTCTTTAAAAAGGTTTAGCATGTTTTGCGCCGCTTCGGTTTCGTCCGGTCCTTCCGCGCAAATTTGAACCGTTTCGCCTTTTTTTACTCCAAGCCCCATTATGCCGAGTATATTCGAGGCGTTTACCTGTTTGTCGCCCTTGCGTAAAAAAACTTGGCTTTTACTGTTTTTGGCCTGCCTTACAATAATACCGGCAGGGCGGGCGTGTATGCCCAAATCGTCGTTAATTGTGTAGTTTAAAGTAACCATAATATCACTCCAAGCATTGTAGTATTACATCCACAAATTCGTTATAACCTCGGCAGGCGGCGGCGCGTGCGGCGTTTGCGGGTTCAAGCAAAAGCACTATCAGGTTTTCAAGCACATCGTAAAATATTTGCCTGTCATCCTTATTTACACAGAACATAAGCATTATTCGTACCTTGTTTGCGCCCCAGGGTACCGGTCTTTCGGATATGGCAATACACATACCTGTTTTATATCCCATCATTTGCAATGAGTGAGGCACCGCAACGTCGCCGTAAGAGGTGGAATAGCTGCGTTCGCGTTTTAAAACCGCGTTTAAAAAATCATCCGGCGCATATTCGCGCTTAATGAATTCGTTTGCCATAACGGTAATAGCGTTTTCCTCGTTTTCAAAAGACGGGTTGTGAAAAAAAAGGTCGGGGCTTGAAATTTTAAGCAGGCTTTTGCGAAGCCTTTCGTATTTCTTTTTCTTCACTGTCCGTTCCAATGCCGCCTGTACCGAAGCCTTGTCGCGTTCGCTGAAAAACGGGCTTATTGTAACAATATCCTTATCAGGGTCGGGGTTTAACTTTACCGTGGATAAAATAAAATCCACCGCGCCGAACCTGCTTAGGGATTCTGGGTTTGTTGCAACTCCCACAAAAACCAAGGACGCTCCGAAACCTTGCGTAAGCTTTTCCATAAGTTTGCCGGCATAATCATAATAATTCGGATAAACCAACAGGCATTTTGCTTTGTTGCGCAGCGATTGCTGTATTTGAAGCATACTGCCTATATGAAGAGCTATATACGCGGTTTCGTGCTGGTCTACAAAATAACCGGTTTCGCGGTTAATAATGCCCGCAATAATTACCGCCAATTCGTAAATAAATGTGCAGGTGCTTTTAATTTGCTCTGTCAGCGGGTTTTTGGTAACGTATTTGTTTTTAAGCCTTGTCAGCAAATTATGAAGATGAAGAGCGAAACGCAATGTAAAATCGGGGTTTTCAAAATCCAACACTTCAAATACATCCAGTTCCTGTTGAATAAGTTTAAGCAGAGCTAAACTTTCCTCTCCTACCGTATCTTTTAAATTGTCAAGAGTAAGCGCTTTATAATCCACCTTCGTTAGATGCCCGAACAGTATTATGCAAAGCTCGTCCATTTCGAAAGGATTAAACGTAACCGCGTACAAATTTTCAATTTTAAGCGCTATTGTGCGCGCCAAATCCAGTTCCCTTACGCCGAACTTATGCGTTTCGGGGTTTCGGCGGGCAAAAAAATTGTTTTTTATCCTGTCAATTCCAACAATTAAATCCAGCACCAAGCTCATAAGCGCGTATTCGTTTATAAAATAATAATGATCGTTACACACTTCAACAAGCATTGCCTTTAAAGCGTTGGCGTCGTAATCCGGAAAGGCCTTACTTATGGAAGATAAGCTTAAAATACGGTCGTTAAACTCAAGGTAAACAATTTCCGAAAGCATTCTGCGTTTGTTGGATTCGTCGCCGCCAATTATCAAACTTCCGCTTCTTTGCTCAAGGTACAAATCAAATTCTTTAAGTTTTAAGCGCACATTGGGTAAATCCTTACGCAAAGCCTCTTCGCTTACAAAAAGTTCCGCCTCAAAATCCGCCAACGTAAATACTCCGCCGGTTTCCCGCAGTATTCTGCGTATAATGTACAGCACACGCTGCTTCGGAGTTTCCGGCAGGCATTCGCTTATTTCGCTCTCGCTTAAAACCCTGCACAGTTCCCGCCGGTTTGCCGCGTATCCCTTTCTGGAAGAGGATATTAAATTTGGGTGCGTCACTGCTATTTCGGCAATATAATTCTTTACGCTGCGTACGGAAATATCTAAGCGCAAAGCCAAATCCCCGGCGGTAATTACCGAAGCGTCGTTTGGAAAGCATCGCAGCAAATTTCTATGTTTGCTTGTCATAGCAGGACGTCCCCTTTCTTTTAGATTTTCTTAATCAAGTATTTCGCCGTTGGATTCGGTTACTTTTTTGTACCAGTAATAGCTGTCCTTCAGGCTTCGTTTGCCGCTGCCTTTGCCGTAATCGTCAATATCAACGTGGATAAAACCGTACCTTTTTGACATCTCGCAAGATGAGCAGGAAACAATATCAATTGGTCCCCAAGGGTAATAACCCATAATTTCCACGCCGTCTTTTACGGCTTCCTTCATGGCTTTGATATGCTCCTTCAAATATTCTATCCGGTAGTTATCATGGATTGAGCCGTCGGGTTCAACTTTGTCGAACGCGCCCAAGCCGTTTTCTGAAATTTGGATTGGTTTTTGCCATCTGTCCCAATAATAATTAAGCTTGGTGCGAAGCCCAACAGGGTCAATTCCCCAGCCCCAGTCGCTTTGTTTTATCGCGCTGTTTCTGTACCAGCCGTCGTTTACCTTTACGCTTTCGGCGTCAGCAACCGCGGTATAGTAATAAGAGAACGAGAGGTAATCAAGCGTGTTTTCCTTAATCAGCTTAAGGTCGCCGTCCTCAATTTTAATATTAAAACCTTTCTCGCCGTACCAGCGTTTTATATATCCCGGATATTCTCCTCTTAAAAGCACATCGGGGCATAAATAAGACTGCCTTTGCGACCTTTGATAATTTGCCAGCACATCCTCCGGTTTTGTGGAACCGGGGTAGGATACGTCGTCGTAAATCATTAAACCAAGCCGGAACGCGGGGTTTATTTTTTTGCCCGCCTCGTATGCTTTCGCACAGGCTACAAACTGATGATGAAGCGCCTGATATTTTGCCTGAAGCGGGTTATCCGTCCAATCCGACGGTATGGCAAGGTTATTAAAACATTCGAAGGTTATTAGGTTAATTTGGTTCAGCAATACCCAATCCCGAACCTTGTTTTTATAACGCTCCATAATTACTTTCGCGAATTTAAGGTAGCAGTCTATCATTTCGCGTCCGTACCAGCCGCCGTATTTTAAGGAAAGTTCCACCGGCGTTTCGTAATGGCTTATTGTAATTACCGGCGCCATGCCGTTTTTTATTATTTCGTCAATTAAATCATCGTAAAATTTAAGCCCGGCTTCGTTCGGTTTTTCTTCCTCGCCGGTTGGAAAAATTCTTGTCCACGCAATTGATGTGCGGAAGGAGTTCATACCCGTTCCCGCTAAAAGCTTTAAATCCTCTTTGTATGTGCGGTAAAAATCAATTCCCCAGCGTTTAGGAAAAACAAGTTCATTATCCTGCATAAGTTCTTTTATGCGTTCCTTTGTGGGTTCGCCGTTGTAACGCTTATAAAGAGGCAAGTTTTCCTGCAAGTACGTAATTTCCGCAATGGAAAAACCTTTTCCGTGCTCGCGCCAATTTCCCTCCGCTTGGTTGGCGGCAATTGCACCGCCCCAAAGAAAACCTTTGGGAAAACCTTGCGCCGTTTCAAAACCGCTCATTTTCCCACCTTCTGTTCTAAAGTGTTCAGGCGGTTTTCAAACTTGCGGAAGATACCGGCAGTGCGCTTGCACAGGTTAAGCTCCGAATTAATTGTCATTAAGGTATCCTGAGCGTGGATAAACAAAAGCGGGTGCTGACGCAAAATACCCTCGCTTTCCGACTGAATAATAGAGGTTTGCTGCCCGTGAGCTTTGGCAAGCAGATGCCGCGCTTCCTCAAATTTTTCCTCGGCTTTTTCAAAATCGCCGTTTTCAATTGAAGCAAGACCTTCTCCTATGGCAATTCTCGCGTCGCCCGCGTCAACTATAATACCCATTGCCGCTTCTATCATTTCCCTGTCTATATCATATTCAACATCCATATTGTTTGTCAAACCTCCTTTCTTATGCGGTTTCGGCGTTTTTCTCCGCTTTTGCCTGCATATTGTCGTAGATTTTAAAGAATGGGAAGTAAATTACGATATTTACCGCCGCCAAAACCAACAATAGCAGAAGCCCGCCAACACTTTTGCTTACAAGCCATGTGGATATCGGAAACGGGCAGTACCAAAAACCGAAAACTTCATAAGGAATACTCGCAAGCCCGGCGTTAAGCCAAATCCATGTTATTATTGGAGTAATTAAGCCGTGCAGGCACAGCGGTATCATTAAAATAGGGTTCCACGCAACCGCGCCGAAAACAATAGGTTCGTTAATATTCAAAATACTCGGCAGTATTGAAGCCTTGCCAATTGCCCTAAGCCGCTGCGACTTTGCCATAAACAAGAACATTAAGCACAAAAAGAGTGTGCCGCCGCTTCCGCCTATAGCAAGCCAGCCCGAATAATACACTTCGTTTGTTGCAACATGAACAGCCGCCTCTCCCGCCTGAACCAAAGCCAAATTTGCGGTAATACCCGCCAGAAAAATCGGCGTTGTAATTGAATAAAGCATCCATGTGCTGATACCCATTGAGTATAAAAAGCATATAAGAAAGTAAATAAGCGTAAAACCAACGATATTATCCGCAAATTTTGTAAGCGGAGAAAGCGCTGTGTTAATAAGCGTGAATAAATCCAGCCCAAGCAGGTACACAAGAGCCCATGTTGATAAAATTAAAATCGCAACCGGAAGCATATTGTCAAACCATTGGCGAACAAAATCCGGCACGGTGGATTCCTCTTTGAAGAAAGAAAAATCCGAAAACAAAGCGAACACCAGCCCCGAAATAATACCTACAACAATTGCGGCAAACATACCGCCCGCGCCCAAGCTTCCGAAATCGAAAAGCTCTGCGTTATCCAAATGAATTATGATAGCATACATTGAAAAGCTGGTCATACCGGCGATAAGCCGCATTTTATGCTTGCGTTTGCGTTCCATATAATTAAAAGGTATCAGAAACGCCACCAAAATTCCTATAATCCCCATCGTATAGTTGTAAACTACCCACATGTCCGGAAAATTCGGAATAAAGTCCTGCAAAATTGCCATAATCGTTAAAAGCGACCCTACCAAAATAAGCGGAAGTACTTGCATCATTGCGTCTTTCAAAGATTGAACCCAAGCGTTCGAGTTGATTTTATTCATTTTTGGAACAAGATTTAATTCCATCCAGTTAATAAAGCCCTGCATCCTATCCCTCCTAAGTTATAAGTTTTTAAGATTTTTACGCCTTGCCTTCCATATGCTTTAGCATATCGTTTATTGCGCCTTCACCGTCAAGCGTGGAATAATAACTTTTATCCATAACAAACACGGCGCAGTTATGCTCCTTTGTACGCTGCTTCATTTCATCTTCAAGGTAAGCCAAATGTGTGCCGAGCATAATACAATCCGCGTCGGGCGCGTAAACCTCAACCTCTGTTTCGCTGCGCGATTTTATTTCGATATCCATGCCCATTTGTTTTGCAACCTTTCTCATGTTCGCGGCCATAAAACCGGTGGATGTTCCGCCGCCGCATACCAAAAGCACGTTATATTTTTTCATAGTATTCACCTCCCTTGCCGGAAAGTAGGCAAGCAGCCCGCGAAGCGGGGCGGCTGCCTTTGTGTATTTTGTTGAAGATGATTTTATATTAGCAACCGCTAAATTGTAATTCAAATAAATATTTGCATTACTTTGGTGCAAATGTAAGGCATATCACGTTACATATCTTGATAATTTCCCACAAAAAGAATACAATCTTCACATACCGCGCAGCATGGCGCACCCGCGTATGGTGATAGGTTTTGGGTTGGTAGTAGTTTTGGGGTTTGTAAAACTTTGCGCGAGTGCGCATAACACACAGAATTACAGAAAGGCGGGTAATTAAACTTGCGATTTTCAAAAAACAAAAAAATGAAAAGTTCCCTTGCGTAAATTCCGACCCGTTGGTAAAATAGGTTTACAATTTCATACCCATCAAGAGAGGCGGAGGGAGTAGTGCCCTATGAAACTTAAAGCATTATCAGCAATATTTCCGGTTATTTTAAGAAACGATGAAGGTTCCGTTAAAATTTTGCTGCACCGCCGTCAAAACACCGGATATCAAGACGGAAAGTGGGATATATCCGGTAGCGGTCATGTGGACGAAGGCGAGACGGCAACGGAAGCAGTTGTGCGCGAATGTAAGGAAGAACTGGGTATAACGGTTAATCCGGATAATCTGGAATTTATTCACCTGTCCCAGCGGTTTTTAACGGATAGAACCTATTATGATATTTATTTCATTGTAAAGGCTTACGGCGGTGAACCGGCTATAATGGAACCGGATAAATGCTCGGACTTAAAATGGTTTAACATTGACAGTCTTCCTCACGATATCATTGAATGTAGAAGGGAAGATATACTGCATTATCTTAACGGGATTCCGTACAGCGAAAAAACAAAAAAATGAAAAGTTCCGCGACCAGATATCGGACGCGATACTCGAAAAGGACACAATGTCCCGCGTGGCCTGCGAGTGTTGCACGACGACGGGCCTTGTTATGGTAATGGTCTGGTCATTGGGCGGTCTTAATGATACACTATCCGCATAGCCTCCGCCAAGGACTACCCTCCTGTTCTTCAGCAAAACAAGAGTAACATGTTTTCTGGCGTGGGGCTATTCTTTTTTTAACTTTGAACTCGCAAGTAATTTAAATTAGTTACGAGGGGGGTTAGTAGTGATTGCCAACAAGAACCTTGATTACGGCAAGCCTTTCGATTGGGGCAGAGTTTCGGATGATTACGCGAAATACCGCGATATTTACCCGCCGGAGTTTTACGAGGGGATTATTAGCTTAGGGATTTGTACAAAAGGCCAGCGCGTTTTGGATTTGGGCACAGGCACGGGCGTACTGCCGCGAAACCTCTACCGATTCGGGGCGAGGTTCATCGGTGCGGATATCGCCGAAAACCAGATTGCGCAGGCGAGAAAGCTCTCATATAAGGCCGGAATGGATATCGAATACGTTGTTGCTTCCGCTGAGGAAGTCGATTTTCCCGCCGCGAGCTTCGACGTTATAACCGCCTGCCAGTGTTTTTTCTATTTTGATAAGGACGTTGTTTATCCCAAAATACAAAAAATGCTCAAAGCGGACGGGCGGCTTTGCGTTATGTACTTGGTGTGGCTTTCAGCGCATAGCGAGATCGCCGCCGAAAGTGAGAGGCTTGTTTTGAAATACAACCCCGCTTGGACAGGATATAAGGATTCCGTCAGGAAGCCAATCTCTCCGGCGGATTTCCCAAAGGAGCTGTTCAGTGTTGAGACGGAGGCGGGCTTTGATATTGAAATCCCATTCACGCGCGAAAGCTGGCAGGGCAGGATACGAGCGTGCAGGGGGATTGGCGCTTCGGCGCTTTCTCCGGAGGATATAACAGCATTTGAAAAAGAGCACGCCGCGTATCTGGGCGGCGTGCCCGAAAAGTTTAATATTTTGCATTATGCGTCTGTTTTGGTGCTACGAAAATTATGAGGATGTGAAAAAATGCACAGCAATAAAGCAACCCGGTTTTTCGACGGCTGGGATAAAGCCATGATACGTTCTTGCCTGCAAGGGTATATGGGAAAGCTGATTGCGGACGATGCCGACGACCCTAAATCCGCAGCGGCAGATGTGGGAGATATCTGTTTTCTCGCCGGAGAACCTAACGCTTCCTTGCTTGCATCCTATGGACGCTCTAAATTGTTGGTTCCGAAAGACGCCGCGTGGGAAAAGCTGATTGAGGGTTTCTTTGGGGATAAAGCAAGGAAATTTCAAAGATACGCCATAAAAAATGATCCCGGCGTGTTCGGTGTGAAAAAATTGACCGCTTTTGTAAACGGACTGGAAGATGGCTATGAACTCAGGCTGTTTGACCGTGAGTTGTTTGAACTGGCGGGAAGTGAGGAATGGTCGGTAGACTTATGCTCGCAATTTAAGGATTACGCCGAATATCAGAAGTTAGCGATAGGCGCGGGAATTTTGCATCAGGGCAAATTAGTTGCCGGGGCTTCGCCTTACGCGGTTTGCGA
>JAISVZ010000046.1 GCA_031271295.1 Clostridiales bacterium | reverse complement strand
GCCACCCGCGCGGAAAATTGCCGCGAAGGCAGGCTTGCATCTAAGGAGGTACTAAAATGGAAATAAGAATAGAAAAGACTAAAAATCCGAGGCAAAGGCCGCCCGTTGGCGACAAATCCTTTGGAAAATATTTTACCGACCACATGTTTGTTATGGATTACGAAGACGGCAAAGGCTGGAACAGCCCGGCTATAGTTCCCTATGCGCCGTTTCAAGCGGAACCGGCGATGATGGTTTTCCATTACGGGCAGGCGGTTTTTGAGGGTTTAAAAGCGTACAAAACCGATGACGGGCGCATACTGCTTTTCCGTCCGCAGAAAAATTTCGCAAGGCTGAACGCTTCCGACGAAAGGTTATGCATACCCGCGCTGGATGAGGAATTTGTGCTGAAAGCGCTTATCGAACTTATTAAAATCGACGCGGACTGGATACCGACAGACGAGAACACCGCGCTTTATATCCGCCCGTTTGTTATAGCAACCGAACCCGCGCTTGGCGTTCATCCGTCGCACACTTACAAGTTTATGATAATATTATCTCCGGTTGGCCCGTATTACGCGGAAGGGTTAAACGCGGTAAAAATATATGTCGAGGACGAATATGTGCGTTCGGTAAAAGGAAGCATCGGCTTTACGAAAGCTACGGCAAATTACGCGATAAGCCTTAAAGGGCAGGAAAAGGCAATGCAAAAGGGCTTTACGCAGGTGCTTTGGCTTGACGGAGTTCACAGAAAATATGTTGAAGAAGTTGGCACGATGAATATATTTTTCAAAATCGGCGGCAAATTTGTTACCCCGGTTTTGGAAGGAAGCATACTGCCCGGCGTAACGCGGGATTCGGTAATACAAATAGCTAAAAGCTGGGGTTTTGAAGTTGAGGAACGCAAAATTGAAATAGGCGAAATATTCAAAGCCTACGAGGACGGAACGCTGGAGGAAATATTCGGCTCCGGTACGGCGGCGGTTGTATCGCCCGTTGGGGAATTGTACTGGGAAGGCAAAACGATTGTTATAGGCGAACGCAAAATAGGCGAGTATTCGCAGAAACTCTACGACGAACTTACCGGGATTCAGTACGGAAGGCTGGAGGATAGGTTTGGGTGGACGGTGGAAGTTAGGTAATGCATTAGGGGCGCACAATGGGTTTCCGATGGGAGCGTTTACCTAAGCTTTGAAAGGTGACTAAGCAAGGGATAAGCGAGGGCGGGCAAGTGCCAAATAACGTAGTTGGGTTTGGTACGACCGGCCCCGCAGACCGCGCTTTGCGATAGCGGCAAGCGTCATGGAGTAAATGAGTGCCGCGTTTAATAAAGGCGATTATAACAGAGCTTGTAAGTGCCGAGCCGGATTTCATGAAGGGAAAAAACTATGCAGCAAAATGTAAACGATGACACATTGCAGGGATTGCAAGAAGCTTTGGATTATATTCGGGGAGACTATTCAAAGTGTCGTTCTGTTTTTATCCCAAAACAGAGATACGATAACGAAGAAAGCGAACTGCTTATGCCACCCGGAAAAGCTGTGATAATAGAAAAACTGTCCGACGAGGATTTAAACGATGACGAACGGGAAGAGTTTGAAAAAGCCGAAACGGAATTTCGAAACGGTGATTGCGTTGATTTTGAACATTACTTGAAAGAACGGGGTATTGAAGCGGAGTAGCTATACGTGTGTATTAAATCGGGGGTATGATTTATGACAAAAAAAGAATATCTGGAAAGTGAAAATGTTAAAAGTTTTATTGAGTGGTTTTGCAAGAGATTGAACGCACCAGCAGAGGAAGAGGCTTTGTTTAATCATTGCTATCACCATGTTAGAGATAACAAGGATTTTACGTTTAATTCGTTATCTTCGGCACTTAATCAATACTGTTGGCGTGGTAAAAGTTTTAAAGAAACAGAAGAAGAGTTGAAAATAATATCCAATCAATTAAAAGATTTTGTGGAAAGCGAAGAAAAATTTAATGACGCTGAATGCTTTTGTGTTTGTGAAAAAATCCTAAAGTGGGGAGGGATAAGCCGTTACGGCACAATTAGTGAATGGGAACAAAATAATGTGTTGTGCAAGAATCTTAAACGTATAAAAGAGATTATTAATTCCAATTTTGATTTGGATAATGATTACTATTTTGAGATAAAGGGATACGTCAATGCCGGTTTTTCACAGATTCTTTCATTATTTGTAGACGAGTTTATTATTTATGACAGCCGTGTAGGTTCGGCGCTGTGTGCTTTTGTAAGAGATTTCTGTATTGAAAAAGGTAAATCAATTCCTAAAGAACTGAATTTTTCCTGGGTGATAATGAGAGGTGAGAATCCCAATAAAAGATGTCCGAATACAAGTTCTCATAAATTTACAAGGCTAAGAGACAAAGATAATTATTTGCTAAATAATATCAAGGCAAACTGGTTGTTAAGCGAAGTAGTGAAAAGAGATACTGGAGAATTCGGGAAATTAGAACAGGCAAAAAAAGGCGGAGGATTACGTGCTTTAGAGGCAGCCTTATTTATGGTAGGGTATAATATATGGACACCTGCCATAAAAGAAAAATAAAAGTGTGCGTGCTCTTTTAGTAAGCTTTGATGTCTAAGTTGCGAAAGAAAAATTCGAAAAGTAGTATCTCGCAAAGGGGATTTTATATGGCAGGCAGCGAATTAGTCCGCACCATTCAAACACAAACCACCTACCTTTTCGATAACGCGAAAATTATGCTGCAAACATGCAACACGGATTATATTTTGTGCGGTTTTCCTATTTGGAAGCATGTTTACCATATGCTGCATTCGTGCGACAGGTGGTTTATCAACCCAAGCCACTACGCCGAGCCGGATTTTCACGAGCCGGACATGAATTCGCTTGATATAATGACCGAAAAGGTGCTTTCCCGCGAGGATTTGCTGCGGTATTTGGAAAGTGTCCGCGAAAAAGTAATGAATTATTTGGCGGCGTTAACAGACGAAGACCTATGCGAAAACCCGCCGGATTGTACGGTTAACAGGCTTTCGCTTATATTAGCGCAGTACCGCCATTTCTACGCGCATTTGGGGAATATAAACGCCACAACGATTATTGAAACAAACGAATGGCCCCGCGTTGTAGGCAAACCCGTTAAAAGCGGCAGATTGTATGAATAGGAGATAGCCATGGATGAGCAAATGGATATTTACGATGAAAACAAAGCCTTAACAGGGCGCACCACCGCACACAAAAAACCGAAAGCGGACGGCGAATTTTGCCTTATAGTGCATGTTTTGGTTCAAAACAGCGACGGCTTATTTTTAATAACAAAACGCGCGGATATAGGTTATTTGCCAAATTTATGGGAGAATACGGGCGGCGCGGTAAAGATTGGGGAAACAAGCCTTGAAGCGGCAAAACGTGAATTCCACGAGGAAACGGGTTTTACGCTTTTGCCGGAGCGCGGAAAACTGCTCTTTACCTTAAAAAAAGTGAACTCAGGTTTTAGCTGTTTCATGGATAACTGGTTTTTCCGGCAAGATTTCGATATTGAAAATTTTCTGCCGCAAGACGGCGAAACCACAGCGGCAAAATGGGCGTCATACGACGAAATATTAAATTTGCACAAAAACGGGGAGTTTGTGCCTTTTTCAGAAACAGGTATTGACGGTTATTTTAGGAGATTAGGGTTTTAGTGGTGGCAGAACCGAGTTTTCAATCCAATCCGATATTTTGCCTGCAATTGTACGCGCCTGGGAGGTAATAACGCTGAACGCCGAATGGTCCGGGTTAAATAGAACAATGCAATTCTGCCTGAAAAAAGAAGCGACGTTCGCGGCGGGGATTGAAACGCTGTTGCTTTTGCGGCAACTGCTGTTTGACGAACTGCTTAAAATGAAAGCGGAGCTTAAAAGGGAAGATTTTAACGCCATGCCTTTTATAAACGCCAACGGCTACCACAGCAAAACAATCGCC
>JAISVZ010000037.1 GCA_031271295.1 Clostridiales bacterium | reverse complement strand
CCAAAGACGGCTTTAATATGTTGGAAGCATCCAGCGCTCCTTCCGCGCCGCCCGCGCCAATAATAGTGTGAAGCTCGTCGATAAATAAAATTACGCCGTTTGCCGCGTTTTTAACCTCGTTTATAACGCGCTTTATCCTTTCCTCAAATTCGCCCCTGTACTTGCTTCCGGCTACCATTTGTGAAATATCCAGCGCCACAACGCGTTTGTTTTTTAAAATTTCCGGCACGTTGCCCTCCGCTATTTTTTGCGCAAGCCCTTCGGCAATCGCTGTTTTGCCAACACCGGGATCCCCAACAAGGCACGGGTTGTTTTTGGTTCTTCGGCTTAAAATTTGTATTATGCGCTGAATTTCGCTATCCCTGCCAACGATAGGGTCGAACTTGCCCTCCGCCGCCATTTGCGTAAAATCGCGGCTAAACTGGTTAAGCACAGGCGTGCCCGAATTTTTGCCGGACGAGAAACCTTTTTTAACACCGGCGGTTTGCATACCTCCGCCCATTCCCATACCCATGCCCGGTATTCCGAACGGAAAACCCTGCATACCGCCTATTGGCCCTGTTTGAGTTTTGCCGCCTCCCTCGCCGAGCATATTTAACATATCGCCGTAAAGCCTTTGCCCGTTTACGTTAAGCGCTTGAAGAATGGATACCGCAACACTTTCGCCCTCGCGAATTAACGCCAAAAGCAAATGCTCCGTTCCTATATAACCCGCGCCGAGTTTTGCCGCTTCCTGATAGCTTAATTCAAAAATACGCTTGGTGCGGGGCGTGTAATCCCTTGGGCTGTCCTCGGATTCTTCGCCTTGCGCAACCATTTCAAGTATTTTTTCTAAAATTTCTCCTTCGCCCGCGCCCTGCCCTAAAAGAGCCTTTGACGCTACGCTATCCGGTACTCTTGCAAGCCCTAAGAGCAAGTGCTCGGTTCCTATATAATCGTGCCCTAATTCCTCCGCCGCCTGCTGCGCGTTTTGTATTGCCTGCCTTGCCTTATCCGTCAATTTTCCGTTCATCCGGTTCTCTCTCCTTTGGCTGTTTTTTTGCGAAACTCTTCCTTATATAATCCGCCCGTTTAATATCCGCCTCGTCTTCACTTTGCGAAGGGCTGTTATAAAGTAAAATTCCGTTTTGAATATTCATCATTATTGAGTATATGTTCTGTTTCGGTTTTTTAACGTCAAGTATTCCGGAAACAAACCCGAAGCGTACATCCGATAAAAGCCGTATTGCCTCTTTAAGCGAAATTTTGCGGCTGTGAGATAAAATTCCGTATGCCCTATAAACCCTGTCCGCAATGTCGGCGTTAAATTGCTTTGTAACCTTTTCCCTTAAAACGTGCTCGCTTTCAATTATCCGCGCGGTAATACTTTTAAGGCTTGAAATTATTTCGTCCTCGGATTTGCCTATTGTTACCTGGTTGGATATTTGGTATATGCTTCCCATAGGTTCGGTTCCCTCGCCGTAAATGCCGCGCACCGTCATTCCGAATTTGCCTATTGTTGCCGCGATATTTCGAAATTCGCCCGTGCCTTCAAGCAGCGGAATGTGTATCATATATGAAGCGCGAAGCCCCGTTCCGGTATTTGTTGGGCAAGAGGTTAAATACCCCAAATCCTTATCGAACGCGTAATCCAAATATTCTTCCATAAGGTTATCCGTTTTGTCTACCGTATCCCATGCCCCGTCAATATTATCGCCGGGATATATCGCCTGCATACGCAGATGATCCTCTTCGTTTATCATTATGCTCAGCTTTTCGCTGTTATCAAGCAAAAGAGCCTTCGGGCCTTTGGTTTGCGCAAATTCCGGGCTTATGGAGTGTTTATTTATAAGCGCGAGCTTTTCGCCGTTCCCCTCACCCGTCATATCAATAAATTTAAACTGCGCGTAAAACTTATCCCCGCCGCGTTTAAGCGATTCAACCACATCGCCGATAACACTTTTTGCGCTTTCTTCGGTTTGCCTGCGTTTAAACGGATACTTTTTTATGTTGCGCGCAAGGCGTACCCTGCTTGATATTATAACGTCGTCATCCATTTTCGGGTCGTCGTACCACTTATTCATTTGCCTTGCTCCTTTCTTTTATTTCGTCGCGTATTTTTGCCGCTGTTTCAAACTGCTCCTCGTCTATTGCGCGGCGAAGCTCCGCCCTTAAACGCTCAACTTCACGCTTTTGAATAAATTCCTGCCCGCTTCGTTTAGGAAATTTACCCTCGTGTACATTACTGCCCTGAATATTTTTAATTATAAATTCAAGCTCGTTTTTAAAGGAAGAATAACAATTTGCGCACCCCAATTTGCCGGATTTTTTGAAATCATCGTACGATGTGCCGCAACTTGCGCACTTTACAGCTCGCCCCTGCGGCGTGTGGGTTTTACTCTCGTACGCCACACCTCCTTGCTGGCCGAAAAACGATTCCAAAAAGCTTTGAAGCAAATTGTTGAATGAAATACCAAGCTCCCCTTCGCCCGCGCAGCTTGCGCAAAGGTAAATATCTTTTGTTTCACCGTTTACGGTTTGCTTTAAATGTACTGTTGCGTTGTTTAAATTACACTTTTCACATAACATGATAACACCCCTTGATTGAATTTTTACTGGAGCATAAATTTATTATTCATTATATCACAATTTTGTTAGCCATCAACCCCCTTGAGTGCTAATTGGGAAAATGTTTTCAAAATGTTCACAAATTTCCGAATTGTGCGGGTAAATTTCCCATAAACTTTTATATGTACCCGTAGCAGTGCTAACAATGATCCGGCTAACAATGAGCCGAAATTTATTCTTGACTTTTATTTTGCAGTAAATTACTATGGCCTGGATGAATACAAAAATGGAGGCGAATATGGATTTTATTGAGGTAATTAAAATAATAATTATAGGCGTATTGCAGGGGATTACCGAATGGCTGCCCATTTCAAGCACTGGGCATATGATTTTGGTTGACGAGTTTTTAAAGCTGAATTTCTCTCCCGAATTTATGGAAATGTTTTTGGTGGTTATTCAGCTTGGTTCAATTTTTGCGGTAGTGGTGCTGTTTTGGGAAAAAATATTTCCGTTTTCGTTTAAAGAAGGGTTTCATGCAAAAACTGATGTATTAATAATGTGGGGAAAAATAATTATTGCCTGCATACCGGCAATGGTTGTTGGGCTTTTATTTGACGATTGGGTTAACAAAACATTTTATAACCCGCAGGTTGTTGCTTTGGCGCTAATTCTCTACGGTATTTTCTTCATATTAATTGAAAAGCGAAACAAAAAAAAGGAACCGCAAATTAAAACACAGGCGGATATCACATTTGCTATTGCTTTTTTAATTGGCGTTTTTCAAATGCTTTCAATAGTTCCGGGAACGTCGCGTTCGGGCTCTACAATTTTAGGGGGAATCCTTCTTGGCTCGTCAAGAACGATAGCCGCGGAGTTTAGCTTTTTCCTGGCAATACCCGCAATGTTCGGCGCAAGCGCTCTTAAGGTTGCGGGCTTTTTAGCGGATGGCGGCAGTTTTACAACCGGGCAATTATCCGCGCTTATTTTGGCAATGGCTGTGGCTTTCGGTGTTTCGGCGGCAGTTATCCGGTTTTTAATGAACTATATAAAAAATAAGAGTTTTACCGTATTCGGCTGGTACCGGATAGTGCTTGGCGCGGCGGTGCTGATATACTTTTATTTTATAAAATGAAGAAGGTTATTAGGAAATTCCGTACATACGTAAGGAAGGAATTAACGATAGTTAGGACTCTGGTTAATAGGTGTTATTTTCTTTATTGTTTGCGGATTTAATGCCGTAAAAATCCAGCGCAACATTTCTGAACAAGCTGCTTGTGTTCTTTTGAAATAAATCCTTTTGTTGCCTTAAAATTTTTGATTCTATTTTTCGTCGGCCTTTTTTGGTTGATATTTCAGCGTTTCTGCAAAATCATAGCAAATGATTGCCCTGGTGAAATTAAAGCTATAAAAAACCCGCTTTTTTTAGCGGGTTTTTTATATGAAATGCCTATAATTGTAAAAAACTTACGGTGAAATACTCGGTAAAAGATTTTTCGGCGGTGCTAAAATTAAACTTGCGGTTTCACCGTCACTGTCGAGATCATCAACCTCCAATGTGAAAGATCCCGGATAACCTATATCATTACTATCTTTCTTTCTAATATTATCAAGAAATACAGCGTCCTCGTACTTAATTTCAGAAACGTCATTATTGCCTGTTACAGTTAAAAGAACCTTTATAAGATAATTTTTCTCTTCAGTTAATACGGGGTCAATATCGCCCTCAGAAAATGACATATCGAAACCATCAACAAATGAAAACTCATATATTGTCTTACTGATATCGGTTCCGTTAAATTCATTTATCGAAAGAGTTTTTCTGCTTCCATTTGTTTTTTTATAAAAAACAAGCGTACCGGTTGCCCAAGGATTTGCTCCGTTAGTCAAAATATCCAAAATATCCAAAGCATTATCCGAGTCTGTTATTAAAGCTTTTTCAGCTATGGACGCCTCATTTTTTATCATTAAAAGCATATTCCTTAATTCGCTTTGTGTTGCCGACGATTCTGAAATAATTCGCGTAGACCTAATCACATAAGAAAAAAACGTAAATGCGCCCGCAAGTATCATCCCAAATACTACAAGTACTACAATCATCTCAACTAAAGTAAACCCTTTTTTACTTTTCACATCAACTCTCCTTTCCTCTTATAGAAAAAGGTTAAAGTTTCTATAATACGCAATACATAATGGTTTGCGTCTCGCTCTAGCTTCTTGGGCTAAAGCTTCTTTACCATGGGTTTTTAAATATCCGATACTCTATGGTTTGCGTTGAGTCGTCATTTTGATTTGCTGTTATGGTTGTCATAACCATGGTTTTTTCCTCAACAAGAACTGGGTCGCCTCTATACGTAATTTTTGCTGTAGCCGTACGAGTTAGATCGTATCTTGATACAGGGTTATCAGCATCATTATTCAAAATCACATCTACTGAAGAATCGGGTTGAATTTCTGTTGGCAGTGATAACATACTTGCATCTGTATATTCTCTTGCCATTGCTACACCCTTAGTATCTCTGTTTGATCTTGCTGCCCACAGCATAGATCTTGTAAAAAACCCGGCAAACCCCACAATAACTATCATGAGAAGTACGAAAGCAACTACAATCTCGACCAATGTCATACCTTTATTATTATTTTTCATTGTGTTAACCCTCTTTCTGCTACGGCATTTTTACTGCTCTTATATCAGGATTTATTACATCGGCAGCAAAATACTTTTTATACTCTGTAGAACCGGGAACATTAGTCGTCTCTACAAAGGGATTTTCAAGGGGCGGAACATAGCAAAGAACAAACTCCCTTAACCGCATATGACGAACATAAATTGAACCGTAAAACGGAGTAGCAAACGCACCGTTTTGCGCATCAATCGTACCGCCCGGAGAAAAAATATGCACCGGGCAATTCACATAGGTTTTTGTTGAACTGCCTCTAAAATCGAATGAAAAAAGCACTCTTTCATTGTTCATTTGGTCAGGCGCATTATTCGCCATAATGGCATCTGTAGGACCGGCTCCGGCAATTGCGTAAATGTCGTTTACCCGTTCCTCCGGCATTTGATTAACTAAAAAAGTAACAGAAGAGAAATCGCCCGGATCATCATCGGAATTTGCAAACCCACCCGTTTTCCACTGGAAATACCCAAACACTTCATCAAAAACTATTGTTACATGTTTACCCGAGGGAATTTTCACCAAAGTGTCCAATGTCATATTCAAAAAGCCTTGCATAACACCCATCTCAACATCAGAATCGCTATCGGTATCAAAAAAATTCGGGTCATTAACACTATCCGGATAAGCAGAACTCATATAGTTACCGGGAAGCCATTTACTCTCTGTGGGTTCATAGTAATAATCATAATAAAAAACTATAGTAAGGTCCGTATCGCTGTCGTCGGCAATATTATAATAAGCCTCAATTTCATTTTGAATTACTTGTGACATCTGAATATCACGTTTACCATCACCGTCCTCCAAAGGGGCAGATACCATCCGTGCTAAATTAATGTACTTTATTGCATCGGGATCAGTTGGATCAACAGGATCAACATCGGTTGGCACATCAATTTTAATTTGTGGTACAACCTTTTCTTCAGCTACTGATGATATAAATTCTGGATGCTGATCTAAAAATATTTCAAATTTTCTGTAAAAATTTTGATTAGGGGTAGTAGCCGGAGCATCCGGGTGTGTAAAAAGCTCGCTTGTAAACAGATAATACGGCCACATCGGATCCCCAAAAGCTTCCATTCTCAAACCTGCGTTTATAGCAGCGTTATCCCACCCTAATTTATCCTTCGCAAACCTAATACGGCTAATAACATCGCTCATACCTGCATTATTTACATCATCCTGACCCATTTGAATATTCGCAGGAGGATTTCCTGACGGAAGAATCAATTCAGTATCTATTGTACCGTCTGGCGAAACGTACCTAACCTTCCAATCCGCCCCGTCTTCTCTCACCCATTCAAATTTGGGGTCTGCTACATCATTAAAATTAGTGCCATTCATGTGTGCTACTGGTACGACAGTAATACCGCTTCCGCCAAAAGATCCGGTAAAGTCAGGATCCCCATGCCTTAAAACTGATATATCGTCCCCGCCGGAAGTGTAAAACTGCCCGTTAGGTTCAATTATTAACGCTCCATCTAAAGATTCTGAAGGCTCTACAATTTTGTCAATTACTAACGACATATTAACTACTGCTTTAACCGGATAACCTCCCGCACTCGACGATTCTCCTTCAAAGGATATAAGATTATCAATTCGAATTCTTTTTTTATTGTCAACATCAGTACGTTCGGGATGATAAGTTTGAGTGTTAGTAACAGTTACTGTTGCCTCATAAATCTCCGAATCAGGGGATTCAAATTCAATTTCATGCGTAAATGAACCCCCATCACGCGGTACATACTTATTTCCATTTGAATCCATGCCAAGTTGTACAATTAAATCATCATACTCTGTGTCGCCAGGAGCGCCATCTTTGGCTATAGTATACACTTTCTCCGCTAACATATTCGCTGCAGACCATGCGATATAATAATTCTCAGATTGGATATTATCTATACTTTTAAGAACATTATCGCTACTCGCCACATAAATAACTAACATACTGAATATCGACACCACCACAAACACCATTACCACCGTAATCAGTGCCACGCCTTTGTTATTGCTAATTCTTTTTAAAACTTTATTTCTATACATTTCATACAAACCCCCTTCTGGCAAAGCGTAATTTACGCCTTAACAGGATATAAAACTCACCCTAAGCTACCGCAACTCTCCTTAAATAAATTCTTCCCCGTCAACCTAACTCCAACATACCATAACCTAATAATAAACCTATAATTTCTACGCCAAACACAGTATATTTCGCCTCATTTAGAAAAACCTTATATACAACACACGCACAGAACTCAAAAAACAGCTTGAACCATGGCCGTTTTCTGATTTCTGTGCGTTTTAATTAGGTTGTTTCTTTAGTTAAATGTGTGTATACCTTACGGCTGCGTTGGCGGAACTTCCGTTCCCTGCTCCGCCTCTTCCTCCTCCGGCATACTGTAAAGGAAAATATCCTCCACGCCGGCGGGCCCGATAGCTTCATAAGTGTAATTGTCCAAGCCATCGCTTCCGGTTAAGCGGTCAACAGATATGAATGAAATTGAAAAATTCGCATCTATACCAGCTTTATTGTTTACTGAGAAATCGGCGCTATTGATTGCCATCGTATAATTCAAATCATTCAAACTTTGAACAAAATTTTGTACCGCTGTAAAATCCCCGTCTGTTATGCTGTATGTAATAGGGATATATTTGAATGAATACCGCCCTCTTGCCGCATCGGGAGCGTCCGCAGGCGGAGCTTCCGATGCTATTGCACTGGTATATTCATCTATTGCACTTGTAAGCGTGTTTACACGCTCTCCGCCTTCACCTGTAGAAACGACACTCGCGTCAGCCGATGTTAGAGGAGACGTACCAATGCTTACCGGCGAAACACCTGCTTCATATGCCTTTTCATTTAAAAGGTCATAATAATATTGAATTGTAAGGTCCGGCAGGTACACGCTTGCCACTTTTTCAATATCCGCCATTATCTTTTCATTTGTATTATTTAGTTCCTCTAAGGAATTCCTTAAAGCTTCTTTTTGCATTAAATCCTGTTCAAGCTGGGTGGCCTCGGCTCTTTTATTTTCAATTCTTTCATTTGTAGGCACTAATAAATACTGATAATAAACATACCCTAAAAGAAATGACAACAAAGCCACAATAATAACAATGTCACGTTTTGAAATAGTTGTAAGCATACTTAATTTCCCTCCCCAATGTTCGGTCTAAAAGTACAACTTATACTGAAGGTGTACACGCCGCGTACTTCCTCACTCGTATTAACTCCATCCGCTATCGACCACAGGCCTGCTTCCTCCCACAGGCTTTCAGGCATTTCCTGCCAGCTTGTGGATGGAGGGTAAACAAAAGTAAATAACCCCGAATCAGTAAGGTTTTGGACTGTAGCCGGAACCAAATCCAAATTAATGGCAACGCCGGAAATTGCAAGTGTTGTTGTAGTAAAATTAAGAGAATATAGGCGGGTACCCGGCGGAAAGGCTTTCATAATTTCATAATTTTCGGTAGCGGTAAATTTGTGCTGCATGTTTATTCTTCTATCCAACTCTGTTAGAGCGCTAAGGTAACTGTCCAGAGCGTCATTTTGCCTTTGCATAGACTCCGCTTTTGCAACCATAAGCAGTAAGTCGGGGTTTTGCAGTTTCGCCTGAGCGTTAACCACACGCATATCTTCCTGATAATACAAGTACTCAAGGTAAAAATATACTCCGAGTAACCCTGCCGCAACCACAAAAGCTATAAATGCCGACCGAAGCAACGAAAGTTGGGATTTTGCCTTTTGCTTTAGTAAACCGCTGAAAAAGTTCATATCTTTCAAAATTTATCCCTCCCTTTATGAATTTAGCAGAGCCGCTATAGAATTTAAATGATATATTATGTTCTCGCATCCCGGTTTCATATCCACGTTGAATAAAGTTTTAACCCTCTCCACTTTAAACCCCAAAAGTTCCTCAAGCCTTTCGGGTAAACCCTCAAGCACCGCGTTACCTCCGAAAAGAAACAGGTTTTCTATATTTCCGGAAGAACCTATGGACAAAGACAGAGTGCGCATATATTTCGCAAGCTCATCCGCAAGGCGGTTTAAAAAGTTTTCAATATGGTTCGTAACAACCGAAGGCATGTTCCTGTACCCCGAACTTGTTTGCAGGAAGTTGGGTGTGTATACAACTGCCTTATCAGCGTCCTCCCCCAAGGGGTTGCGCCTTGAAAGGTGATAGTATAAATCCGAAAAACCCACAGGTAAATACCTTGCCTGTACCGGGCGCCCTTCGTGAAAAACATGCAGTATACAGGAAAACATGCCGCAATCCATAAGCATATAATTAAGCCCGGCGGTTTTTGTTCCGTTTATTGAAGGCATGGATTTCATCAGCTTAGCTATTGAATTTGAGTGATAATTAAGCGATTTCGGTATTTGCCTAATATCCTGTATTAGTTTGTAATACCCTGTGGCATATTCAGGATCCAGAGCGGCGGAACGTACAAGCAGTTTGCCGTCCTCCTGAATGTTAAGTGTCATGGATTCCACAACGCTTAAAGGGTTAACGCTGTAAGTGCCTATAAGCTCCTGAAGCGCCATGCCGTTAATTTCCGCGACAGTTCCCTTTGGCACCACTACGTTACGTATAAGAAACTTATCATCTGAGAGCGTGATTGAGCATGGCTGTTTTTTAATTTTAACATCCTTTGTCTCAGAATCCGCAACTCTTCTTCGGTTTTTGTCCTTAACAAATATCGGTTTTATAATTCCCGTTATAGCCGCAATTTGCGATTCCGGAGTACCAACAGAAATATCGTTGGGTATTTTTGCGTTAAAGGTTGCGGTTACGGTTACCCCATCCTTCTTGGGAACTCCCTGTACTATCTTTATATGCTTGGAACCTATATCAATTGACAATGCCATAAAGCACCTCCGCCTATTTTATTGAATTGTTTCATAAACGCCGAACACCGGAAGAATCATCGCTATAACGATAAACCCTATTGATACGCCCATAACCACTATAATAATTGGTTCCATCATGGACATAACTCTTGTAATGGATTCTTCAACCTCGTCGTCCATATAATCCGAAAGTTTATTTAAGAGATTATCCAAATCCCCGGATTCTTCGCCTATAGCTATCATAGAGTGGACAATTGGGGGAAATACAGATATTTTTTTAATACCGTAGGAAAGGCTCATACCCGTACGGACATCCTCGCGCATTTCCATTAGCTTTTCCTCTATAACGGCGTTATTTACAACTCGCGTTGTAATTTCCAAGCCGTTTATTAAGGGAAGCCCGCTACCAACAAGGTTTGCAAGCGTTCTGGCAAACCGAGAACTGGCAATGTTTAAAAGGGCTTTTTTTAGTATGGGAACGTTAAGCAACATATTATCCTTAATAAAGCGCCCTTTTTTTGTTTTAACCGCTTGCCTTAAAAGTACCGTCGCAATTATAATAACTGTTACTATGTAATACCAATTAACAATCAAAAAATCGCTGGCACCCATAACTATTTTTGTTGGCGCGGGAAGTTCAGTACCAGACTCATCAAACATTGCAACAAACGTGGGAAGAACCGCAGTGAGCATTACAATTACCGCAGCAACAACCATAACCAACAAAACTATGGGATAAACTAATGCACCCCGAATTTTTGCGTTTATTTTGTTATCCCCCTCAAACTGATTTGCAAGCTTCTCAATAACACCTTCCAAATTGCCGCTTACCTCGCCGGATTCAATTATACTAATCATAAGAGGAGGAAATGTGTTTCCCTGTTTTTTAAGCGCGTCTGAAAGCTGGTCGCCTTTTTGAATTTCTTCATAAATTTTGCGAAGTATGCCTTTAAGCCTTTTATCCTCGGTTTGCTGGTAGAGAATATCCATTGCGCGAATCAGCGTTACGCCCGCAGCAAGCATAGACGCAAGCTGTTTACAAATTACAGAAAGGGATTTTGCTCCGAGCCTTTTTGACGAACTTGTTTTGGTGCCTTTTTCATTTTGAGCGGTTCCGGAAATTAGGTACAAATCCTTTTCTCGAAGCACGTTACGCAAGGTTAACAGCGTATCCGACTCCATTATACCGTTTACAGCCTGACCGTCCGCAGTTTTTGCCAAATACTTAAAATGCGCCATAACTCCTCCCTAAAACTTAAGATTTTGAAATATTACTTACCGGGAATTTTGGTTATTTAGTTGTGTTAAATATAATTAACTACTTTATGTATTACAATTTTAACATTGCACAGAAAAATTTACAATAGCAATATTAAATAAAAATAAATTTTTTACATCGGTATAATTTTTAAGGACAGGCATATAAATTAGTAATAATTTTTTGCCTGATAGGAGGGGGTATTGTTGTGCAATACAGACTAAAAAGTATTATATCAAATTATTTACCTGAATGCATAGCGAAAAATTTTAATGATATCAATGCGGAAACATTTGAAAAAGCAACAGAAATAAGGCTGAGAGCGGAAAAACCCATACTGATAAAAGCCGGAATTGAAATTTTTCTGCCATATGTTGTTTCTTGCAGAGATATTGCGCAAACACTTGAATTAATGAGCGGGTACTCACTTTACGCGATAGAGGATGAGTTAAGCCGGGGTTACATGACACTGCCGGGAGGCCACCGTGTGGGAATTACAGGACGAGCGGTTACCGAAAACGGAGCGATAAAAACCCTTAAAAACATTAGCGCGCTTAATTTACGGATATCGCACGAAATAATTGGATGCTGCCGGGAAATTGAAAGCTTGGTGGCAAAACCTTCCGCGTACCATACCATGATAATTTCCCCGCCTGGTTGCGGCAAAACCACGCTGCTGCGCGATATTGTAAGAGTTTTAAGCGAATCAGGGTTTAATGTGGCGGTAGCGGACGAGCGTTCGGAAATTGCGGGCTGTTATATGGGGCTTGCGCAGAATAATTTAGGAAACAGAACGGACGTGCTCGACGCTTGCCCTAAGGCAGAGGGAATTATGATGCTGCTAAGAGCTATGAGTCCGCAGGTTATAGCGGCGGACGAAATAGGCCGGGAAAACGACATACGCGCCATAGAAGAGGTTTTATGCGCGGGCGTAAAAGTTTTATGCACCGTTCACGCCTCTTCTTTGGATGAAGTAACAGGCAAGCCTGTGCTTGGCGAACTTATAAAGAAAAATATTTTCGAAAGATATGTGGTGGTATCCGCACGCTGCGGCCCCGGAACAATTGAGGCGGTATACGGAAAAAACCGCGAAATACTTTACGGCGGATAAAGTTTCGCAGATTAGGGAGGGTAAAAATGGCTGTAAAAATTTTAGGTTCCGCAATTATTATGGCAGCGTCGGTAGGTTTCGGTTTTTACTTATCCGGGCGCGACACTTACCGCTGCTGCGAGCTTATGCAAATGAAAAAGGCGCTAAATATCCTTGTTTCCGAAATTCGGTTTTCGAACGCGCTTAGCGAAGCCGCTATAAACGTATCCGATCGGGTAAACGGCGCCGTTTCGCATTTGTTCGCGGCCTTCGGAGCAAGCCTTGCGCAAAGAGCGCAAGGGACGGTTTTGGAATTTTGGGAAAACAGTATAACCGCCGTTAAGGCACGCTCATATTTTACGGATGACGATTTTGAAATGTTTTTAAATTTAGGAAAAACTTTCGGGTATTTGGACAAGCAAATGCAAATTGACGCTATATGCCTTGTAATTGGGCAAATTGACGGTGAATACGCTCTTTTATCTCAAAAGCGCGACCAAAACAAAAAGCTTTACCTTAACTTAGGCGCTCTTGGCGGGCTTGCGGTTGTAATTACGCTTTTATAGGAGGAAAAAACTATGGAAATTACAGTTGTTTTTCAAATTGCGGCGGTTGGTATTCTTGTTGCGGTGCTAAACCAGGTTTTGCAGCGAGCCGGGCGCGAAGAACAGGCAATGATGACCTCTTTGGCGGGGCTTATCGTTGTTTTGTTTTGGATAATTCAATACATAAGCGATTTGTTTTCCACCGTACGCGAGCTTTTTCAGCTTTAACTCAAAGGCGAAATAAACGCGGGATTAAATTAGTATACCGCATATTTTACCCATTCTGTTAACGGGTGATTTTTATGGATATTGTTCAAATAGCGGCGGTAGGAATTATTGCTGCAATTCTTTCTTTGGCGGTAAAAAAGCACGCTCCGGAAATAAGCCTTGTTATATCAATTGCCGCCGGACTTCTGATTTTTATGATGATTTTGCCCCGTCTTTCGGCGGTAATAGAGGTTATTCGCGAAATTGGCGAGGCGGCGGGAGCAAACGGCGAGTATGTGTCAGTAATTGTGAAAATTATCGGTATTTCATACATTGCGGAGTTTGCGTCGCAAATATGCGCGGATTCCGGTGAAAACGCAATAGCTTCTAAAATTGAGGCGGCAGGTAAGGTTTTTATTCTGATAATAGCCGCGCCAATTTTGCTCTCTCTGCTTAATATGATTTTTTCACTGCTTTAACGCAAGGGAAATTGACTTCCGGCGGATTCCAATTAGTGTGAAACTTTAGAAAAGGAGGTGACCACGTGCTTGAAGAGCAGCTTAATTTAATAAATTTGGACGAGGTTTCCGCGGTTTTGCAAAGCACCGGGGAATCCGGCAAAATGAACATTAGAGATATTGCCGAACATGCGGTAAACGGCAACTTGGAAATATCCCCGCAGGCAATGCTCGATTACGCGGGCAAAATTTTTTTCTCCGAAATTACGGACAACCTGAGCGTAATACGGAATCTGATTATAATAGCAATTTTGGCGGCGCTTCTTAAAAACCTTTCGGAATCGTTTAAAAATAAATCGGTTGGGGAACTCGGTTTTTACGCCGGATACATTATGACCGTTACAATTTTATTTTCGTCGTTTAAAATTGCGGTTTCAGCAGCGTCGGATATGATAATAAATTTATCCTCGTTTATGGGCGCATCCGTTCCGGTGGTTGCGGCTCTTTCGGTTATGACGGGCAATGCCGCCGCAAGTTACGCTATTAGCCCCACAATATTTTTTTTGGCAAACGCGGTTACAGGCTTAATTAGGGATTTTATTCTGCCCGGAATAATAATGGCATCTTCCGTTTCGGTTGTTAATTACCTTAGCGGAAGAGAAGTTTTAACCAAGCTTACCGAACTTTTTAAAAACGGTTTAAGCCTGTGCCTTAAAATTTTGGCGGTATTGTTTATGGGCGTAATTTCACTGCAAAGGCTTTCGGCCGCCGAAATAAATACCGTAATGGGAAGAACGGCAAAATCCGCAATAAATTTGGTGCCTGTTGTGGGCGAAACGCTCTCCGCATCCGTTGATACATATTTGCACTGGGCAAAAGCCGCCAAAAGCGGAATTATTGTCGCGGTATTTTTCGCGGTTTCGGTATCCTTCGCGCTGCCGGTTATAAAAATTGCGGTATTGTGTTTCATATACAAACTTACCGCCGGGCTTATTCAGCCGGTATCGGACGAGCGGCTTGTTAAATGCATAGACACGGTTGGAAGTTACACCGCTCTTATTTTAAGCGCCTGCCTTACGGTTGTAATAATGTTTTTGTTTGCGCTTATGATTGTGCTGTCTTTGTGAACGGAGGGTTTTTATGGATAGTATTACCGGCTACGTAAAAACTGTCGCAATATTTTTAATTCTTCTTTCGTTTGTAAGAATTTTAGCGCCAAGCCTTAAATACAAGCCCTATTTGGATTTGGTTATGGGCCTTATTTTAATTAGCGCGGTAATATCACCCCTCTCCGGAATTTTGCAAGGGCAAAACGCGCTTTTACCCGCACTTAAATACAAAATAAACAGCGCAGAAATTAAAAATGAAGAATATATTTTAGATGAGCAAAATAAAATGATTTTAGACACTTATATGGGCGAACTTAAAATTCAGGTTGAAAATATTGTTTCGGGAAGCGAAAAATACGCCTTTGAGGACGCCGAATTTCAAATAGGCAATACCGAAGATAATTTTGGCGAGGTTTTAAGCGTAAGGGTTTTAGTTTCCGAAAAGGACGAAGAATCCGCACAAAACGAAACTACGCTAATACGGGTGGACGGTGTTAAGGTTCGTTTGCCAAACCAGAAGACGCCCCAAGGCGCACAAGATAACAACGCGGAAATTTCCCGCATAAAAAACTTAATTTCAAGCTTCTATAATATGTCCGTGCGGAATATATATTTAACGGTACGGAAGATTGACGGAGGAAATAACAATGGATAAGTTACTAAAAATGCTCAGGAATTCAAAAAATATGTTTAAAACCAAAAATCCGAATACATTAATTTATATAGTGGTGCTTTTTGCCGCAGGTATTTTCCTCCTTACTTCCGGATGGTTTAATACGAAAAGCGAAGAGCCGCCCGCCGAATCAAATTCCGAAGAGTTTTTAGAACAAGGCGTACCCGAAGGGGGGGATGCGAGTTACGAAACTGCTCTTGAAACGCGGCTAAAGAACATACTGGAGCAGGCGGAGGGCGCGGGAAAAGTTGAGGTAATGCTAAAAATTAGTTTGGGGAGGGAGATTATTGTAGGCAGCAATAACGAAACTGACATATCCGATACCAAGGAAACGGACAAAGAAGGCGGCACGAGAGAGGTACATACGGAAAGCAAAAACTCCCAAACGATAATAAACGACGGAAAGCCTTTAATTTTAAAGGAAGTTGAACCTAAAGTTGAAGGTGTTGTAATTATTGCGCAAGGCGGAGGAAATGCGCAGGTTGCGGCGGATTTAAGCCGCGCGGCGCAAATTGTTCTTGGAATTGAAGCTCACAAAGTTCACATTTTAAAAATGAAAGGGGAATAAAAATGTTTGTATTAAAGAGGAATCAAATAATAATAACGGCGCTTATTATAATGGTGGCGGTGGCGGGATATTTAAACTACGCGGATAGGGAAAAGGATACCGTTCCCACAATTGCGCTTAACGACGACGGCGAGGTTCTTGCGCTTATACCGAACGAACCGGAGGGTTCGGTGGTTATAGACGCGTCCGGCAACCTTTCGCAGCCGGCGGATATTGCGGAACTTACCCCCTCGGAAATTGAGGGCTTCGGCGGCGATTTGACGATAGCCGAAAACGATAACCCGGATATATACTTGGAAGCTAACGAAGAGGAAGAAGACCCCGGCGCGGCGGTTTTTGTAAGCGCCAATCTGGATACGGATTATTTTATTCAGGCAAAACTGGACCGCGAACAGGCGAGGGGAAGGCAAAAGGAAATTTTAACCGAAATGATAAACAACTCGAATATTGACCAGGAGCAAAGAACCTTGTGCGCCACAGCTATGCTTGAAATTCGAAAAAGAATTGAAAAGGAAACAGCGGCGGAGGATATGATTAAGGCAAAGGGTTTTGCCGAGGTTTATGTAAGAATAGACGACGATACGGTTGATGTTGTTGTAAGCAAGGAAAGCCTGTCTGACGCGGAGATTGCGCAAATTGAGGATATTGTTAAACGCAAAACGGGCATGGCGGCGGATAAAATACGAATTAGCCCCATGAAGAAGTAAGGATTTCGGAAAATATTTTTTAGAAGCGCCGTGTGCTACACGGCGCTTCTTTACGGTTTCCCTATAACCGCCAAAGCCGCAGCGTTAAGCCCAGCATTTACCCCCATAACAGGCCCCGCCTTACGTATTGTTACACGCGCCTCCGGAAACTTTTCGCTTAGAACATTGTAAAAATTCGCCGTTAAACGGTTGTAGCCAATATTGTTAATTACAAACTCCTTGGGGTAAAAATCCGCCATGCCCACCATTTTTTTAATAATATCCGCGTTTCCCTGCGCTTCCTGATAAAAGGCGCAAGCGCCTTCCTCGAAAACGAAAATCGGTTTTTTATCCAAAATAGTTCCAACACTCATTCTTACGTTTCCTATTCGTCCGCTTTTTCGCAGCGGCGTTATATCGTCCACCGTAAAAACCATTTTAATTCTGCTTCTTATTTCTTCAAGAGCATTTGCGATTTCCGCGAGGTTTTTTCCGCCAGCCGCAAGTTTTGCCGCTTCCTTAACTAACAAATACTGCCCGCCCGCCGCAAAAAAACTATCCGCCGCAATTAATTTACCAATTGCCCCGCTTTGGCGCGCGGCAATTTGCGCCGTGGAAAAAGCGCCGCTTAAACGCGAGGAAATTGTTACGCACAAAACCTCGTTTCCCTGCTTAAGTTCACCTTCGAAAACGTTCATAAAAGCCGCGATATTCGGCTGAGATGTAGTAAAGTTTCCGCCGCAACTTAAAAGGGATTCAAAATCGCCGTTGCAATCGCTGAAGGATTCCGTATACGCGTTGGTGTTTACCGTATAATTAGCCGGAACAATTTTTACATTAAGCTCTTTTGCTTCCTCTTCCTTAAAATACGCGCACGAATCCGTAACAATTGTTATCATTTAAAAGCGCCCGCCTTTCTGAAACGCTCATACCGGCTAAGCGTAAGTTCGCCTTTTTCCATAGCAGAATACTTTTCCACCGCGCCTATTAAATCAAGCTTCAGCCTTTCAAAAAGCTTGTCGCCTTCGGGAATTATTTTTTCAATAACACCAAGCGAGAGTAAATCCGGCGCGGTAAGCTTCAGGCATTCCGACGCTTCCTTTACCTTCGAAGCGTCCTTCCACAAAATACTTGCGCAGCCCTCCGGCGAAATTACCGAATACACGGAATTTTCCAGCATCCAAACCTCGTTTGCAACAGACAGCGCCAAAGCGCCGCCGCTTCCGCCCTCGCCAATTAGCACGGAAATTATAGGGGTTTTAAGCGTCATCATTTCGGTAAGGTTAGAGGCTATCGCCTGCCCCTGCCCTCTTTCCTCCGCGCCTATTCCGCAATACGCGCCGGGAGTATCCACAAAACAAATTATTGGGCGCGAAAATTTTTCCGCAAGTTTCATTTGCCTTAGCGCTTTTCTGTAGCCCTCCGGATGAGCCGAGCCAAAATTACGCGCGGCGCGGTCCTTTATTGTTTTGCCCTTTTCTATGCCGATAACCGTAACCGGAGTTTTGCCCAAATACGCAATCCCCGATATTATCGCCTTATCGTCCGCAAAGAACCTATCGCCGTGCATTTCCAAAAAATTTGTGAAAATATTTTTTATAAACTCCAACGAGGTGTTTCTGCCTTTCGCGCGTGCCATATTTACCTTTTCATACGCAGTCATGATAAAACCTCCCCGCATTTCTCCTGTTTGCTTTCCGCTTCGCTTTCCGGCTTGCCCTCCGGTTTACTTTCCGCTTCGCTTTCAGTTTTAACTTCCGCTTTATTCTCCGCCGCGTTTTGGGTTTTTAAATTACCGCCCGCTCCCAAGTGCAGTTTCAGCACCTGAGCCAAATAGGATTTTAAACCTTTCCTATCCACAATTTCGTCTAAAAAACCGTGTTCCAGCAAAAATTCCGCGCGCTGAAAACCTTGCGGCAGTTTTTTTCTTATTGTCTGCTCAATTACGCGCGGCCCGGCAAAACCTATCAGCGCGAACGGTTCGGATATTATAATATCCGCCTCCATCGCAAAGCTTGCGGTAACTCCGCCTGTGGTTGGGTCCGTTAAAACGCACACAAACAAATTGCCCGCGTCCGAGTGCAGTTTTACCGCGCCGGATACCTTCGCCATTTGCATAAGCGAAATTATTCCCTCCTGCATACGCGCGCC
>JAISVZ010000003.1 GCA_031271295.1 Clostridiales bacterium | reverse complement strand
CATTTTTCGCATTTTGCCGTAAGAAGCGATTTGCGCGGCAAAGGCATTGGCAGCAGTATTCTTGAATTTGCACTAAATTATTTCAGAACAATCGGCATGGAAAAAATGAGGCTTCATGTATACAAAGATAATCCGTTGGCGATAAAATTGTATGAAAGGTATGGTTTTCAGTATGCCGAGGATATAACGCCCGAAAAAATTGCAATGATAAAGATATTGTAAAATTGGACGGAATTTTTTTGCATTGTTACCGGCGTTTTCGCCCTGAGGCTATGTGCCGCCTTTGAATAATAAGCCGGCGCTTTACCCGCGCCAAAACCCTCTTGAAGAAACACAGAAACCTTGTTATTATAATAAAAACTACGGTTATACGTTTTAAACCCGTTTCGCGGGTTTGGAAACGCTATCCCAAAAGCCAAGGAGCGCAGTTATGAATAACATCGTTTTTATCGACACCGAAGTTAATCCGCAAACCGAAAAATTGCTGGATTTTGGCGCGGTAAAACCGGACGGCGTAAAATTCCACGGCGCTTGTTATGCTGAATTCTCCAAATTTATCGCGGGTTCGGAATACATTTGCGGGCATAATATCATTTCTCACGATTTAAAATACATTTCCCGTTTAATTCCCGCCGCAGCAAATATAAAGGCAATTGATACGCTTTACCTCTCGCCGCTTCTTTTCCCCGCAAAACCCTACCACGCCCTTTTAAAGGACGACAAATTGCAAACCGATGAGCTAAACAACCCTCTTAACGATTCCGTAAAGGCGATGGAGCTTTTTTACGATGAAATAAACGCTTTCGCGCGGCTTAACTCCAACCTTAAATTTATTCTTTTCTCGCTTTTAAACCCTTTCGCGCACTTCACCAACTTTTTTAAATATGTAAATTATGCCGTGCCGGAGAATTTAATTTCCGCTTCGCTCCCCTCGCTTATTAAAACGCAGTTCGAAGGCGAAATATGCGCAAACGCCCCGCTTGAGGAATTAATTCAAAACTCCCCCGCCGAGCTTGCTTACTGCCTTGCGCTTTTTTCGGTTAAGGACCGTTATTCACTAACTCCCGCGTGGGTTCATAAAAACTTTCCCCGTACGTTTAACGTTATTAAACTTTTGCGAAATACGCCGTGCGGCGGTTGCGCTTACTGCGAAAGCAGGCTTAACGTTAAAACTCGCCTTAAAAGCATTTACGGGTACGACAATTTCCGTACCTACGAGGGTAAATCGCTTCAGGAGGACGCGGCTAAAGCGGCGGTTAACGGAAATTCCCTTTTGGCGGTGTTCCCAACCGGCGGCGGCAAATCCGTTACATTTCAGCTTCCGGCGCTTATTGCCGGAGAAACGTCGCGCGCTCTTACGGTTGTAATATCTCCGCTTCAATCCTTAATGAAGGACCAGGTGGATAACCTTTCCGCGCTCGGCATTGTGGACGCGGTAACGGTAAACGGTATGCTTAGCGATATAGAACGCTCCGAAGCGTATGAAAGGGTGGAAAGCGGACTTGCCTCCATTTTGTATATTTCGCCCGAATCGCTAAGGTCGGCTTCGGTTGAAAGGCTTTTGCTTGCGCGAAATGTGGCAAGGTTTGTTATAGACGAGGCGCACTGCTTTTCATCGTGGGGGCAGGATTTCCGCGTGGATTACCTGTTCATAGGCGACTTTATAAAAAACCTGATTGAAAAGAAAAACTTAAGCCGAGGCATACCCGTTTCGTGTTTTACCGCAACCGCAAAGCAAAAGGTTATAAGCGATATAAAGGACTATTTTAAAAGCAAGCTTGATATAGAGCTTGACCTTTACGCCACAAACGCGGCAAGGGAGAACCTGCACTACGCAGTTTTATACAAAGAAACCGATGAGGAAAAATATGTTGAGCTACGTCGCTTAATATCGCACCGAAGATGCCCAACAATTGTGTACGTTTCAAGAATAAAACGAACGCAGGAAATTGCGAAACGTTTGACATTAGACGGTTTTCCGGCACTGCCTTTTAACGGCCAAATGGAAAGCGCCCAAAAGGTAATAAACCAGGAAAGTTTTATAAGCGGCAAAACCGATATTATTGTGGCAACAAGCGCGTTTGGAATGGGTGTGGACAAAAAGGACGTTAAGCTTGTTGTACACTACGATATTTCGGATTCGCTTGAAAATTACGTTCAGGAAGCGGGACGCGCCGGGCGAGACCAAAACATAAACGCGGATTGCTACGTGCTTTTTAACGACAACGATTTGGACAAGCATTTTATTCTGCTTAACCAAACAAAACTGAGCATTAGCGAAATACAGCAGGTATGGAGGGCGATTAAGGATTTAACAAAAAGGCGCAGTGTTTTGTACCGTTCGCCGCTTGAAATTGCACGGCAGGCGGGCTGGGACGATACGCGCGTAAACGAAATTGAAACAAGGGTTAAAACGGCAATTTCCGCGCTGGAAACAGCGGGATATATAAAACGCGGTAAAAACTCTCCAAGAATTTTTGCCACAAGTATATTGGCTAAAACAATGGCGGAAGCTTCCGAAATGATAAACGCTTCGGAAAAATACAACGAAGCCGAAAAGCAAACCGCCTCGCGCATAATGTCGCGCCTTATTTCAAGCCGCAGCGGCGCGAAAGCCGGAAATTCGGACGCGGAATCGCGGGTGGATTACCTTTCGGATATTCTCGGCATTCCCACAGCCGATGTAATATCGTCGGTTAGCAAAATGCGCGAGCAGGGGCTGCTTGCCGATTCGAGGGATTTAACGGCGTATATAAGGCGCGGCGAGAACGAAAACAAGTCGCTTCAAATTTTGCAAAGGTACGCGGCGCTTGAGGAATTTTTAATAACACAAACCGAAGCGGGCACTCAAATTTTCAATTTGAAGGAAATTAACGGGCGCGCGCAGGATGCGGGTTTAAAAAGCTCAACGGTAAAATCCATAAGAACCTTGCTGTATTACTGGACAATTAAAGGGTACATTAAGAAGGTTTTGGCGGAGTTCGGAAACGCGGCGGTTATCCCCGAAATGCCGCCGAAGGTTTTTAAACGCAAGTGCGAGCGTAGAATTGATATAGCGGGTTTTATTGTAAAGTATTTGTTTGAACTGTCCAAAACCCAAAAAGCGGAGGATGGTAAGGACGAATGCCTTGTGCTGTTTTCGGTTTTGGAGCTTAAAATGGCGTACGATAACGAACTTAGCCTGTTTAAAATCCCCGGCGAAACAACAACGGAGGATGTACAGGACGCGCTTTTGTATTTGTCGAAAATCGAATCCCTTACGCTTGAGGGCGGTTTTTTGGTTTTGTACAACACAATGCAGATTAACCGCATTGAGAAAAACAACAAGGTTAACTACAAAGCGGAGGATTATAAAAAGCTCAGCGAATACTACAAGAATAAAATTCAGCAAATTCATATAGTTGGCGAATACGCAAACATGATGGTGAAGAATTATAACGAAGCTTTAAATTTTGTTGACGATTATTTCCGTTTGGATTACAGGAAGTTTATTTCAAAATATTTTAAGGGCAACCGTATTTGCGAAATTGACCGTAGCATTACGCCGGAAAAATACGAAAAAATTTATGGAAACCTTTCCGGTGTGCAGGAGGAAATTATAAAGGATACATCCAAATACATTGTTGTTGCCGCAGGCCCCGGAAGCGGAAAAACAAGGGTTTTGGCGCATAAAATCGCCGCGCTTATGATGATGGAGGAGGTTAAAAGCGAACAGCTTTTAATGCTTACGTTTACCCGTTCGGCGGCAATTGAGTTTAAAAAAAGGGTTCACGCCTTAATTGAAAACGCGTCGCGGTTTATAGAAATAAAAACATTCCATTCGTATTGCTTCGATTTACTCGGCAAAGTCGGAAACCTTAAAGATTCCGATAACGTTGTGGGCGCGGCGGTGAATCTTATTAATTCCGGCGAGGCGGAAATCAGCGGCATAACAAAAACCGTTGTTGTAATAGACGAAGCGCAGGATATGGACGAGGACGAATATGCGCTTATTTGCGCTTTGATGGATAAAAACGAGGAAATGCGCGTTATAGCGGTTGGCGACGACGACCAGAATATTTTTGAATACCGCGGTTCAAGTTCCAAATACATGCAGCAGTTAATTACCGAAAAGGGCGCGGCAAAATACGAAATGCTTGAAAATTACAGAAGCAAAACGCATATTGTGGGGCTGGCGAACGCTTTTGTAAAAACTTTAAATAACAGAATGAAGGTAAACCCGATTGTTCCGGCAGCGGGCGGCGATAACATAAATTCGGCTATAACGGTTCGCTCGCTTGGCACTTCCGCGCAGGCGGAAGCGAACGGTGTTGTTACTTTGTATAAGCACGCGGGTAAAAACCTTGAAATACCTGTTGTAAACAATCTTAAAGAAACCTATACGGGCAAAGAAAGAGCGTGCGTTTTAACTTGCACAAACGAGGAGGCGCTTAAAGTTACCGGGCTTTTAATAAAGGAAGGTTATAACGCAAGGCTTATACAGGAAAACAGCGGCTTTAATCTGTACGATTTAGCGGAATTCCGGTATCTTTTTAAGGTAATAAACAAAGAAACGCAATCCCCTATTATATCCGATGAAATTTGGGAGGCGGCAAAAACCAAACTTGAAACTGTTTACGCGCAAAGCAGTTGTTTGGATAATTGCCTTAATTTGCTGGAAGAATTTGAACGCGGTACAAAATACAAGGCAGACCTTGAAATATTAATCCGCGAATCCAAGTTTGAGGATTTTTACAAATTTAACGATGGCGAAATTGTGGTATCCACAATTCACAAAGCAAAAGGGCGGGAGTTTGACAGCGTTTATCTGCTCATTTCAAACGGCGGGTATTATTCGCAAGAAACAAGGCGGCAAATTTACGTTGGGCTAACACGCGCAAAAAACAAGCTGTTTGTCCATTATAACAACGGCATTTTCGACAGCGTAAAATCCGAAGGCGCGGTAAGGATAACGGATAATAATATCTACCCCGAACCGGACGAAATTACAGCCCAGCTTACGCACAGGGACATTTACTTGAACTTTTTCAAGAGTAAAAGGGAAATTATACGAAGGCTTATAAGCGGGCAGGAAGTAAAAATTGAGGGTAACACGCTTTACATCGAAACCCCGGACGGGCCGCGCGGAATTTTAGTTTTTTCGAAAAAGTACAGGGAGGATTTGACGGCGCTCGCCGGAAAGGGATATAATCCCTACAAGGCGAAAGTACGCTTTGTTACGGCATGGAAGGGCAAGGACGACGAAGAGGAAAACGTTATTTTTCTGCCGGATATCTATTATAAAAAGAATTTTCATTAGGAGGGGAACCGCGTGGAAGTTTTTGAAGGTTTTTCGCAGGCAACACTTGATTTTTTGCATAATCTGCGCTTTAACAATAACAGGGAATGGTTTGAGGCAAACAAAGCCGATTTTATACGGGACTTTCAAAACCCGATGAAAGCCTTGAGCCGCGAGGTGTTTGACAAGTTTAACGCGGATTTTGGCGGACGCGGGTTTATCAACAAGGTATCGCGCATTTACAAGGACGCGCGGCGCGTAAAAGGCGGCGAACCGTACAGAACAAACCTGTGGTTTTCTATTGAGAAACCGCCGCAGGCGGATACAATGTGGTCAAACCACCCCGTGTTTTGGTTCGAACTTTCAGCCGATAACTGGAGCTATGGCATGGGTTATTACTCCGCCCGCGCCGAAACGATGGCGAAACTGCGCGCGCGTATTGATAAAAACCCGAAGAGCTTTGAAAAACTTATCGCCCCGCTTGAAGGGCAAAGCGAATTTATCCTCGACGGGTCTGAATATGCCCGAAGGAAAGAAGCGCCGACGAAAAAAACCGAAGTGTGGTACAACAAAAAATCATTTTCGCTGATACATGAGGCACCGCACAGTGAGGAATTGTTTTCACAGGAACTTACCGGACGGCTGTATTCGGGATACGCGTTTTTAATGCCGCTTTACGATTATTTTATAACGCTGGAGGAGCGCGAATAATATGGAAGAAGCAAAGAAAAATGAACGAGTTTACAGGATGAAATTTTCCGGCGTATATCCGCTGCTGGTTCAAAAAGCGCAGAAGAAGGGACGCACGAAGGACGAAGTTGATACGGTAATATGCTGGCTTACAGGCTACAGCACAGACGAACTGCAAACGCAAGCTGACGGAGATGCGGATTTATATACCTTTTTTTCCGGTGCGCCGCAAATTAACCCTAACGCGCACAAAATTACCGGTGTGGTATGCGGTGTGCGGGTTGAAGAAATTGAAGATCCTTTGGTAAAACAGGTAAGGCAACTTGACAAAATGGTTGACGAATTGGCAAAAGGGAAAGCTATGGATAAGATACTGCGAACGAACGCGAGTATGCCGGAAAGGCATAAACCTCATTCCGATTTGGTTGTGGACGGAACAAAACCGCCGGAAGATATCGCCGCCGAAATAGTAAAAGCGATTTCCGCCGCAAGCGAAACTCCCGAAGAGCGCCGCGCCCGTATATATCCGATAATACTCAGCGAATATAACCCCGCGTGGCCGCTTTGGTTCGCCGAAGAAAAAGCCAATTTAACCCGCCTTATCGGTTCGGAAAATATAGAGCGAATTATCCATTACGGCAGTACGTCGGTTCCGGGGCTAAGCGCAAAACCAACAATAGATATCCTGCTTGAAATAAGCGAAACAACCGATATTGAAAAACTGAAAGCCGCGCTTCCCAGTCCGGATTATATTTGTCTTGAAGGAGCAGCGCTTACAACTCCAACCGCGCCGCCGCATTTAACGTTTATAAAGGGCTATTTGCCGAACGGGTTTGCCGAAAAGGTTTACCATATTCATGTGGTATATCCCGGATGCCATAAGGAATTGCGCTTTAGGGATTATCTTATAGCGCACCCCGAAGCCGCCGCCGAATACGCGAAGCTAAAGCGCGAACTGTTTAAAAATTTTGAGCATGACCGCGACGGCTACACCAACGCCAAAACGGAATTTGTGAAAAGCATTACAAAAAAAGCGTCCGCGAGGAAAAATGTTATTATTGCCGGAGTTCCCCGCGCAGGTAAAACAACATTATGCCGGATGCTTAAGAGTTACGGATATACCCATATCAGCATGGACGCAATCATAGCCGGTTTTGAAAAGTGCTACCCGGAAACGGGTATAAATTCCTATCAAAATTTGCCGTCAGAGGAAACTATGCGCGTTATAAGCGGGAAAATTGCGCCGTTTATACGGGCGATGATTGAGGGCGAGTACAGCGGGCGTGATAACGAGAGGGCGGTTTTTGACGTGTACCAGCTTTTGCCGGAGGATTATTTGAAGCATATCGCGCCGCTAAATACCGCCGCGTTTTGGATAGGCTCCGCAGACTGCACGCAGGATGAGCGCTTTAATGTTTTAAAAGCAAACGATACTGAGCTTCACTATACATTTTATAAATCCGAAGCCGAACTGCGCGAGGGATGCGGTTATATTACGGAGCAAAGCCGTATGCTGAAAGCTGAATGCGAAAAATACGCTTTGCCCTACAGCGATACAACCTATAACCGCGAAGCGGTGTTGAAAGATATTATTGCGAAAATTATTTAGCAATCGCATACTGAGGGAAGCAAAAATATTCCGAAGCGAAGCGGAGTTTTGCGAAATTTATGCAAATTGACGCGAAGCTGCCGATAAACGTTTTCAGTTTCGGCAACTTCGGCTTTTGAAAATAAAAAAGGAGTGTTAATATGGATTTTTTTGAAACGGTATTTAAACGCTACACACACAAAACAAAATTTTTGGCGGACAGCGTACCTTTGGCGGATTTGGAGCTTATCGCCAAAGCCGGGCTTGCCGCGCCCACAGGCAACAACACGCAGTGCGTGAAACTTGTTATTTTGCGGGACAAAAAATCGGTGGAGGAACTGTGCGAAATTTCCCCAACCGAAGGGCTTAAAACCGCGCCCGCCGCGATTGCCGTATTTACGGATATGGCCGCGAGTAAGGGAATCAAAAATTTTGAAATGGAGGACTACGCCGCAGCGGCGGAAAATATGCTGCTTGCCGCGGTAGCGCTCGGATACGTTTCCGCGTGGCTTGACAGCCCGTATTTTGACGACGATAAAAGGCTTGCCGCAGAGGAACTTTTAAACGCGCCCGAATGGTATAAACTTTGGGTTGTGCTTCCGATTGGCCTGCCGGACGGCGAGGGAACCAGAAGAAGCAAAATTCCGTTCGAGGAGCTTGTTTCCTACGGAAAGATTGGGGATATGTAATAGTTATTGCCGCGAAAAAGCGGACGGTGAATACGCCGTCCGCTTTTTCCGGGTGTTTGTTACTGTGAATAGCTGCTCCGCAAAATGGCAGCCAATCATTGACCAAACATCACCTGAATAATATAATAATGATAGTACCCCACAAGGAGGAAAACTCTATGCAAGTAGCTTTATCAGATTTGAAAGTCAATGTAGGTAAATATGTTGACTTGGCAGAAACGGAAGATGTTATAATAACAAAGTACGGCAAACCGACGGCAATGATTGTCCGCTTTGATAAACAACCTTGGTATTCAAAGAAAATACCCGAAAGAATAACATCAATTGCGCAGTTGTTTGGAACCTTGCCAAGTGATGTCGATGAAGATGATATTAAGTTCGAGAGGTTATTCCAATGACTGTTCTGCTTGACACAAATATAATTTTGGACGCGTTGCAGGAACGAAGTCCTTTCGATATCGAAGCTAAGAAATAATGTTACGAGCGGAAAACGGGGAAGTATCCTGTCTTATTACGGCTAACTCTGCCGCCGATATTTTTTATCTGTACAGGAAAGCACGGGATATGAAATCCGCAAGAGCTGCGTTGGATTTTCTTTTAAAGAATTACGGGGTTGTTTCGGTTACTCATGAGGACTGTAAAAATGCCATGTCGATGACAATAGATGATTTTGAAGATGCATTGGTAGTTGTTTGCGCTCTAAAGGCTAAGGCTTCCTATATTGTAACCCGCGACGAAGAATTTTTGTTGAAAGATTCGCCTGTTGAATTAATTAAACCGAAACCGATGTTATCTATTCTTAACAGGAATAAATAATAGAAATATTCTTACCGCTATGAATTTTTACTGAGATTTTGCAAAACGTTGCCCTTTACCGCATAGAGATTAAAATACACATTATCAATCCATGACACCGATTTTTATACGCTCCACTCCATAAACCCCGCCGTAAACGGCTGATGGCCGAATTTCTTAGCCCCGGTATGCACAAACCCGTTTGCGGCGTACCAATTTTTTAAAACGGTATGTTCTTCAATTATTCCGATAACAATCTTCGCTGCGCCAAAATCCCGAACCTTTTCCTTGCAGAAATCCAGCAGTTCCTTCCCGTATCCAAAACGGCGAAATTCCGGCAGCACCGCTAAGTGGTTCAGCTCGTAAACTCCGCCTCCAATATCCGTAAGTGATACAAACCCAATAAGCTTACCGTCAACGAAATATCCATACGGAAAATAACTGTCCGTAATTTTTCCTATTAACTTTTCATCGGTAATAAAGCTTGTATGCGCCGGGCAGTTTTCTTCCGTCAGGCTAAATTCCCGCGCAACCGTTGCAAAACTGCGGCGAATTACATCGGCGTACATCGGCAGATGCTCCCGCGACAAGGGAGAAATGCGCCCCGGCGTATCTTCACTGTAAACGGCTATCTGCCATTCATCCTCATAAACAATTCTGCCGGGAAAGTTTGTGTAAAGGATATCGTAGGGTTTTGCGTATTTTTCCATCACATCAATTAGCGGACGGATCTTTTCAAGCATAAAGCCGCTCGTTGCCGTTTTAAACCAGGTTATTGGCTTGCCCGGTTTGTCGTCGTCGTAAAATGGCGGATTCGGCAGGTTTTCCTGAAACCAAACTTGGTCTATTTCGTGGTAGAGCGCCTTTTCATCGTTCGTGAGTAATCCGGCTTGTTGCAACCGGTGTACGGCGGCAAAAATTCCAACGGGCTTGCCGGTTCTGTAAGCGGTTTCGCGGCTTTGAATTCGAACGTATTTAAGGCTTGTTTTATTTTTCACTAAGGCTCTTCCTTTCGACAATAAATACCCGCCACTACGCAACAATTCAACGTCTATCTTTCAATGCTGTTACGGATTTCCTGCATTGTTCTCTCTGTTTCGGCCAAAACGTTGGCGCAATGGAGCAAATTGCCGGAATGCTCTTGCATATCGACGCTGTTTTTGTACCGCAGCATGTGCTCCAAGCTTGCCCAATAATCCATCGCAACAGTCCGCATTTGAATTTCAACCGGCACATTTTCGGTTTTATCCGAAAGGAATACCGGCACCTCAACCACAAGATGCAAACTGCGATACCCGTTTTCTTTCGGGCTTGCTATGTAATCCTTGCGCTTTAGCAGAGTTATGTCAGCTTGCCGCAGGAGCAATTTTTCCGTTAAATATATATCGTCAACAAAATTACAAATTACCCGTATCCCGGCAATGTCGTTAACGTATTCGCGCACGGAATCAATCGAGAGCGCCGCGCCGCGTTTAAGCAATTTGTCATGGATACTTCGCAGGCTTTTGATTCGGCACTCAAGATGATGAATTGGGTTATAGCTGTGCCGGATATGAAACTCGTCGTCCAATATCTCCAGTTTGGTGCTTACTTCCTTCATAGCGCTGTTGTATAAATGGAAAAGCCCCGCGAATTCTACGATGGATGATCGCATATTTTCAACGCCGCTGCTTTCAATGTATCCATCCTGTTGTTTTAAGTCTGGGACGTTCATCTGCATTTTACGCTCAAGAATCATATTACTGCCTCATTTATGCTTTTATTTAACTTCCCGAATACTTCATACGGTTTTCCGCGAATATTTAACATTTCAAAAATAAACCGCCCCTAAACAACAATACCGTCTATTTGATCTTTAGAAAGGCCTGTTATTTTTAAAATGAAATCAATTGGCATATTCTCAAGAATCATATTTTTTGCGGTTTCTAATTTGCCTTCCGCTTTGCCTTCCGCTTTGCCTTCGAATTTACCCTTGGCAAACAAACTTTCACGTTCGATTCTGTCATTTTCTAAAATATCATACATTAATGATTCAGCCTCCTTGGAATTGCCGTCTTCTAATAATTTTTTTACGACTGTCTTTTTATCGCTTCCATAAATCATATCCAAAATATCTAAAAAAACGTTTAAGGTGCGTTTTTCTTCCTGATCTAATTCGTTCATCGCCTTTATTATTTCCATTAAACCGTTGTTTACATCCGCAGTTGTCTTTGAATTTTCAAACATAAAAGCTATAGCCAGAAGTTTTGAGCAGAAAGATTTAAGCTGCTCTTCGGTATAATTTTTTGCGGCAACCAAAACATACTCAAAATTTAAAATACGATTGCCAAAGCTTTCAAAGTTTTCAAACATTTCGCGAATATTCGTTGGCAGAGTCCATGTTTCATTTCCGCTGTAAAACACAACCGGAATTACCGCCGGAAATTTAAACTCCTTGTTATCTCGTTCATTAACGTTCGCCTTATTGTAATAATCCCTCAGTATCTCCACAACATAAAGCATTAATCGGTATGACATACGGTAATCCACTGTACTTTGAAGTTCAACCAGTATGTAAAAAATAATTTTTCTCCCGTTTACGGAAACCTCGTATACAACATCGGCTTCTTTGGCTGTAAAATCCTGCAAAATAAAAGACGTGTTTGATTTTCGCAAATCGTTCTCGGTTATTTCGAATACCCAAGGTTCGCTTATACAGTCTTTAAGAAAACTAATGAATGCTTTTTTGTTGGATAACAGCTCCTTATACCGCTTATCGTGCGGATTATGCATATGCGCATTCCCCCTTTGGAATTATTTTAGCATACTATTTTTATGCTGTATAGCGTAAACAATTTTGTAAAATACATATGCTCACTCTAACTTTTAATTCAGAACATCCGAGTTTCCTTCAGATACCCAACCGATTTCCGCAGCCCGGCAACAGTTTTCGTTTCAAGCACAACGCGGCAATTTTGCTTACGCGCAATGTCCAAATGCTTCGCAATATCAAGTTCACCCTCCCCAAGCGGAAGATGATTTCCCCTCGCGTGGCTGTAATCGTGCAGATGCATATGCGAAAGGCGGTTCATATGCCGCTCAATCAGCTTTTGCTGCAAAAAACCGCCGGAGGCGTTATGCCCGGTATCAAATGTTAGGGCAAATACGGGGCTTTCAAGCAAAACCGCGATACCTTCGGCAACAAAATCAAGCAGAAACGCACCAGTGTTTTCCACGCATATTTTTATTGCGGCTTCTCCCACAGCCCGGCTGCAAGCGTCGCGAAAAGCCGTTAACATGCGCAAAAATTCTTCGTTGTACACCTCGAACAAATAGGCTTTCCTATCCGGCAACGTAAAATATTCCCCCTGATGAAAGTGCATATTCAAAACCGGAACAGAAAGCTGTTTTGCTACATCAACCGTGCGCAGAACGGTTTCGGTATAGGCGTTTGCCACACGTTTGTTAAAGTTCCACGGGTACGCGGTATCCTCAAGGTGGACGGTGTAGAAGATTCCGTATTTGCTCGCCGTTTCGGCAAGATGTGCCGGGCTTAACCTGTCAATTTGATATTCAGGCAAATCCATATTAAACTCAACGAAAGAAAGCCCAAGCTCGCGGCAGAGAGAGGCGTTCTCCTCAATGGTTTGCAGTTCAATTAATGTTGGCATACCGAATTGCATTGCAATTCCTCCCCGAAATTCGGAGGGCGCAGAAATTGCAAGCCCTCCTCAAACCACTTGTGCGCAAATAATATCATCTTATTTGTAACGATGTATTCCATATACGCAAGCGAAGCGGCTTCCAATGATTGAGTTAACGCTCCGCGAACTACCGCGTCAAACGGCGGCAATCCGTCCTGATCCCACGCTAACTTATCCGCTGTAAACAAAGCCATATCGTAAGCGGACGGATTGTTTTTCAGCGTAGTGTGGCACTCAACAGCGGATAAAACCCGTTCGTCCGTTATGCCGAAATCCTGCCCGGCGATTTGTGCCGCCATTTCCGCGACAGCTTTTACATGTTCAAAGGTTTTTGATTTATTGTTCGCATTTAACAAAGCTTTTACGTCCGCTTTTATTACGCCAATAAATTCCGGCAAAATTACGCCGGGAAATAGGCTAAACACCTTTTAACTCCTGCGTTACAACCGCCGTGCCGCCGCAAAAGGCAACCTTCCCCAAAGCGCCGTTTACAATCTGCATCTGCGGGGGAATATGCCCTATATCCGCGTCGTAGATAACCGGCACATTTAAAGAGCCGAGCGCATCCTTAAGGGCGTCGGTTAATTCGAAGCCGCCCGTGTGCGAATATCCGTCGGGGCGTCCGAAAAGAAAACCCTTGCAATACTTGAACCACCCGCATTCGCGCATTTGCCAAAGCGTTCGGTAAATTTCCGCCGCGCTCATTTCGCAGCTTTCCATTGCCCAAATAAATCCGTGCTGTTTATACTTATTCAGAAAAGCTTCAACCGGAGCAAACCGGGTACCGATAAGCTTGCATAAGGTATCCATACAACCGCCTATCATCATTCCGCTGAAAGAATCGCGGTTTTTATCCTCTTCCCTGAGAGATTTCCATACGGACGGCTTGTTTAGATTGTACGGCTGCGCCGAATAGTCGTCCCAGCTTGTAAAAGCGCCGTAAGTATCCCAGCTTTTCTGTTCGGTTACGATGTTCGACATTACATCAAAGGCTCGCGAATCGGTTTCATGAATACGCGCAAAACCCATATTCATAAGGTTTGAGCCGTGGACGGACGCAACAGAACAAACCACTGTAAGCGGAAAGGAAAGCGTTGTTGTGTCCGAATAACCGCACAGCCATTTCGCGGGCAAGGCGGCGATTTTTTCAAAATCCAAATGCGGCAGTATATCCATCAGGAACTCGCCGCCCCAAATTGGTATAATAGCCGTAACATCAGGGTTTTCATACAGGCTTATAAAATTTGCAGCGCGTTTTTCGCTATCCGCGCTGACGCATTTTATGTTTTGCCGGACCTCCGGCGTTTCAACCGCGTTATAACCCAAGTCTTTTATATTTTTTATGGCGTTATCCAAACGTCCCCATTTTATTTCATCCCCCACCCCGCTTGACGGAGCGCAAATACCAATCGTATCGCCTTTTTGCATAAGCTTTGGATATCTCATTTTTTTATCCCCTTTAATTTTTTGTTTTATTTTCGCAATTTTGCCGCCTCATTTTTTGCGTAATCACGAAACGCAAGCAAAATACTTTTATCCCAACCGGCACCGCCGGTTTTGCGTTCGTTTTCGCTAACTATTTTGCCGGAAGCGTAAACCTCCAACGCCTTTTGTATCAGTGCCGTATACTTGCCGGGAAGGCGCTTTATACCCCATATCGCGCCCTCATACTTGCTTAGATATCTTTCGTCGTTATCACTGAGTATCTGTAATACGCGGCAGATATTGAGCACACCGTAATACGGTGATTCGGTAATATTTTCACCGTCAACAATCCAACAGAAATCCTCCGTTACCGATTCGGTAAAATTTCGCCAGCTTATCTCACCGAACGCGGAGTTAATATCCGTCCCATACAGGCATATACCGCGTTTTTTAACACACATCAAATGCGCGGGCAGGTCCGAGTCGAACTGTTCGGTTTCATATTTTACTTCTCCGCCGAGTACGCGTTTGTGCCACATTTCGCTGTAATGCAATTCATACGGTATATTTCGCGGCGCGTTTTTGGCCGTATCCAAAGTTATTGCGCTGCATTCAATACTGCCAACTGTCGGCCGGGCTTCGGCATAACTGGCAATTGCGATATTCACAGTTTCCGCAAGCTTGTAATCAAGCTTATCTGTAGTTACAACAATAAAATCCATATCGCTTTTCGGCGGGAAATAACTTCCCATCGCCAGCGAACCGTGAAGATAAACCCCCGCGAGATTCTCTTTAAGGATATTTCTCAGTAACCCCACAAAGCTGTTTATGTAGGCGCGAATATCATCGTCACAAGTTTCCCACGTTTGCGGTGCGGGTAAAGATTTTAAATATTGCGTCATGCAAGCAGATTCGTTCATAGCGCACACCTCCATATCGTCATTCCCGCCGTATCATTACGCCCTTCATATACTCCGAATCATTGTGAAAGCGCATAATTACAGCCTTTTCTTCCTCGGTGCAGCCGATTAACAGCTTTATTTCGCTGTCCCTTTTGAGCATGTCAACCGTGCAAACAACCGCGCCGCACGCGGGCTTTGAAAGACTGCCGCGCCAAAGGTCAATGCCGCCGCCGTCCATTGCGGTTGTACCTTTTAAATAGCCGTAATCCAGCGGATAGGTAAAACTGAAACGCGGGTGTTTTGTTCCCTTTGGGCGGTCTAAAATTATTTCCGATTCCGAAATAAGCGTATCAACTGCGTCCCAAAAACCCCCGCTATCCTGTAATTGCTTCGGGAAGCGCTCGTTTGAAATCTGCTCCAACACCTTTTCCTTTTCTATCGCCGTATGCTCAACCCATGCCGGGCGGAAACCGCTTTTTATCGCGTTTCGCGCCGAAGCGAGGTTTGACCACGCGCAGCAGTAAAACGGAACCTTATCTCTGTTTAGTATTTCGATAGCAAGCCGGGATGTCAGCGCCGCCGCAACGCCTTGCCTGCGGTATTGCGGCAAAACGTCAATTCCTATTTGCCACATCGTATCGCAATCGGCGGAGCAACCCGCAAGGGCAATTAATTCGCCCCCGTCATACGCGCCTATGCCAAGCGTATCCAAATGCGGTCGCGTAGGGGATAGGGCGTTACCCCACTGCGGCAAATATAAGCCGTCAAATTCGCCGCGCGTAAGTAAGCGCAATTCGTATGAACAGGGAAGCTCCCGCAATACGTTAACGTCCGGCAGCCAATATTCGGCTTGATAACACGGCAAAAAGCCGTACTGTAAAAATTCGTTTGTAAGATGATGTATTTGCGGAGTTTCAAAACATTCGTGCGGATTCGCTGTGCTTATATACTTTTGAACAAAATCAAAAACGGATTCATTAACAGACGCTACAATATTTGTGCCGTATGAAATTAAATCGCAAAAAAACGGCAGATTTAAGTAGCGTCTGGCGTTTTCGTTTGGTTTTGAAATAACGACAATGTTTTTTGTTCCCGTGAAATCATCGGGGGAGCAGTTCGCGTCCACGGCGTGCTGCTGCATTGCTATGCGCAAAATATCGGTGTTTGTCATGGCGTAACCTCCTTACCTTACTGCGCGGAAAAACTGTGTACGCCCGGCTAAAAACCCGCCGGTAACCTTTTTGCCGGAAATAAGAATAATAGTTAGTCTATCACAAGACACAAATAAGTCAAATTTTAGAAATGGTGCGCTTTGGTGGTGTTGCGGTGGTTCACCAAAGAAATTGCGCTACGGATGTTCTGTTTTCCAAAGAATAACGTTTTCCAAAGAATAAATGCGATTTGCTCTCGAAAAACAAAACATGTTGTGGTACACTATATAAAATAAACAAATTCAGGAGACAGGACAATGCTTAATTTGAACGAACTGAAAGGCCGGCGAGAGGGAAACCGTCTTGAGGCGAAAAGGGCGGAGAAAAACTTGCCAAGCAGTATATGGTCAACATATTCGGCGTTTGCCAACACTAACGGCGACAAAACACAGGATATGTTGGTGCTTGACAGGCTTACTCTCAAAGCGTTTGACTACGAGAGTTTGCGCAGATACCGTGTTCGAATGAAAGATGCCAGACCGGGGCACGTTTGGAGCGATTTGGAGGACATTGAGTTCCTTCAGAAGCTCGGCGCTATTGGAATTGGCGAGGATGATAAGCTGCACCCCACCGCCGCAGGTATTTTGATGTTTGGCTATGAGTATGAAATACTACAGGAGTACCCTCAGTATTTTTTGGACTACCAAGAACACTATGATTCGTCGGTGCGTTGGACTGACCGTATTATATCGTCTTCCGGCGAATGGAGCGGAAACCTTTATGATTTTTATTTTAAGGCATACAACAAGCTAATTCAGAACCCAAAGATAAAAGTTCCGTTTAAGATGAAAAACAGCCTCCTGCGGGATGACGACCCGCCCGCGTATAAGGCTCTGCGTGAGGCATTGGCAAACTGCTTAACAAACGCCGACTTTTATGGCGAGCGCGGTTTAGTCATCCGAAATAACATTGATGATATAGTTTTTGAAAATCCCGGCAGTTTCCGGGTAACAATGAGCGAAGCGCTGAGCGGCGGAGTTTCCTCGCCGCGCAACGCCGTCATTTTGAAAATGTTCAATTTGCTTGATATCGGAGAACGCCTTGGCAGCGGCATCCCTTTAATTTTTAAAAATTGGGAAGGCGAAGGTTATAACACGCCTAAGTACGTCGAACTGTTGGCGCCGGATAGGAGCATTTTACATTTGCCTCTATCGCGCTTATTCGTCGCAGATACTTAAAAACAGCGCCTCAACAGCTTTTATACACTCGCCGCGCGAAAGTATTTCAGCGTCCGGCGTAAAAGGCACGGTAAAATTCCGCGCTTCCAAAATTTGCGCCGCATCCTTCAAAAGCTGCGCCGCGTCCTTACGCGTAAGCTGCTCTCCCGGCTGCACATTCCCGTTTTCCACCGCAAAAACTCCGGCTTTTACGCATTTGCGCACGTCAATTAACGTTGAATCCTTAAGCGTAACGCCTTTTGTGTCTATTTCGCCCATTTTTTTCTCAAGGGTAGGCACAATTAACGCGGCAAAATCCGCGCGGGTAATTTTCGCGCCAAAATTTTTAAGCTGCGCACTTGGTAGCAGACGGTTGGTTATGCAGAAACGAAGTGAATCAAGTATCTCTTCGGTTTCGGTTCCGTCAAAGGCAATGTCGGAATAAATGCGTTTAATTTTTTCCACCTCGCCCGTCCACCATAGTGCAAAGCCGAAACTTTGCCCTTCTAAGCCTGTTGTATCAAGTATTACAGAACTTCCGGTATCGGTAAGGCGCTTGTGCCCTGTGTCAAACTGAACCCAATCCGTTGGATGATGATTCGAAAACGAGTACGTTGTGGTAAACGCTTCGCTGTATTCAACAACCACCGAGGTTGCAAGCTCGCGTACAACCACGGGAGGCGTCCAAAACGTAAAGCCGTTTTCCGAAGACGTATACGGGCCCGGTACCTCGTACGGGAATGCCGTTGGCTGCGCCATTATGAAGTCTGCGCCGGATTCTTTGCCGTACGCGTCAAAAACGGCGTTAAGCAAATTTTTATTAGGCCATCTGCATTGGAAACGGTCAAGCAGTACAGGGTCTGTTTCGGGGTTTCCGCAGTTCCACCAAAATGTTGGAATGCCTTGCTTTGCCAACTCGCTAAAAGCATATTTTGTCCATTCCAAGCGGAACGAATCGTCGTAATCTCCGCCGGGGTTTATTTCCTTAATGAAAACCGGAATTTTGGAGGCGGCCACCCTTTGCACATCCCTATCCACCGAACTTTTAAAATTTGCCGATGTTTGTTTTTCCCCCGGATAAATAAATATTCCGAGCATTGTATAATCATCGTTTTGGCTTTCGAAAAATTCAACCGCGTCGGGGCTTGCGCCGGGCACGGCTAAAACAACAACGCGTTTTTCATTGTTTCCGCCGCTTTTGCGAATGGTACTAAGCGCCGACGCGTTCATAAGGTTTACCTTATCGCAAAGTTCCCTATCCACATGCCCAATGCCTTGCGCATTCCAACTGTCCCAAACCCAGCCGCCTTGCACGCTGCGGTGAGGTTCGTTCATAACCTCAAACATCAGCTTTTCGGAATATCCCTTAAACCGCGCCGATACCTGCGACCATATGGCGTTAAGCTCTTTTTCCGCCTCGGCCATTTTTCCCGAATCCAACTTGTCGTAAAAACGCCTTTCGTGGTGGGCGTTAATTATTACGAACAAACCCGCGTCAAGAGCGTATTTTACGCATTCCTCAACCCGGTTCATCCACTTTGCGTCAATTTTCAGGTTCGAATCCATGTGATTGCCCCAAGTAACCGGAATACGCACGCTCGTATACCCTTTCCTTGCGATAGCCTTAAAATGCTCCGGCATAATACGCGCTTCGCCCCATGAGGTTTCGGATTCCAAAGTATCGCTGTTTCCGTCCGAACGCGCCTCCAAGGTGTTGCCGATATTAATCCCTAACATGATTTCAGAAATCATTTTTTTCCCGGTTATTGCGGTAAAAGCCTGCGTTACCGCCGGACGTTCCTCCGGTGTTACAACCCTTACGTTTGCCGCAAAAATGTTTTGCGGCACTAAAAAAAGCACGCAAAATAACGCGATGCTTGCTCTTAGAAATTTTTTCATGTTGAAATTCCTCCCCATAATAATTTTTTCATTAAAGCCGTGAGCCTTGTGTGAAACTCGTTAGAATTTGCCTGCCGTCAAAGCGCTTGCATTCCGCTTTATTTCTTGATTTTTCCGTGATGCAATTATAGCATTTAAAAAAAACTCCGTCCACTATGGTAATACCGGTTTTCGCAATTATTTTCATATTATTTTCACATTGCCAAGGCAATCCGCATTTCTTGCATTACCGTGAATTTTGTTGTAATATCTATGTTGCAAAGGCAAGATAAAACATATTTAATGGGGAAGGTAGCTATGGAGAAAATTTGCATCGTAGGGACAGGGTACGTTGGGCTTGTGCAGGGTGTTCTTTTGTCGGATTTCGGCATGGACGTTACCTGTGTGGATGTTGACAGCGCAAAAATCGAACTGCTAAACGGAGGCGGCATTCCAATTTACGAGCCGGGGCTAAAGGACATGCTGGATAAAAACGTTAAGGCAGGGCGGCTTCATTTTTCAACCGATATTAAAACGGGCGTGGAAAACAGCTTGGTTATTTTTATTGCCGTGGGCACTCCGCCCGCGCAGGACGGCAGCGCGGATTTGCGCTATGTTTTGGAAGTTGCCCGCAGTGTGGGCAAGTATATGAATTCTTACAAGGTTGTTGTGGATAAATCCACGGTGCCGGTGGGTACCGGGCGCAAGGTTCGGCAAACCATTCAGGAAGAATTAAATACGCGCGGCGAAAATTTTGAATTTGATATCGTATCCAACCCGGAATTTTTGCGTGAGGGCAAAGCCGTTAAGGATTGTCAAACTCCGGATAGGGTTGTTTTGGGCTGCGAAAGCGAAAAAGCCGAGGCTATAATGAAGAAGGTGTACGATGTTTTGTACATAAATCAAACTCCGTTTGTGCTTACAAATGTGGAAACGGCGGAAATGATTAAATACGCATCGAACGCGTTTTTAGCGGTAAAAATCAGTTTTATTAACGAAATGGCGCTGCTTGCCGAAAAGGTTGGCGCAAATGTACAGCAAATATCCAAAGCAATGGGTATGGACGGGCGTATATCGCCTAAGTTTTTGCACGCCGGGCCTGGGTACGGCGGCTCGTGTTTTCCTAAGGATACCAAGGCAATTGCCTCCATTGCAAAGGATAACGGCGAGCGTCTTTTAGTGGTAGAGGCGGCGATAGAGGCAAACGAAAAGCAAAAGCAAAAGGCCGCGGAAAAAATTATCGGCGTTCTTGGGGAACTAAAGGGGCAAACCGTAGCAATTTGGGGGCTTTCGTTTAAACCCGAAACCGACGATATGCGCGACGCTCCGGCTATAAGCATTATTGAAAATTTAACCGAAAAAGGGCTTGCAATAAAAGCGTTTTGCCCGCAGGGAATGCGCGAGGCAAAATGGAGGTTAAAGCATTTGGAGGGTAAAGTTACGTACTGCGAAAATGAATATGACGCGGCGGCGGACGCGGACGCGCTGGTTATTATGACGGAGTGGAACCAGTTTAGGGGCGCGGATTTGAAGCGGGTTAAATCGCTGATGAAGGGCGATTGCCTTATTGATTTGCGAAATATTTATAACAAACAGCAGTTCGAGGATACAGGGCTTGAGTATTACGGAATCGGTATTGGTTAAGCTTAAAACGGAAATTGAGATATAGTCAGAAATTGAGTTATAAAACGGAAATTGATTTAAATTCAGAAATTGATTTAAAAGCAGAAATTGATTTAAAAGCAGGTGACTGATGAAACGCCCGCTTATGTTCATTGCGTTATTTTTCATATCAGGTATTTTAGCCGCTTTTTATATTACGGACAATATTAGTATTGTCCTTTTTTTCGTTGCTGTTTTGCTTGCAAGCGCGGGTATGTTTGCGGCGTATAGGTGGAAGCCTCTTTTGCTGTTCATTATTTTTGCCGCCGCCGGTTTTTTCAACGTTTACGCGCGCGGCCTGCCGGAAAACAATATTTTTGCGCAAACCGCAGGCATATCGGAAGTAACTTTTAACGCGGCGGTAACAGGTATGACTAAAACCGCCGTATTTGCCGAAACAATTCCGGAAGGCGTAAAAATTTTGGTATACCCCGGCACGGCGGAAGTTTACGGCATACAGACTACAGAAATTATTACATACCCCGGCGGTGAGGCTGCGCCCGGCGAACCCGCGCAAATAAAGGCGGGCGATATTATAACAATTACCGGCATGGCGCAAAATTTATCTTCGCAAAGAAACCCCGGCGGGTTTGACGAGAAAATGTATTACGCGGCGCGGGGCATAAAGTATAAAATTTACCCGGATACTGTTCACGTTTCGGGCGGCGCAAACACTTTTAGCGCAAAAACCGCACGCTTTAGGGAAAAGTTAGCCCAAATATACGATAACTGCCTGCCGGAAACGGAAGCCGGAATTATGAAATCCATAATTCTCGGCGACAGGCAAAACCTTGAGGATGACGTTAAAAACCTGTATTCCGCCGCCGGGATATATCATATTCTTGCGATATCCGGGCTTCATATCAGCATTATCGCGCTGTTTCTGAATTTTCTGCTGTGCCGATTTTTTACGAAACGCGCCTCGTCGTGCTGCGTGCTATGCTTTCTCGTGTTTTTCTGCCTGTTCACGGGCGCCGCGCCGTCTACGGTTCGCGCCGTTATTATATCCGGCGTGCTTATTTTCGCAAACCTTATTTTCAGAAAAACCGACGGTATAACTTCGCTCTCGTTTGCGGCGCTGTGTATTTTATGCTATAACCCGTTTTTTCTGTGGGATTTAGGCTTTCAGCTTTCTTTTGCGGCTATGGCGGGAATTATACTGCTTTCAAGCCCTGTTGATATTCTGCTGAAATATATAGCCGTAAAAATCCCGGCGCTTAAAAAATTTTTGGAAAATTATTTTGTAAATACAAGCATATCCGTCAGTTCGGCGGCGTTCATTGCAACGCTCCCCGTTGGTTCGGGGTTTTTAACTCATATCAGTACCTATACGGTTTTGGTTAACATAATCCTTTTTCCCACATTTTTTTTGCTTGTTACGGTTGGCTTTATAACCGGTTTGGTTGGGCTTGTATCTTATAACGCCGCGTATTTTTTGTCCGGAAGCCTGTATTATTTGCTTAACTTTTACGAAATTATTTTGGAGTTTTTCGTAAGCCTTCCGTTTTCGCGGATTCTTACCGGGCATATTCCCGTTTACCTTGCGGCGGCTTATTATTCTTTTGTGGCGGCAATCGCTTACCTTTTGCTGAAATATCCCGATACCGGGAAAATTAAAAAGTATGCCGCGCTAACATTTGCCGCGTTTGCGGTTTGCGTGTGTATAAAAGAGGTTGCGTCACGCAATTTTACGCTTACGATGCTGGATGTGGGGCAGGGGGATTGCTTTGTTATTAGAAATAACGGTAAAACCTGCGTAATAGACGGCGGCGGGCGCGTAAATTACAGCGCGGATTCCGTGCAAAGCGTAAGTATTGGGGATAATACCGGCGCGCGCGTTCTTGTTCCGTACCTTAATTATTTGGGAGCGCAGGATGTGGACGCGGCGGTAATAACCCATTTGGAAGGCGACCACGCCGCGGGGATAATTGAACTGCTTCAGCTAAAAAAAGTAAAAACGCTCTATCTGCCGGAAGGGGCAAAGATGAGCGAATTGTACATAGAAACCGAAAAAGCCGCGAAGGAATACAATACGGAAATTGTATTTCTGCAAAGCGGCGATACGCTTCAGGTGGGCGGCGCAACCGCTTACGGCAAGGCTGAACCGGGCGGCGCAACCGCTTACGGTAAAACCGACCCGTCCGGTATAACAATGTATTGCCTAAACCCAACCGAAACCACAAAAAACCTGAGCGCCAACGATGCTTCGTTGGTTTTAAAACTCGTATCCGGTAATTTATCGGTTTTATTTACCGGGGACATTTCGGAAGCTGCGGAATCCCGCTTGCTTGAAGATGAAAACCTGCAATCCGATATTTTGAAAGTTGCGCATCACGGTTCAAAATATTCAAGTTCGGAAGAATTTTTGAACAAAGTGTCCGCAAGGCTTGCCATTGTTAGTTATTCAAAATATAATAGTTACGGTTTTGTTTCAAGCGAGGTTAAAACGCGTTTGAGCGAAAGAAAAATTCCGCTTTTTTCAACTGCGGAAAACGGCGCGGTTATAATAACGAAAAGCGCAAACGGAGTAAAAATATACAGCGTATGCGGGTAAAACGCAGCGCAGCGGGCAAAGCCAACGTATGCGGGTAAAGCGCAGCGCAGCAGGTAAAACACGGCATAAGTTTAACTTAAATCTTTCAAATCTATTTTATAAGGATGCTAAATTATGAAAGACCTTAAAGAGCAAATTAAAACCCTCAATTTCAGCAATCTCTATGTTTTTTACGGGGATGAAAACTACCTGAAAAACCTGTACGCGCAAAAAATATCAGACGCAGTTTTGCCGCCAGAGGCACGCCTTATGAATTTGGATACACTCGACGATAAAACCTATAGCGCGGCAGCTCTTATGGGCTACTGCGAAACCGCGCCGTTTTTGGCGGAGAGGCGTGTTGTAGTAATAAAAAATTCCGGTGTTTTCGCAGCTGGCAAAAAGGACGAAACGGAAAAAACCGAAAAATACTTCAAAAGTATTCCCGAAAGCGCGATAGTTATTTTTATAGAGGAAAAAATAGATAAGCGGCTTACAATTTTTAAATCCGCCTCAAAAAGCGGCGGATGTGTGGAGTTTAAAACTCCGGGCACGAGCGATTTAATTAAATGGCTAACCGGTATTGCCAAAACTAACAAAAGAATGATTTCTCCGGCTGTTTGCGCTCTGTTTTTGCAAACCGCAAACGCCGATATGGATACGCTTATTTCAGAGTTTAATAAACTTATAGACTACACAAAAGATTCAATAGAAAAAGAAGATATCGCCGCCGTTGTTACAAAATCCCTCGAATCTAAGGTGTTTGATCTTGTCGCCGAAATTGGGAATAAAAATTTAAAAGAGGCGCTTGATATATATAACTCACTTTTATTTATGAAGGAATCCCCTTTGGGCATACTTGCGCTTATAGCGAGGCAGTTTAAGCTTATGATTAGCGCTTCGCAGTTAAGAGAACAAAAAAAAAGCAAGCAGGAAATTGCGGATATTCTTAACTTGAAGGATTATGTTATTGAAAAGATTATTAAACAAAGCGGTAATTTTTCGCGTAATATATTGCGGCAGGCGTTTAAAGAATGCCTTGGAACCGACATTGATATTAAAACGGGTAAGGTTTCGGATAAACTGGGCGTAGAGCTTTTAATAATAAAATACGCCGGGTAATTTGGGAGTGAAAGATATTATGCTGTGCGTTAAATGCAAAACCGCCATAGACGAGAGCAGCGAAAGCTGCCCGTACTGCGGGGAGAAAATTAACAGAAGGAAAACCAAACACATTACGATGGCGCTTTTTTTTCTTTGTCTTGTGCTGCTTTTGGGGATTACTTATTTTACGGGGGTTTACACCAAACCCAAAGAGGATGTTGTTTTGGAGCAAGAAGAGCGGCCGGCACAGGTTCCGGAGGAAAAACCGCAGGACGAGGCGCCGGCGCTGACGCCAACGGAAGTACCGAGCGAAGGCGGCGAGGAAGATACGGCAAGTGAAGAAAAAACCGTTACCGAAATTGAGGATACGGTAAATGATATTGCCGCCTCGGCGCAGGAGTTTTACGAAAAATTCGGAACCTACGCGGTGTACGTAACAAACAAGGGTTATTTGTATGAATATCTTTCCGGAACATATATAAAAGCGAGCGATTTTGAGGGCGTTACCGGAATAAAACCCGAAAATATTAACGACGACGTTTTACTATTATACCTTAAAACTGCGGATTTGGCGGACTATCCAAGCCTTAGCGTTACGCAGTCGAACGAGCTTGTTATTTTCGCGTCCTACGAAACAAAGGACGGTTTTATTATATCCTCGGCGAATAACGGCGGAGGGCTTCTCCCCCGTGAGGATTTACGCAGCGTTCTTGACAAATACAGCAATACTCACGGGGCAATAAAAAAAGTTGAGATTGGCAGCGACGACTACAACCAGATATCGGCGCTTATTGGGAATATGTACACCGGAAGCGGTTCGTTCGATTTTAGGTATCTTTTCCGCGACGGCAAATACTGCGTGGCGGTAACATCGCCGAAGGGCGAGAGCACTTCAATTTCGGAGCACGTGCTTTACTGTGAAAATAATACATGGTACATGGCTTTTCCAAATTACGAAATGTACGAAAAAAGCCGCTCGGTTATAAACACCGCTTTGGTGGATATTAATTTGGAATTGGTACCCGGCTATAATTTAACGGCGTTTAAAGATTATTTACGGTCGGACTATACGGAGGTTATCCGCGCAATGAAACTTAACTCGCTTATAACCGAAGAGGATGAACCGATGGTGTTTCAATCCGGAACGGATGATTTTTGCTATTTGGAATCGGCGTCGGGCAGAAAGTTTGTGGGCAATTTGTCGATGGATAGCGCCTGGGACGTTAAGGAAATAACAAACTACGAGCAGGGAGCGGAATATATAAAAAGCCTTACAAACCGCCCGCCGCTGTTTATTTTAAAGCAGTATTAATTAGCGGGCGCACATTTAAAAATGCGCAAAGTGCGGTTAACGCTACGGAGGTTTGCGCTATTTGAAAACAGAAGGGATGGTTTTATGGGGTACGTATTAATTGAGGCATACGGCGGCGACGGTAATTTGAAGCGAGATATAACGGTATCGGAAGCGGAATGGGAAAGCGGCCAACTGAGCCTTATAGACGATGAAGATTACCGCCGGGAAATGGGTATATTTAAAATTGTCAGCACAATTTATATTGGTACAGCCAACGTTATTTCCGGGCGGATTGTTACAAGCTACGACGAAACCGGAAGCCTTATATCAACCGAAGAATATAACGGCGAGCTAAAAATGGTTAAGGCAGATAAAATATGCTACGACAAAAGCAAGGCGGTAGGGTTTTATGTTGTAGCGGTTAAAAGCTGCGATACCGGGCTTAGCGTAAGTATTGAGATGGAATTTAAAAACGAAAACGCGGCGTGTAAATTTGAAGCTTTGCTGCTTGAATACCAAGAAGATGAAGAAAGTGAAGAACCTTCGGTTTTGGATAAGCGCGCGGAAATGTGGCGCGCCAACAGCTATAATGAAAATTTTTTGGAAGTCAGCTTTAATTTTGATGCTTTGAGCGAAAAACCGTACACTGTTGAGGTTAGTTTTGAGGTGTTGGAAAACGGCGCGGCGGCGGATACGTTTAAAGTTACCGCGTTGGGGGTATACGCGGCAACGGCGGAAATAGACGAAACAGAGGAATAGGTTTCCGCATAAAAAATGAATGCCTCCGGATGGGGAACCGGAGGCATTTTAGTCTGACGTATATTCATTTAACCTTTTTTCTTTTGGCTTTAAGCAAATCTTCCAATTCGGTTAAATCGGCTTCGTCGAGATGAGCGTCTTCGATTAAAGAAGTGAACAATTCACCGATTGAAAGTTTGCCTTTTTTGAATTGTTCCTTGATACGGGTTTTATCGTATTCGTCTCTGGAGGTAGAAGGAGAGTATGTACGCCCATAGTTTTTGCCGGTTCGTATAAACCCGTCAACAACAATTGCGCCCTTATCAATAAGCTTATTTAAAAGTATATGGATAGAGCTTGATTTCCATGAGCGTTCGGGAGAAAGATCAATAACTTCCGTCCTTGTTAGGGGGCGGTTTTCATCCCACATGAGTTCTAAAATTTCCAACTCGTTTCTTGTAAGTGTAAACGTTGTAATCACACCTTCCTTATTGGATTTTTTTATCATTTATACTTACTGCACAAATACATTATATTGCTACATTTTTCGATTGTCAACACTTTATCATAACTTCTTTCAACACTCTTTGCTTCTTTAGCTTTACAATAAGCAATTAGTCTAAAGCCTGTCATACTCACGTTTAGCCTTCATCGAAAATAAAAAATATAACTGGGTATAAAAAGTTCTAACACTCTTTATAAGTAAAAAAAATATGTTTCCACCAATCACGCCGTTTGTTAGCAATGAACGTTTTCACATATTTTTATTATTTGTATGTTTTTATTTTGCAGTGATATTAAATATAAACCATTAGAGCATAAATGTAAAGGATATTGTCAATTTTAAAATTTTCCAAATAATTGAGCAAAACTGTATTGAATACAATTCTTTTGGCATAGTTAAAAATTTATTAACTCACGAATAGCGTACCGTGTTTTTCTCCGTCCAAAATTTTGAAAATAATTGACGGATCCCGGTTGGACGCCATTATAACGTCTATTCCGTTATCAACGGCCATTTTTGCGGAAACAAGTTTTGTTGCCATGCCGCCGGTGCCGAGCTTGCTTTTCGTTTCGCCCGCCAAAGCTATTATATCGCCGTTTATTTCGGAAACCTCGTCAATTAACACTGAATTTGGGTTAACGTCCGGGTCGCCTCCGGCGTAAAGCCCGTCCTTGTCGGATAAAATTATTAGTAAATCCGCGTCGGTAAGGCACGCCACATAAGCCGAAAGTTCGTCGTTTTCGGAAAACCCCAGCTCTTCAACCGATACCGTATCGTTTTCGTTAACAACCGGTATAACGCCCATTTCGAACAGCGTAAAAAATGTGTTTCTGGCGTTAAGTTTTCGCGTTTCGTCCTCTAAAACGTCCTTTGTTAATAAAATTTGCGCAATTACCTGGTTGTACTGCATAAAAAAGTTTTCATACATTTGCATAAGTATTGCCTGCCCCACCGCCGAAGCCGCCTGTTTTCCCTTTACTTCCGCCGGCCGCTCGGCAAGTTTCAGCCTTTCCGCGCCCACGGCGATTGCTCCGGAAGATACAAGCATTACCTCGCGCCCGCCGCTTCGCAAATCCGTTAAAACCCACGCCAAATTGGATACGCGCTTCAGGTCTATACGCCCGTTGGGGTATGTTAAGCTTGTGGTTCCCACCTTTATTACTATTCTCTTTTTGTCTTTAAGCTTCAATCTGTTGTCCATTAAAATATTCCTTTCAAGTGAATTTTATTCCCCCGCCGCCGCCAAATTTACCGAAACAAGCTTGGATACTCCCTGTTCCTGCATTGTAACGCCGTAGAGCGCGTCGGCGGCAACCATTGTTCCTTTTTTATGTGAAATAAGGATAAACTGTGTTTCGTGCGAAAAATTTTTAAGGTAGTTTGTAAAGCGTATTACGTTTGCGTCGTCAAGCGCCGCGTCTATTTCGTCTAAAACGCAAAACGGCGACGGTTTCATTCTGAGAATCGCAAAGAGCACCGCCATTGCCGTAAGCGAGCGTTCCCCGCCGGATAACAGCGACATTATTTGCAGTTTTTTACCCGGCGGTTGCGCGATAATTTCAATTCCCGCATCCAAAATGTTTTCCTCGTCGGTTAGCATAATCCCCGCGCTTCCGCCGCCGAACATCTCGGAAAAAACAATGCTGAAGTTGTGGGAAATAACGGTTAGCTGCTGCCTGAACTGTTCTTCCATAAGGGATGTAAGGTCTTTAATTAAATCTTTCAGCGCTTCCTCCGCTTTTATTATATCGTCCCTTTGAGCTTGCAAAAAGTCGTAGCGTTCCTTCTTTTCGCGAAATTCTTCTATCGCTCCGACGTTGATATTGCCAAGAGCTTTTATTTCGTTTTTAATTTCGCGTTCCTCGCCGGTTAAATCCCTTGTGCTTTTATCCAGCCTTTCGTACTGCTTTGCGGTATTTAGCGTAAGCTCGTAATCGTCCCACATTAAATCGTAAAGGCGGCGTATTTCTTCCTGCGCCTGCTCCATTTTCGCGCTTTGCCTTGTTAATTCGTTTTGCACCGTGCCAAGCCTTTGGGTAAATTCCTCGGTTTTTTCCTCGTAAGATGCAATATCCTCCGTTGTTTTGGCGGCTTCCCCTTCGGCGGTTAAAAGTTCGCCCTCGTTCTTGCCTATTAATTCCAAAAACCGCTCCGCTTCCTGCGCCGCTTTTTCCGACGCCTCGGCGAAAGACGCTTTTTTATCCGAAAGATTTTTTATTTCTTCCTCGGATTTACCTATTTCCTGCATTTTGGTTTTCGCTTCTTCGTCTAACCGCTTAATATTTTCGCCCGTACTTTTAAGCTTTTCGTTTATGCTCGCTTCTTCTATTTTTAAATCCGTAATTATTTTTACTCTAATATCCTTTTCTTCGCGGCTTTGGGCAAGCTCTGTTTGATATGCCAGCATTTCGCCCTTTATTTCGCCAAGCTGTTTTTCTGTTTCCGCCGCCAAAGAATTCGCCTCGCGAATGGCTTTGTTGGTATTTACAATTTCCTTTAAAACTTCCTCGTCCTCGTTTTTTATTTCTTCCTTTCGTTTAAGCGCCGCGCTTCTGTTTGTGCCAAGCTGAGTTTCCTCCTGCGCCAAAGCGGATTCCTCTATGTTTATTTTATGAAGGCTTTCAAGCATAGACGCGGATTTTGCGTTTGCGGATGCCGCTTTTTGCCGCAATTCCTCAATTAAGCCAATATAAGAATCCCTTTTTATTCTAAGCTCCTCGGTTTGAACGGTTAAAACGGCAATTTCGCGGCTGCGCCCGAATATTTTCGAACCCGAATTTTCGGTATCGCCGCCGGTTATCGCTCCGCCCGCGTTTAGAAGCTCCCCGCCCTTTGTAACAATTTTGTAAGCGTAGTTGTACTTTTTAAACATTATAAGCGCGTCGTCGAAATTATCGGTTACAATTACCCTGCCAAGTATGTTTGAAAAAATATTCTCAAACTTTGCGTCGTAAGAAATAAGATCCCTGGCGATTCCGACAAAACCTTTTTCCTTGGCGAGTTTTTCCGCTATGCCGCCAATCGGCCTTGGTTTTATTGCGCTTAAAGGCAAAAATGTTGCCCTGCCAAGCTTATTTGCTTTAAGGTATTCAATAGCCTCTTTTGTATCGTATTCCGTTTCGGTTACAATGTTTTGAATATGAGAGCCAAGCGCGGTTTCTATCGCTGTTTCAAAACCCGGCGGCACGCTTAAAAGGGAACCGAGCGCGCCTAAGATATTTTTAAACCTTTCCGGCTCTTCCTTCTTTTTTGTTAATATTGACTTTACGCTTTTTAAATAACCCTCGTAACCCTCTTCCAATTCGGTAAGCAGCTTTAACCGAGCTTTTGCCGTGTTGTAGCTTTTATATACGCCGCCGAGCTCTTCGGTTTTTCCTTTTTCCAAAACTTCAAGAGCTTTTAACTCGTCGCCGAAAAAATTCAGCTTGTTCTGCGTTTCGGTTTTCTCCTTAATAATTCCGGCCTTTTTTTCGGCAAGTATATGTATTTTTTCACTCAGTTCCGATATTTTTTCCGAAATGTTTTCTTTTTCCGTGTTAAGCTGTTCTTTTTTAGATTCCAACGTTTCGTAAAGCCCGCTCAGTTTTTCCGCGGCGTTTTTCTTTTCGGATATTTCGTTCATTTTATCGTATATTCTGTGGTTAAACTCGGCAAGTTTGTTTTCCGATTCAAGCAACGCGCCGCTTAAACTTTCAAAATCCGCCTGATAGCCCTCCAAATCCGCGTTAACGGTTTCAAGCTTTTCGGAAAGCGAAGCCATGTGCTTTTCAAAGCCGCTTCGCACCGAAGTTTTGGCGGTTATTTCATCGCGTTTTTTTTCAATTTCCAATCTAAGCCGCGTTATATCCTTTTCCGTGTGCGCGGTTTTTTCCGCGTAAAGGCGTATATCGTTCTCCTTTTGGTCGTAACCTTGGCGCAAACTTGCGAGCTTTTTTTCCAGCGCTTTTAATCCGTCGTTTTGTTCCTCCAAGGCGCGTTTTAACTCCAAGGTGAGTTTTCGTAAATTATCTCTCTCTCCGGTATCTTCCGCTATGGAGTTTTGCAGCTCCTCAATACGCTGAGCTAACGCCGAAATTTTTTCCTGCGAACTTTCGGCTTCCCTTAGAAAAATATTTACCTGCACCAATTTTAGCCGCTCCGAAAACGAGAGGAACTTTTTTGCCGCTTCGGATTGCTCATGCAAAGGTTCAAGCTGGGATTCTATTTCGCCGATAATATCTTCCGCGCGGGTTAAATTCAGCCTTTCGCGTTCAAGCTTGGTTTCGGCTTCCGTTTTGCGGTTTTTAAATTTTACAATTCCCGCCGCTTCCTCGAAAAGCAAACGCCTGTCCGCAGATTTAGCGCTTAAAATTTCATCTATTTTGCCTTGCCCGATTATTGAATACCCTTCCTTGCCTATACCGGTATCCATAAAAAGTTCGTGGATATCCTTCAGGCGGCAGTTTATGCCGTTAAGAAAGTATTCGCCCTCGCCGGAGCGGTACACACGGCGCGTTACCTTAACCTCCGAGAATTCCGCCGGGATTTTTTTATCCTCGTTATCCAAAACCAAAGAGACCTCCGCAAACTGGAGCGGACGCCTGTTTTGTGTGCCGGAAAAAATAATATCCTCCATTTTGCCGCCGCGCAGGCTTTTGGCGCTTTGCTCGCCAAGCGCCCAGCGGATACTGTCGGAAATGTTGCTTTTACCGCTTCCGTTGGGGCCAACAACCGTTGTTATTCCGGTTGTAAAATCCAGCTTGGTTTTTTCCGGAAAGGATTTAAAACCTTGTATTTCAAGCCTTTTTAAATGCATTTAAACACCTTTTTCTGAAAAATCGCTGCCGTATACTTTGGGCTTTATAAAAACCGGCCTGTACCCAAAAGCTTCTTTCGCAACAACCGAAGCCTCGGCCTTGCCGTTTGCAAAATTTATTACCGCGTATGTGGGGCATAGAATGCTACGGGATAGCGATATGCTGCCGGGGTTAAGGAAGAGAATGTTTTCGTAATAAAAGATGTCGGGCGTGTGCGTGTGCCCGAAAAGGCAGATATCCGCTTCCCGGCTTATAGCCGAAGTGATAAGATGATTATAACCGGTTTTAACGTTTTGCAAATGCCCGTGAGTTAAGAAAATTTTATGCCCTTCGGCTGTAATTATTGCCTCGGCGGGGATTTGGGGAGCGTAATCGCAGTTTCCCCGCACCTTTGTAAGGTTTATACCGGGGTGTTTTTTTAAAACCAAATCCGCGTCGGAAGCGTGGTCGCCAAGGTGAATTACGCAGCCGCCGTCTTGGAGGGTTTTATCAATTACGTCAAGCATATCCGAAGTTTTTGTGTGCGAATCGCTAAATACTAAAATCAAGAGTTTGCAGCAACCTTTCTTTCATTGATTAAGAGATTTTTCATTAGTTTAAGAGCTTTTTCGATAGTTAGGGGATTTCGTTGTTTAAGAGTTCTTTCGATAGTTAGGGGATTTCGTTGTTTAAGAGTTCTTTCATTAGTTTAAGGGCTTTTCCCCTGTGGCTTATTTCGTTTTTTTCCGCAAGTGAAAGTTCTGCGGTGGTTTTGTTAAGCTGCGGTATAAAAAAAATAGGGTCGTATCCAAAACCGTTTTCACCCTGAATACGGCTATGAATAATACCCTCTACTTCCGCCCTTACGGTAACGGTTTCGCTTCCCGGTTTTGCGTATGCGATAACGCAAACAAAACGCGCCGTTCTTTGCCGCGTTGGCACATCCTTCATTAAATTTAAAATGCGGCTGTTCTTTACGCTGTAGGAAGTATCCTCCCCCATATAGCGGGCGGAATAAACTCCCGGCGCTTTATCCAAATAATCTATTTCAAGCCCGGAATCGTCCGCAAGAACGGGAATGTTAAGTAAGCGCGATATGGTTTGCGCTTTTTTTACGGCGTTTTCCTCAAAGGTTGCGCCGTCCTCAATTATTTCAATGCCGGTTTTTAAATCCTTTAACGACAAAATATTAAATTCCGCTAAAACCGATTTAATTTCTACAAGCTTGCCTTCGTTTGCCGTGGCGAATACAATGTCCATGGTTATCATCTCCGGCTGTAATTCTACCCTTTCACGCAGAAAAACGCAAGGAGTGAAATCCGTATGCTGAATTTACAAAATCCACCCTTCAAAATGGAAAATAGATAATTTGGACTTGCGTATGAGTGACGGCGCATATAATTTTCTTGCTTACCTGTTGGCGGATAATAACGGCGCGTCAATCAAGGTCGCCAAGTATGCGGGTACAGATAAGGTTGACCTTGTTGAGAACGAAGAGTACGGTTATCGGTGTCTGATAACGGCGATATATCGTGTGCTTGATAAGTTCTCAGTTGAAAACAAAACATTCGCCAAAATAACCCCCCGGAATCGCTTAGAGCGTAAGCTGATTAACCCTGTCGCGCTCCGCGAAGCGTTTATAAACGCTGTTGTGCACAACGATTATAATCTTGGGTGGCCGGTTGTTGAGTTTTACTCCGACCGCGTAACGATTACATCGACCGGCGGCCTTGTTGAGGGGTTGTCGCAGGAGGATTTTTTCAAAGGCCGCTCCATGCTCAGAAACCGAGAACTTATGCGCGTATTCAAAGATGTTGAACTCGTTGAGGAATTGGGTTCGGGTATGCAACGTATTTTAGATGCCTATGACCGTTCCGTATTTGATATAACGCCGAGCTTCATTGTTGTAACATTTCCATACGCTGCTGATTTTGAGCGAAGCGTGAGCGAAGACAATGGCGATACTGAGCGAAGCGTGAGCGAAGATAGTGGCGATACTGAGCGAAGTTTGAGCGAAGATAATGGCGATTTTGAGCGAAGTTTGAGCGAAGACAATGGCGATACTGAGCGAAGTTTGAGCGAAGCCGAAATTGAAAAGATAACGCCAATTTTGCAATATCTCGAATCACATAACACTATCACGCCGCTTGAAGCAAGACAACTCACAGGAAAATCCGCCGCGACGGTAAGGCGTTATCTGACGCTGCTATGCAACAGTAATGTATTAGAAACCACCGGCAAAACAAGCGCAACTATATATAAAGTTATTCGCTAATATTGGCGGTCGTGTTGTGACGTAAATCCTGTAAATTGGTTAATGGAGTTAATGTAAAAAAGAACACGCGGGAACAGGCTTCGGTGCAAACTATATCGCTTGCCGATATATTTGCGCCGGAGCCTTCTACAACCCTTACCTGTCAGCACCGCAAATCGCGGGCGCTTCAACGCCTAAGCCCTCTACAACCTTTACCTGTCAGCAACGCAAATCGCGGGCAACTCCGCAATTACAGCCCCGCTTCCTTCAGCGCGTTCTTAATTACCTCCATTTTAATTTCGCAACCGGCATTTTTGGAAGCCCAATAAACCGCTCCCGCCACCGGCACGGTATCCAAGCACAAAAACTCGGCATTTCTTCCGGCAAGCCTTCTTCTAACTTCCTCTTCAATAAGTTCCGGCAGTATTCTAACCTTTTCCTTTGTAAAAACGGAGCCGGCAAACGTAACGTGCAGGGTTTTATCCGCCGGAAAATCCAATTCCTGCGCCAAATAAACAATGCCGCCGCTGTAATGCGCCGCCGATGTTCGCAGTATATCCATTGCCGCCTCGTCGCCTTTCCCGGCGGCAATAAACACAAACCGGTTAAGAGCGTATACGTCAAGCTCCTCGCTGTTTAGCTTTTCGGTTATAATTTCCGTATATTCGTCTTTGCTTTTAATTCCAGCCAATTCGAAGAGCATATTTGTCATAAGCGTGGGTTTTTCGCGTTTAAACAATTCGCCGTATACCGCGCCCAAAACCTTTGTGCCGTACCAGCCGCTTCCGCCGCAATCGTTTGAAACCTCGCCTATGCCGCCAACCTGTACGGTGTTATTTTTATAATCCACCGCCGCCATTACCGAACCGGTTCCGTTTATCGCGCATATTCCGTATCCGCCGGGGCAGCCCGCCGAAACGCCGAGAAACGCGTCGTTACAAAGCGTGAAGGATTTTATTCCTATATTGTCAATCATATCGGAAATTATTTTATGCTGCGCGGCGGTATCAACACCCGCAAGCCCAAATACCGCGTGGCTTATGTCGGACGCTTTTGCTCCGGCTTTTTTCAGCACGTTTTTAACAACCTTGTTTAATACGCTTTCAAGCTCATCAAACGAGCCGTCCAAGCTTTCGTGGTTCAACGGGCCGCAGGCGGTTGTTCCCACGCAAACTCCGGCGGAGTTAAACAAAACCAAATGGCTTTTGGTTCCGCCGCCGTCAACGCCCAAAATAAGCCCGCTCATGAGAAAAACCTCGGAAGCAGTTCGCGGTTGGCCTCAAGCATTTCCGCAAGCATCGGAGCCGCGGTATCATAATCGCCTATTAACGGGTGCGCCATAAGCGCCGCAAGAGCCTTGTCCCTATCTCCGGTTATAGCCGCCGCCGCAGTTAGTTTTTCATAAGCTTTAACCGCGCGCATAAGCCCTTTAACATATTCGTTGTATTCTTTTACCGGCAAAGGTTTTATTCCGTTTTTGCCAAGTTCGCATTTTACCTCAACCACATCGTTATCTTCCATAAACGGCACCGCGCCGTTGTTTTTTGCCGCCACAACATGAATTTCGCGTTTATCGTTCGCTATGGACTGCGCCGCCGCAACCGCCGCCGTGGAATACAGCGCTCCGCCGCGCTGTTCAAGTTCTTTTGGCTTAACGTCAAGGTTTAGGTCGGCGTATTTTTTAAGAAGCTCGTTTTCAAGTTCTAAGCATATTTCGCCGCGCGTTTTTTTCGCCTTAAGGCACTTTTTAATTTGCTGATTTCGCGCGTAAAAATACCCCAAATATGAGCTTGGAATATACGGAATTGCCCTAAGAAGCGCTTCGTCATAATCAATTTCCGGTACGTTTTTCATTGAAGAGGCCGCTTTTCCGGAAAGCGCGTTTACCAAGTTTTCGGTTTCGCCGTGTTTAATAACGCTTGTTATCCAGCTTAAATGGTTTAGACCAACATATTCATAATCAAAATCCGTAGTTTCAATGGTATCGGCAACTTCCTTAATCATATTTATCGGGCAGTTGCAAAGCCCTATCATATTCGTATCCGTATTGTTTAATACGGCCTCGGCAATTATTCCCGAAGGGTTTGAAAAGTTTATAAGCCACGCGCCGGGAGCCGAGTATTGCTTCATTTTTTCCGCAACTTCCAAAATAACCGGAACGGTTCGCAGCGCTTTCATAAACCCGCCCGCGCCGGTTGTTTCCTGCCCTAACATCTTGTACTTAAGCGGTATTTTTTCGTCCTTTATACGCGCCGCCATTTTGCCCACGCGTACCTGCCCGAAAACGAAATCCGCGCCGTCGAGCGCGCGCTTTAAATCGGAAGTTAAAACTACCTCGCCGTCAAAACCCGCCTTTTCAAGCTGGCGCTTGGCAAGCGAACCCACAATATCAAGACGGTTCTCGTCAATATCCATCAGAGCGAATTTCGTAAACGGCAAATCTTCCCGGTATTTTGTGAAACCTTCGATAAGTTCCGGTGTGTAAGTGCTTCCCGCGCCTATAACGGCCGCTTTTAATTCAGACATAATTTTTCCTCCTCTTTTTTAAGTACTGCATATGATAATTTTAATCGTCCATGGCAAGAAGGTCGCGTTTGTTAGCGTCTATTATTTTTTTTGCCGCGCCTACTATTTCTGGGTAAACAAGCGTTTGCCGAAGCACCGAAACCGGAAGCGGTATGCGCTGCGATGCTTTTTTGCGCACCGCTTCGAACAGATCCTCGCCCAGTAAGTCCGCGGTAATGCCTCCTAAAACAAAATCCGTAAGCCCAAGCATTGAAGCGCCCGCCCAAACAATAAATACAACCGCGTCGGATACGGAACCAATCATAACCTCCCGCATTTTGGGGTTCATTGCCTGTACGCCAAACCGGCGGTCAAACCCGAACCTTTTTTTTAAAGCGTCTAAGCTGATTAATTCCTCCACCGTTCGCAAATTTCCCTGCGCCTGTGCGTCAAAGTACGGCATCATTCCAATTTCGCCGGCGGTAAACATTGGGCCGCGCCGCAGTTTCCCGTCTAATACAAGCCCCATACCAACGCCGGAACCAATAGAAATAAACGCCAAATCCGGATTGCCGCAACCCGCGTATTCCCCGTAAACAGCGGCGTTAACGTCGTTTTCGGCAATTACGGAAACTCCCAGGCACCGGGACGCCTCGTCCAGCAAATCTCCTATTTTATAAGATGATCCCTCAACAAAACTCGGCGCAAAAGATATTGTTCTGTTTTCCTCATCCACAACGCCCGGCAAACACATTGCCGCGCCCAAAAGCTTTTCCGGCTTGCGCCCTTCCTTTTCTAAATTGTTCAACAGGTTTTGGGCAATTTCGCAGGGCTGCTCAACAATAACCGAGCGGATGTTTCCGCGAAGGTCTGCGGTTTCCTGAGCCAGTATTTCGCAGGCAAGGTTTAAAACACAAACGCGCAGTACGCTGCCCTCGTTTACGGCGGCAATAACATGCGCCGCGTTTGGGTTAAACGCGTACATTTGCGGCTTGCGCCCAACCTGAGTGCCAACGCCTCCCATGCTCACAGCCAAACCGTAATCGGTAAAATAACTCATTATTTTCATTCCGGTTTGCAAGCTTACGTTAAGTTCGCGAGCAATTTCCACCCGCGAAATTTCCTTTCTGCGGGAAAGCAAATCGAACGTTAGCTGCCGGTGACGATCCTTTAATAAAGAAACAGGATTGTTCATTACTTAACCACCTACACTAATTATTATTCAAACTATAAAAGAAATTCGACAATATGTCAATAGACTAAAACTTATTTTTAAAATTTTTAATAAATTCTTATAATAAATTTTTAAAAAACCTATTTACAAACATAAAACATTGTGCTAATATTCAAAACATAACTGAACTTTGTTCAGTAACTTAATAAAAAAAACAAAAGAAAAGAGGTGGAATTGGTGAATAATTTAAAATCAAAGCAAAATTCATTTGCAGCTTTTTTTGGTAAAATCCACCGTCAGCGGTATTTGCTTTTAATGTCTATGCCGTTTTTAATATGGGTTTTATTATTCAACTATCTTCCATTATTAGGCTGGAGCATTGCGTTTAAGGATTTTAAGTTAAAAGGAGACGTGTTTAAAAGCTTCTTTTCTTCGCAATGGGTTGGTTTTAAACATTTTGAGGCGCTTTTTGCGGATTTTACCACGCAAGGGCGGTTTTATCTGGCGCTTCGCAACACGCTGGGTATGAGCCTTATGCTTATGGTTTTCGGTTTTGTAATGCCGATAATATTCGCCTTAATGCTTAACGAAATACGCGCGCCGCGTTTTAAAAGGGTAACGCAAACAATTTCTTACCTTCCTCACTTTATTTCGTGGGTTGTCGCCGCGGGTATGATAAGCGCGATGCTTTCCACGGAAGGGCCTATAAACGATATTTTGGCGTCCTTAGGGCTTGTTGAAAAAAGAATTCCTTTCCTTGCGAACGGAAAGTTGTTTTGGGGCATTATGACCGGAAGCGAAATATGGAAGGAACTTGGCTGGAACGCGATTATATTTTTGGCGGCTATAGCCGGGGTGGACCCGGGGCTGTACGAATCCGCGGGGATAGACGGCGCAAGCAGGATGAAGCAGATTTGGCACATAACTCTGCCGTGCATTATGCCGGTAATAACCGTTATTTTGATTATGAACGTGGGCTGGCTGATAAGTATCGGGTTTGAAAAGCAGATGCTTTTGGGTTCGGATATTACCCGTAATTATTCGGAAGTGCTCGACGTTTACGCCATAAGGTACGGTATAGGGCAAAGCCGCTACAGCTTCGGTACGGCCATAGGAATTTTTAAGTCCTTGGTATCTATAATACTGGTGCTTACGGCAAACACTTTTGCCAAAAAAGCCGGGGATACGAGCATCATTTAGCTCCTTGCCGAAAATTGCGCGGGCTGTTTTCCGGCAACGCAATCCCCAATTTTAACGAAAGAGGTGAAAAAGATGATTTTTCTGTTCGGACGCAGGTCCAAAGGCGATATCATAATGGATGTTGTGATATATACGGTAATGATTCTTATTTTGTTATGTACACTTTT
>JAISVZ010000148.1 GCA_031271295.1 Clostridiales bacterium | reverse complement strand
AACAGAATGTATTTGTCTTATGCCATGCTCATGATAAGCACTTTTTACATAATTCAGCCGCTTTTTGAAACAAAAAAATACAGAATTCTCTCTTTGGCCGCCGTATTTGCATTTACATCCGCAACCGCAATAACCGCAAACAAAAGGATCAATATTTTTTACGACAGGGAAACTTTTTTCGGAGCTTCAAATGATGATGATAAAATTAAATCAAGATTGTTTTGGGAGTTTAAATGCTTAACATATTTCAATTTCTTTAATCAGGCAGATGAAATCATAGATTTTCTTGACAGAAAAAATCTGCTGGATGAACAAACTTTACACGATATAATATCCTTAAACCTGCTGCTTGGAAATTACGAAAAAGTTATAGATTACGCAACAAAATATGACAGGTTTTTACAAAAAGATCGGGATTATTACGATTTACTTTCTTTTTCTTACGGCAAAATAAACCTTCTTAAAAAAACTTCCGTACTGCCTCAGCCGTAAGTTTTAAAACATAGACTAATTGGCGTTAGAATTAATATTAAAGTCATTTAAAAGCCTGTCGGCTTTATCAATATCTCCGGACAACCTGCACACAAGCGAATAGTTCAAAACTATATCTTTTGTTGCAATTTTTCTATCATAAATTAAATCCTCAAATTCTTTCATAGCTTCCGCATAATAACCGTTATTTGAAAGAGCAAAAGCATATTGCTGTGCAGACCAAATTGTATAGTTGTTCGTTTTTTCATAATGCCAAAAAGAAATTGCATCTTGAAAATTAACAATTCTATGATTTGTTTTTACTATTGAAACGGACACAAAAAACACCAGTATTGTTGTAAAAATATATTTTTGCAGCCTTGTTTTAATAATACTTTCAACTACCATAACAGCACAAATTATCAATCCTGCCATAGGGACGTACATTCTATTTCCCTGAAAGTGAGCACGTTCAACAAAAAAGTTCGGGAGTAAAAACATAATTGCCCAGAAGAAGAAGAAAATACATATTTTTCTATTTGATGTTCTAATAGCAAAAAATAACAAAAGCGCTATCATTAAAATGCCTTTAACAAAGGTCAATATTTTAACGGAAGTAAAAGTATGAATTTCCGATATAAAAAAAACGGATGAAAAATAATCGAATACCATATTTAGATTAATTACTAGATTTTTTAAATTTAGGATATAATGCCACGTATAGTGCAAATCCGTTATTTGGTTTCTTATTATAAGATAAACAAGCGTGAGAACAAACCAATATAAACAAAATTTTAATTTTTCAGGATATTGTTTAATAACCATATAACAAAAACACAACAGCGGAAAAACAACGGCACTTTCTTTTGTCAAAAGAGCCATAAAATAAAGCATTAGATGGAAAGTTAAATGTGTCTCTTTGTTTTTTTCATTTTCATTGCAATTGATGAAAAACATAAAAGAGAACAAGATGAAAATGAATAAAATACTGTCATTTCTTCCCGGAAGCCATACTACTGTTTCAGAAATTACGGGACTTACTGCAAAAACAAGAGATGCAATAAAAGATTTGTATATATCAAAATAATATCTGCATAAAAAACGAAAAAATAACAATACCGAAACAATATGAAGCAAAATATTTATGGTATGACTTGCCGGCAGCGACAAATTATTTCCTGATATCTTGTTATCAAAATAAAAAGACAGTGTTAATATTGGTCTATAATAACTTCCGGCCGTATCCGGAAAAACATTGCTTGAAAAAATTCTTTTTACAATGCCTTTTGAAGTGTATTGAGGATTTAGAAGTAAAGTAAACTTTTCATCATCCCCGCCGATTACTTTGTAATCTATGCTTTTAGCATAAATTATAAGAATTACACTTATCAACAAAACCGGCAATATGCATAATATTATTTTATTCAACAACCTTTTATCAAATATGCTTTGAAGATTCACTTAAACCTCTTGATAACAATTGCGACAAAAATAACCGCAAAAGAAAAATTTAACATGCGAACAAAGTTTATCATATTAATTTATGCTAATTATATAGTAAAAATGCCCTATTTCCAAATCTTTTAAAAAAGCCGCATCATGGGACGCTATGACCATTGCTCCCGGATATTGTTTTAAAACCTGAACGACATGCTCTTTTGTTTCCAAATCGATGTTGTTTGTTATTTCGTCTATAAGCAAAAGTTTAGGCGTTTTAACCGCAATTTTTGCAAGGCTCAAACGCGCTTTTTCGCCTCCCGACAAAACTCCGGCTTTTTTATTTACTTCTTCGTTTTTCCGAAACAAAAAACCGTTTAAAATATCCCTGAGTTCCGCATGCGTTTTTTGCGGGGCGGTTTCGGACAATGTCTCTATAACCGTTTTGTCATTGTCTAAAGTGCCGTAATATTGGTCAAGATAAGCAATGTCTCGGGCCGCAGGCACGTCCCAAATGCCTGATTTTATTATTTCGGGATAATTTAAAATTGCTTTAAGAAGAGTGCTTTTACCCGAACCGTTATCTCCGGTTATTGCAATGTGTCCGCCGCCCGATACGGATAAAGTTACATCGCGTAAAACCGTTTTTCCTGCATAACCTGCGCTTGCGCCGCTTAAAGAAAGTATGGTTTTAGAGCCTATGTCTTTTGCGGTCAAAGAAAATTTGGGTTTTAAAATTTCCGGTATCCTTAAAGCCGAAAGCTGTTCGTTTATACTGCCTCTTTTTTCATTTATGCTCTCTTTATTTCTTCCGGAAGCCTTTTCGGCCGAATTCTGTTTAGAATCTCCTACTGCAGGAAGCCACTTTTTTTGTTCCACAAATTTCCCGCCGCGTTCTTTGCTTTTTTTTGACCGTTCCTGCTCTTTCATGAGCGCTTTGTGGTTTTCTTTCTTTTCCTTTTGCAAAACCGCAAGTTCGTATTCAAGATTTTGCCTTTTTCGGAACAGTTCGTTTTTATAATCGTCAAATTTTCCCGAAAACACGGTAATTTTACCGTTGTCTATGTGCCAGAAAGTATCGATAACGCTTCTTAAAAGTTCCGCGTCGTGCGAAACTATTATCAGCGTTTCTTTATAATGCTCAAGCATTTTCAGCAGAGATTTGCGGTTTTTCAAATCAAGATGGTTTGTAGGTTCGTCAAGAAGAAGCGCGTCGGGACGCAATGCAAAAGCGGCGCTTAACGCTTTATTGAATTTTTGTCCGCCGCTTAAATTCTCGTATTCATACACAAGCTGCGGCACATAACCGAAAACTATGTTTTCATTATTTAGGATTTTGCCTTCAGACGGCTGCAATGCTCCTGAAATTATTTTTAAAAGGGAGGATTTTCCGCTGCCGTTATTTCCTATTATTGCTATACGGCTGCCTGACTGTATTTGCGCCGAAAAGTTTTCAAAACAGATTTTATTTGGAAAGTACAAACATATATCGTTTAAAATTATGGATTTGTGCATATATAAACCTCTTATTTACAAGATTTTAGCCATTTGTCACCCTGAGCGCAGCCGAAAGGTCTGCCGTTACAAAGACAGATGTTTCGGCTTCAGGACTTCGTCCTTTAGCTCAACATGACAAACTTAACTGCATGACATTGAAATAATTAAGGTTTATTTGTCCATAATATGCTTTCGCTAACCGGAAAGCTTTTAGATTATACAAATTTTATTTAAATACGTACAAACCATATATGCCAACTGCCTGCGCAAGCTATTCTTGCACAGGCAGTTGAAATTTCTTTCTTACCGAATCATTTTATACATTTCCGCCGTTTTTATAAGATCTGCCCTGTAACCGTCGTCATCCGCGCCTTTGGCTTTTTTTGCCGCGCTTATCACTTCGTCAATTGTCATCTCGCCTTTATATTGGCTGTCTTTGAGTATCTGCCCGAACTGCACAACGCTTGCCGCAAAACGCATATCATCGGACGTTTTGTCAAACGGAACATAACCGCTCTGCTTCAATTGTTTTTCCATAAGCTTGCTTGTGTCCGAATCCGGATCTTTATATCTTAATTTAAGCGTCAAAACATCGCCGTTTTCTCCTGAAGCAGCCGAGGTTTTTGTGTATTTCAGCGCTTCAACATCCGGCATAAAACTGCTTTTAACGCCCGCGGGAATTATTTCATATATTACCGTAACGTTATGCCCTGCGCCTATTTCGCCGGCGTCTTTTGTATCGTCGTTAAAATCTTGCGTATTAAGCGCTCTTTTTTCATAACCCGCAAGGCGGTATGCGGCTACATACGCGGGGTTGAATTCCACCTGCAGTTTAACATCTTTAGCAACTGTAAACAGCGTAGCGCCGAATTCTTTTACAAGCGTTTTTCTTGCTTCAAACAAATCGTTAATGTAGGCGTAATTACCGTTGCCTTTATTGGCAAGCGTCTGTACCTTTGAATCTTTATAATTGCCCATACCGTAACCCAATACGCTCAAAAATACTCCGGAATCGCGCGCCGAGACTATTTGGTTTTCAAGCTCGCTTTCCGAACTGGGGCCTATATTAAAATCGCCGTCTGTGGCAAGAATTATTCTGTTATTGCCTTTTTTGATAAAGTTCTTTTTGGCTGTTTCATACGCCATGGATAAACCTTCTGAACCGCTTGTCCCTCCGGAAGCATAAAGATTATCAATTATATTGATAATTCTTTCCTTTTCGCTGCCTTGTGCTCCGGAAAGAACTTCGCTGACGCCGTTTGCATAAGTAACTATTGAAACCTTATCTTCAGGACGTAATTCGCCAATAAGCATTTTCAGCGATTTTTTTACCAAAGGCAGTCTGTTTTCTTTTTCCATAGAGCCTGATACGTCTATCAAAAACACCATATTGCTCGCCGGCAAATCGGCCTTTTCAATATCTTTTGCTTTTACGCCTATTTTTACAAGTTTAAGGCCTTTGTTCCACGGGGAATCCGTATATTCAAAATTCATACTTACGGGGTCTTTGCCTTGAGGTTGCGGATATGTATAGTTAAAGTAATTTAAAAATTCTTCAATTCTTACTGAATCCGGGTTAGGCCTGCTGCCGGACATAATAACGCGCCTGATTATATTATATGAAGCGGCATCCACATCGGCAGAAAAAGTCGAAAGCGGGTCTGAAGCCGTTGAACGGAAAGAATTTTCTTCATACTTTTTGTAACTTTCATCCTGCATAGCGTTATAATCATAGCCTGAATAAGACATTTGCATTAATTTTAAATTATTATCATAGTAATTTTCAGGTTGTGCGCCTGCCGCAATGCGGTATTGTACATCCGAACCTCTTGGCTGCGAATATGCTTTAACCATTCCGGTAGGTTCAGGCGCAAATATTGACTCTTCTGCTTCAGAAACAGAAGTATAATTGCTAAGTTCAATATCCGCATAGGACGGTGCTTTGCTTGCAGGAGCTTCGGCAATGCCGTAAACTGCAATCGTTTCAACCTGCGGTTTATCCGTCTTTGAATATTTCTTTACTTTTTGTTCTTTTTCTTTTGATATAGATACCTGCATACCGGATGCTTCTTCTGCTTCCGGACGTTCAGTCAACATATCCTGTCCAATATAATCTTTCTGTTCGGTTAAAAATCCGGATATCTGTCCTTTATTAGGATAGTTATTTACCAGCAATACTGCGGCTATAATGCTGAAAGCCGTTGCAAAAGCAAAACCGAAGCGTTTTGTTCTCCTTTTTGCCGACGAAGCCGTTATTTTGTTAAAAATCTGTTTTTGATTTGTTTCATTAGGGTCAAAATCAAGTTTTTGAAAACGTTCTATTATTTCTTGTTCTGTATTTTTCATTTTACCTCCAAAACAACTCTTAATTTGTTCAAGCTTCTGTTAATTATTGTGCCTGCGTTGGATTCGCTTATATTTACGAGTTCCGCTATTTGCCGGTTATTCAGCCCCGAATAAAATTTAAGGGCGATTATATCCTGTTCTTTCTTGCTGAGCGTTCCCATTGCTTGAAGCAGTGTTTGTTTTTCCTGATTATCCATAATGGTTTCTTCTACGCCTTTCTCATCGGATAAGTTTGTATCTTCAAACCCTGTCAGCGATAAAACTTTCTTTACGTAGTAGAAACGATAGTGCATATTTATTTCATTTCTGGCTATAGTAAACAGCCATTGGCGCATATTGCCTTTGCTTTCATCAAAAGAATCAAAATTTTTAAGTACTTTTTGCCATGTAAGAGCGGCAATATCTTTAGCGGTATTGTCTTCCCGTATGCGGGTTATAATATAGGAGTAAATTATTTTGAAGAATTCTTTATATATCTGCTCGAATATCATTTTCGGCTCCTATACGTATTTATTTGTCCGGTTTTCATTGACTGCTCCTTTAACATGTTATTTACGGGTACCCTTCTATAAATACTATGCGCGAGTGCAAAAAGTATCACAACAAAATTAAAGCATTATTATAAAAAATCTCCCGTATAAGCGCAAAACTTATATGGGAGATTAGTATTTCAAAATTTAATATCAGACAAATATAATCAATTTGACTGATTTGCTACTATTATAAAATTGCTTCCTTCTCGGTTTATAGACCCTTTTTCATAACCGCCTGCCCATGTCTAATGCTCATTTGCTCATTGCCTGCAGTATATTGACGCTACGCGTCAATTGTACATTCCGCAGTGCCGTTTTTCAAAAGGCATGACAAATTCTAATAAGAATAAGCCTATTTATTTCATTAATTGAAAAATCCAGTAACAACCTGCTTTTCCGTGACGGGGTTATCATTAAATCAAACCGGCAACTAAAAACGGCATTGGACTCTGCACACTTGACCGTACCTGAGCGCTAAATTTCAATACACTTACAGTACGCAGAATAGGCATATCACTGCTGTCTTAAGAGTCAATTATTTTCAACTCTTGTTCGATTGTTTTCCAGTCTTGGAAAAATGTTTTCATGCAGCCGTTAAAGCTTTTATTGTGCTTAATTTCTTTAAGATGCAAAAGTTCGTGAGCGGTTATGTATTCTATAATTCTGATATTTTTTTTGGCAAGTTCGGTGTTAAGAGTAATTGTCTTTTTCCATATATTGCAGCTGCCCCAGCAGCTTTTCATTCTTTTATAAACAAATTTCAGCGGCTTTCCCAGAGTGATGTTCTTTTCCGCTATATCTTTACCGCAGCCGCTTATTTTATCTCCGACGATTTTAAAAATCAGCTTTAACTGATTGCTTTCCGTTCTTATCCCGAGCCTTTCCTGCCATTTTTCGGCAATCTGCGGTATAATCGACGCAAGTTTTGACGCGTAAAAATTGTCCATAAGATTGCGTTTATATTCAAATTTCGCATCAGCCGGCGCATACATTTCAAGGTTTTCGAATGCGGCGTAAACGCCGTACGGTTTTTTGCCGGCTCTGGTTACAAGTGTATATTCTTTGCCTAAAAGCTCTATTTTGTCGCCGCAGTCAAAGTTGCTTTTTTTTCTGCGCGGCATAACTGAAATTCCCGCGCGTTGTTTTCTTATCCAGCCGAGCTGCGATTTAAGAAATGTTTCAAGCCTGTGAACAGAAGCCCTCGCCGGCGCAGATATGACGGCTTCGCCCGTAACAGAATCGACCGTCACATAAATATTCTTTATGCGCTTTCTAAAAACTTCCGCTTCAATTTCTTCAACTTTTATTTTTTCCATCGCAGAAAAGCGGGCAATAGACCCTTTGGAATTTGCTGCATTAATGAACATAGGCATTTTTTAATTTATCCAGCCTTTTTTGGTCATCGGATGAAAATATATTATATGAGAAAGTCTGCCCGTCGGAACTTGTCATGCCGTCAAGGGTTACGGTAAATACGGAATTATCCGGCGGCGCTTTAAAGCCTGCCCATGCGCCGAAAGCATTCAGAGGTATTTTATATGCCGCTTTTTGTCCTGCCTGAAGTTCATCCTGCGGAAAAAATTCAAAATGATCGTTAATTAAAACTTTGCCTCTTGCCGTCGCAGAATTTCCTCTGAAATAAAACTCCGTTATGTGATGGCTTGAATCATTTTGAACCTCTACTTCAGCCATAGACTGTGCGGCGGAATCCGAAGTATATTCCTTATAGAAACGGGCGCGTTTTATCTTTATTCCTTTCATTTCCCGTTTTGCGTTCTCCGCGGCTTTTTTCATATCTTCAAGCCGTTCTATTTCACTGTAAGCGGCGGCGGCTTTTCCTCTTTGATAATCGTAGGAATCATAATAGTCGTAATAATAATATCGCCTGCCGTGCCTGTAATATGCATGGTATCTGTGACCGTAATAGTAATACGGTTTCCCGTTATAAACACCCCAATGATCTTTGCCGGATTTAAAAGCAGCCTCGGCTCTTAAAGGCGTAATCCTGACTTCCGCATCAACCGCATAAGTAACAGCGGCAAAGCCGACAACAAAAGCCAAACAAAGAATTATTCTTTTCATTTTTCCTCTTCATTGCAAGATTTCAAATATGCATTAACTCCGAAAAACGTTTAGATTATACAAATTTCACCAAAAACAGCACAAATTACAATTGTAATTATTTTTCATCTTCTTTTCTGTACATACAGTCATTGTCTGAACATGATTCACAGTGCTGTGAACATTCATTTACAATTTCTTTAATTACTTCTTCTGTTAACTTTTTTTCTTCATTATACATTTTGTTTTATCTCCGCAATGTCAAGTAATCTTGTGCCCTTGCTTGCTTTAATATAACAAAAAATATAAACGAAAAAGCCGATGCGTTTACAAACGCATCGGCTTTTTTATATTAAATCCGGCACCGACCTACTCTCCCGGGACCCTGCGGTCCAAGTACCATCGGCTCTAACGGGCTTAACTTCCGAGTTCGGAATGGGATCGGGTGTGACACCGTTGAAAAAAGCACCGGAAAAAATTCTATTTCCTAATTAAAGAACTTCCTTAATAGTAGTAGTTATTTGTCAATTCTGCGGCTGCGCGCAGAATGACAAAATGACGTAAATCTTGCGCCTTGAAACAACATAACTTCTTCCGCTACAGCGGAGTTAGATAATGTGATCAAGCCGAACGGGCAATTAGTAATGGTTAGCTGAATGCATTACTGCACTTACACTTCCATCCTATCAAACTCATAGTCTATGAGTGCCCTTCAGGGAAATCTTATCTTGGGGTGAGTTTCGCACTTATATGCTTTCAGTGCTTATCTCGTCCATACTTGGCTACTCGGCAATGCTCCTGGCGGAACAACCGAAACACCAGAGGTATGTTCATTCCGGTCCTCTCGTACTAAGAACGAGTCCTCTCAAATTTCCTGCGCCCACGGTAGATAGAGACCGTACTGTCTCACGACGTACTGAACCCAGCTCACGTACCCCTTTAATTGGCGAACAGCCAAACCCTTGGGACCTACTCCAGCCCCAGGATGGGATGAGCCGACATCGAGGTGCCAAACTCTATCGTCGATATGGACTCTTGGATAGAATAAGCCTGTTATCCCCGGGGTAACTTTTATCCGTTGAGCGACGGCAATTCCACACTGAACCGCCGGATCACTAGTTCCTGCTTTCGCATCTGCTCGACTTGTAGGTCTTGCAGTTAAGCACCCTTCTGCACTTGCACTCTATAGACCATTTCTATTGGTCCTGAGGGTACCTTTGAACGCCTCCGTTACAATTTAGGAGGCAACCGCCCCAGTTAAACTGCCCACCTAACCATGTTCTCCCTGTTGATTCAAACATAGGAGTTAGAACCACAGAACTAATAGGGTGGTATTTCACATTTCCCCTCCACACAGCCCAAAAGCCATGCTTCAAAGGGTCCCACCTATTCTACGCAATTACTTCCATAATTCAAGGCTAAGATACAGTAAAGCTCCACGGGGTCTTTTCGTCTAGCCGCAGGCAACCCGCGTCTTCACGGGTACCACAATTTCGCCGAGTCTTTCGTTGAGACAGTGCCCTCTTTGTTACACCATTCGTGCAGGTCGGAACTTACCCGACAAGGAATTTCGCTACCTTAGGACCGTTATAGTTACGGCCGCCGTTTACCGGGGCTTCATTTCAATGCTTCTCTTGCGATTACATCCCCATTTAACCTTCCGGCACCGGGCAGGTGTCAGGCCATATACTTCATCTTGCGATTTTGCATAGCCCTGTGTTTTTGTTAAACAGTCGCCTGAGCCATTTCTCTGCGACCCCATCACTGGGGTGTCCTTTTTCCCGAAGTTACAGGACTATTTTGCCTAGTTCCTTAACCGCGA
>JAISVZ010000128.1 GCA_031271295.1 Clostridiales bacterium | reverse complement strand
GCGGCGGGTTCCAATCCCCTCGCCAGTATGTTCGGCAGATAAAACAACTACAAACAGCGGAAAAGGATTTTTATCGTTTCCTTTTCCGCTGCCCGTTATCAGAATAATGCACACGAACGTAAACTGTAGAGTATGTGATTGAAATGCTTATACTATTCGCTTATACATAAATGCTAAGTGTTCTAAATGCTTAGACTCAAGAAGCAGTTATACATCTATTGTCCTTCTTCAACTGTGGAATCTACAAAGAGATTCACAATACTACTCCAGCTTAATGCCTTCTCGCTCAATAAATAACATTAAGTCTTTTATTGATTTTACTACATCCATTGCAGTTTTCTTATTTGTTTTTACCGTCGCTTCGTGAACAATTTGATTTCTGATACGTAAGTATTCACGAACCTTCACTACTAAATCATTCGGGATACTTGTCATTTCAAGTCGGTGTATCAGTTCGGACAGTGTTACAGGTCTTATTTTAAGGGCATCCTGAGAGGATAGAATACTGGATTTTCGGAAAAACGTCTCCAATAATCTGAACGCTGATATTACTGCTGCATCGTATTCGCCTTTTTGTAGCAATCGCTCAGGTTCATCATCGCTTTGTTTTTTTGTCGATTGAGCTAATTGTGCAATAAATTCGCTGAACCGTTCCCTAAAAGTGGTATTATCGCCAAGAGCATCATACGCCATATAATGAAAGGCAAGAGTAGACGCCGGTTTTTGTGACTCATCAGCAATAACAATACAGTCCTTTTTTATACTATGAACAATACCAAGTTCCCATAAGGCATTTATATTGTCCCGTGAGACATCTATAATAACCAAAGAGGATTCTTTCAAAAGCGTTTCGCTCTTTGTTAATATGTTATCATTTGGCATGACGGCTTCGTCAAGTGTTAAGGGGACTATATCATTCTCAGTTAGGGCAGGATATAATAACTCCTTTAAAAATGATATACGTGTGTAAGGAGCTGAAATAAAGCATAAACTCTTATTGCTGCTCGGAAGTTTCAACTCACTTCGAGCTTTTTCGCTGGTTACAGTGATTTTACCGGAGGATTCTTTATCAATCATTTCTTTAACCTCTATGAAAAATTGATTAAGAATCAATGGGTAGTCTGCTTTCTTTCCTTCTAAATTTATGACCTTCACTTTTCTTCTCTCAAAACGAGATGTTTCAACTGGGCTTGCACCTACCATCAATGCGTAAGCTGGTCGATGGAGATTTCCTAACCTACTATTGATGATTTGCCATAATCCGCGAATATCGGTGTCATCGAAGCTGTACCCAACCAAGAATAGCGTTTTGGTTATAAACAGATTTGAGATATATGTTGCTAAAACTTTATTTCTATCAAGGAAACTATCGTAGTCTGATTCTGTGATAACCATTCGGTCAGGATGGTCAAAATCTCCATGTAGTTTTACTAATCTTGTCTTTTCGTATGCGTTAATTGGTAATCTATCTTCCGATACGATAATCGAATGCGGTCGGTTGGAATCCTGAAGCGTGCGGTCAAGTAAGAAATCAAAATTAGTAGTGCAAATGGTGTCAAAAAAGACATCACAAAGAGATCTATGGGCATCTCCTGGCTTCAAATCGCTAATATATAGTTCTTTTGATAGCAGTTCTATTAATCTTACTTTTGAAAACTGCGATTCAAACAGCGAGAGTGCATCAATTGCATTTGTATATTCATAATCAGTAATATAATTAGCAATTATGCGTCCTAACTCGTTCCAATCTGGCATAGATAGTCCTTGAGGGAGAATTGCATTTTTAGAAAATCCCGCTCCAACAAAAGGGACAACTTTATTATCCACAAAGTCTTCTTGCAAGGTTTTGGGAACATATTTCAAATACTTGCTCATCATATCCACCTCAACTTATTAACATAAGCTGCTAATAAGTATAGCATATGTCCCGCAGAATTTCTACAGGCAAGTTCCGTTTGTCGAATATGAGAACTAATTACACTATATAACCTCGGCTTGCTGGAACTAATTACGCCGTGTAATCATGGCTTGCTGGAACTAATTATGCTGTGTAATCTCGACTTGCGGAACTAATTATGATATTTAACCTCCCTTGATTTGTCCAAGCAGAAAATACTGCCGCGTTCGCTAATTCTGCGTTGCTACATATTGCAAATACGCGGGGTATCTGCAATATGCGTATTCATGGGGCTCTGCGCACAACCTTGTTTCCTGTAAAGAACACACCGTACTTTCCACACACACCCTGTTTCTTGTAAAGAACACGCTGTACTTTCCGCACAACCCTGCTTCCTGTAAAGAACACGCTGTACTTTCCGCAATCCCACTGTTTCCTGCAAAGAACAAGCCGAAGCCCCTCTACAACCCCCGTGCTGAACAGCCCACAAAAGCGTGGGTAATCTAAGTGTATCCGTTTACGGCTTAGACACTGATGAGAACAGCCCACAATAGCGCGGGTAATCTACTCCGGTAAGTAACGCCATATTGTAAGTTGCGGAAATAAAAATGTCTGCTTATTATTCTAAGCTGAAAACAATTGTGCAGATGATGTTATCAACAATTTATATCTGCACTCGTTTAACGCAATAAATTTGCAGCTTTATTTTCCGTATGGTATACTTGCGAAAAATTATCTTAAAACGGTTTAACTTCCTCCGCCGTTTGGCAGAGGTTAATTGTTAGTACCGGATTTCGGGAGGCAAATATGGGAAACACATTTTATATTACAACACCAATTTATTACCCATCCGATAAGCTCCATATAGGGCATTCATACACCACCGTCGCCGCGGATACAATGTCGCGATATAAAAAACTGCGCGGGTTTGACGTTATGTTTTTAACGGGTACGGACGAGCACGGGCAAAAAATTGAGCGCAAAGCGGAAATGGCAGGCAAAACGCCCAAAGAATACGTGGACGGCATAGTAGGGTGGATAATAAATTTATGGAAAACCCTTGATATTCAGTATGACGGATTTATCCGCACAACCGATGAAATCCATGAGAAATGCGTGCAGAAAATTTTCACTAAGCTGTATGAAAAGGGCGATATCTACAAGGGAGTTTACGAAGGTTTGTACTGCACCCCGTGCGAATCTTTTTTTACCAAGCACCAGTTAAAGGACGGCAAATGCCCGGATTGCGGGCGCGAGGTGGAAAGTGTAAAGGAAGACGCGTATTTCTTCAAACTTTCAAAATATCAGGACGCGCTGATATCGCATATTGAAAACAATCCGGATTTTATCAGCCCGCAAACCAGGCAGAACGAAATGATAAATAATTTTCTTAAGCCCGGCCTTGAGGATTTATGCGTGTCGCGCACAACCTTTAAGTGGGGAATTCCCGTTGAGTTCGACCCCGGACATGTGGTATACGTTTGGCTTGACGCGCTTTCAAATTATATTTCGGCGCTCGGCTACCTTTCCGAGGACGATTCGAAGTACAAAAAATACTGGCCTTGCGACGTTCATTTGGTTGGCAAGGAAATTGTGCGTTTTCATACAATAATTTGGCCTGCCATGCTTTTGGCGCTTGGCGAAGAGCTTCCGAAGCAGGTTTTCGGGCACGGCTGGCTTGTTATAGACGGCGGCAAAATGTCGAAATCCTTCGGCAATGTTGTGGACCCTGAAATTTTGGTTAACAAATACGGCGTTGACGCTATTCGTTATTTTTTAATGCGCGAAGTAGCGTTCGGGCAGGACGGGAATTTTACAAACGAGGCGCTCATAACGCGCATCAATTCGGATTTGGCTAACGATTTGGGAAACCTCCTTTCAAGAACCGTCGGTATGATTGATAAATATTTCGGCGGAAAACTGCCAAAGGAGCAGGAAGCAAACGATTTGGACGCTGAAATTAAAGCTTTGGCGGCTGCGGTAATAACCCGCTACGAGGCGGCGATGGAAAAAATGCTCTTCTCCGACGCGCTTACCGAGGTTTGGTATTTTGTGCGCCGCGTAAATAAATATATAGACGAAACATCGCCTTGGGTTTTGGCGAAGGATGCTGCACAAAGCGCGAAGCTTGCCGGAGTATTGTACACACTTGCGGAATCCCTGCGCATTATATCCGTGCTTATTTCGCCGTTTATGCCAAACACCCCGAAAGCGATAAGTTCCCAGCTTAATATATCGGGCGCTGAACTTCAAACATGGGATTCGCTTAAAACATTCGGGCTGCTTGAAAGGGAAGTTGCAATAAGTAAGGGCGAAATCGTTTTCCCGCGAATCGACATTAAAAAAGAACTTGAAGAGCTGGCGAACGCGCAAAAGGGCGGTGCCTGATAAATGTATACCGATACCCACGCGCATTACGACGATGCGCGTTTTAACGACGACAGGGATAGCCTTCTTCTAACTTTGCACGAAAACGGCGCAGATAAAATTATAAACGCGGCCTCCGATATGGAGGCCTCTCGTTTTGGAATAAAGTTATCGGAAAAATACCCGTTTATTTACGCGGCGGTGGGCGTACACCCGCACGAAGTTCAAAACATGACGGAAAGTGATGTAAATGAGATAAAAAAACTCGCCTCTCACAAAAAGGTTGTTGCGATAGGCGAAATTGGGCTGGATTTTTATTACGAAAATTCCGATAGAGATAAACAGAGAATATGGTTTGTTTCGCAGCTTAAGCTTGCGCTTGAACTTAAAAAGCCGGTAATTATTCATTCCCGAAACGCAACCGCCGAAATTTACGAAACCCTTAGAAATTATGACGGCGGCGCAAACGGCGGCGTTATACACTGCTTTTCATCCGGAATAGAAATGGCGGAAAAATTTATTGCGCTTGGGTTTCATATCGGGATAGGCGGTGTGGTAACGTTCAAAAACGCAAAAAAGCTTGTGGAAGTTGCCGAAAAAATACCGCTTGATAAAATGCTGCTTGAAACGGACTGCCCGTACCTTTCGCCGGAACCTAACCGGGGCAAGCGAAACGAATCGTCAAATATCAAATATATTGCGGAAAAAATTGCGCAGATAAGGGGAATTCCCGTTAGTGAAGTGCTAAATGTCACAAATTGTAATTCTGTGGATTTATTTGCTATGTAAAAAGTGTTGCGTCTTTGTTACAAATGTGTTAACATACGTTATGCAAATGTTAAGAAAGCTTTGCAACTCAAAGCAAATAAGGAGGAAATAATTATGGCTAAGAAACTGCCGGTTCTTTTGGTTGTGTTTTTAGCGTTGTTCCTGTTTAAGGGCGAGGCTAAAGCCTTGGAAGAATACATGACGGTGCGCGTTAATGTAGACGGCACATCCGAGGCGTATATAACAACCCAAAAAACTGTCGGAGGGTTTCTTGAGGAACAAGGAATAATCCTGAATGAAAAAGATCAAATAAATTACGACCCATCCAGCAAATTGCTTAACAGAACAATTGAAATTGTCAGAGCGTTTGATTTGGTAATTTACATCGACGGCGCGCCGCAAAGAGTAAGAATTGCGCCGGAAACTAAAGTTGGCAACCTTTTAGCGGAAATAAAGCGGGAAACGGGAATTGAATATTATCACGAACACATTTTAGCGGAATTAATTACGCCGCAGTCCGTGTTAAATTTCTCAACGCTTACAGCGGAAACCGTTAAGGAACCGTTTGCAATTGAATTTGTAAGCGAAGTTATTGAAAACCCTGATATGTACGAGGGCGAAACAAGTGTTGTGCAGGAAGGCTTGGCGGGAGTAGGTGAGAATACATATGTGGTTACCTACAGGCTGGGTATTGAAGAATCAAGAATGATTGTTAATACAGAAATTATAACCGAGCCGGTTAACCGCATAGAACATTTCGGAACCAAACCCAAGGAACCGGAAATTCCGGGTGTGCCAACGCAGTATTTGCGCGTAATTGAAATGCGTGCGTCGGGGTATTCCGCAGGTTATGAATCAACAGGCAAAAACCCCGGGGACAGGGGCTACGGAATTACCAAAACAGGGCTTTATGTAATGCCCGGCGTTGTAGCGGTAGACCCTTCCTTTATTCCACTTGGCACTAAGCTTTATGTGGAAGGCTACGGTCCGGCGCTTGCGGCGGATACCGGAAGCGCAATCCGAGGCAACATGATTGATTTATACTTTGAATCCGATGCCGATGCAACCAACTACGGCAGGAAAACCTTGAACGTATATGTAATTGAAGAAGCCACGGATGAGGATATTTTTGCGGTATCGCAGAAGTATTTGTTGGGGATAATACCGGAGGATGTGCCGGAAGAAGCTCCGGATTTGGCGGATGCGGCGGAAGATGAAGCTGCGGATACGGCGGAAACTGCTGCGGGAACAGTGAATACGGAAATTATTGTGACGGAGATTTTTGAATTATCGGAGGAATATTCTCCGGATGCGGCGGTGTAAGGCACGCCGGTAAAACGAAATAGCGAAAATGCATTTTTAATGAGAACGGAATACATCCGTTCTCATTTTTTTACGGGGTGGGCAATTAAACTTTCAATTTTCATTTTTTACGGGGGAGTAAATAATCTTGACACTGCTTCGAATTTAGAATAAATTTAATACCATCATTCACAAAACGCATCGTCGGATTTTATTTGGAATCAAGTGTGAACAAGGTTAGAAATACCCGCTCAGCTTATCATTTATTAAAAATTTAGGGTGATGACATGACCGAAATAATAACAAACCTAATTTATGACAGATTCATGTCATCAATTAATACTATCATGTCATTATTTACTCGCAATTTTTTCTCGGTATCCGGCAGGAATTACAAGGGTTTCGGCGCAAAATAAATCGCGCAGCGGCGTTCCGTTTAACGCTTCATAAATTTTTTTGCGCGGAAAATTCCTCTGAATTTTTTTGTAACGCAAGCTCTCAAAAGTAAATTTCTCCGTTGCGTTAACAATAATCGCAAAAAATAGAGCGATTGAGTTTCGAAAGATTTTCTAAAGATTTATTAAAGTTACTCTTGACACAATATTTTTTAAGTGGTATCTTATATTCATCGTTAGCACTCACGTGGCAAGAGTGCTAACAACCAAAAATCAAAACCCAATCAAAGCCAAAGGATGTGACATTATGGTTTTAAACGATAGAAAAATCAAAATCCTTGAGGCCATAATTAACGATTACGTCGCTACGGCGGAACCTATTGGCTCGCGGACAATTGTTAAAAAGTATGACCTTGGCATTTCCTCCGCAACGGTAAGAAACGAAATGAGCGATTTGGAGGATTTGGGGCTTATAATTCAGCCTCACGCTTCCAGCGGGCGCATACCTTCGGATAAGGGCTACCGGCTTTATGTTGATTCGCTTATGCGCTACAGGGAATTAACCGACGAAGAGGGAAGTTTCCTGCGCGATATCATCTCCAACAACATAAACCAGATAGATTATCTAATGAAGGAAACCGCAAAAGCAATTTCGGTTTTAACCAATTACACGGCAATTATTTCCGAACCGCAGGTGAAAACGGCAAAAATACGTCATATCCAGCTTGTGCCGTTTGATGATAAAAGTATAATAGCGGTTATTGTCACGGATACTAAAACCGTAAAAAACATTGCGGTAAACTTAGAGGAAGCCACAGATTCGAAAACACTCAGCGATATTTCGCTTGTTTTAAATTCGCAAATAACCGGAGTTTCGGGTTTGGATTTAAAAATTACGGAAAACCTGCTAAACAAATTTCCCGGCAGCGAAAGAATTGTAACAAAGGTTTTAAACGCGCTGATTATGGAATTTCAGGAGGACGAGGACGTTCAAATTTACACAAGCGGCACAAAAAACATACTCGCGTTTCCGGAATTCAGCAATATTGAAAGGGCGAAGGAAATTTTTCAAGCCTTAGAGGAAAAACGTCTTCTTGTTACGCTTTTAGGGCAAACCGCCACGGAGGATATTGAAATTGTAATCGGCGATGAAAACAATATTGAACAAATGAAAAATTGCAGCATAATTAAAGCCAATTTTCACATCGGCGGGAAGAAAGCCGGAGGAATAGGAATTATAGGCCCAACGCGTATGGATTATTCGCAAGTAGCCTCTATTCTAAACGGAATTGTAAAACGAATTAACGGCGCGTTAAAAGCGTTGTCGGGCGGAGGATAGGAGAATTTGAAAATGTCGAAGAGGGAAAAAAAGGAAAAAGAGCGAATCAATGAGAAGCTTCGGGAAGAGCAAGAAGAGCGGGAAGATATGCCGGAGGAAGCGCAAATATTAGATGCCGAACCGGAACCGGACGAACTTAGCGCATTAAAGGAGCAGTTATCCCAAAAGGAGCAGCTTGCCGCCGAAAATCACGACAAATATCTGCGCGCATTGGCGGAGTTTGATAATTTCAGAAAGCGCACTGCAAAGGAAAAAACGTCTATGTACGATGACGGCGTTAAGGATACGGTAGAAAAGCTGCTGCCGATAATTGATAATTTTGAGCGCGCGTATCTGTCGCAGTCAAACCGCGACGATGTGTTTTACAAAGGAATTTCAATGATTTTCAAACAGCTTCAGGATTTTTTGGATTATGTGGGCGTTGAAGTTATTGAATGCGTCGGCGAAGAGTTTAACCCCAACTTTCATAACGCAGTCGCCCATGTGGACGACGAAAATTACGGAGAAAACGAAATAGTAGAAGAACTGCAAAAAGGTTACAAATATAAGGAAAAAATTATAAGGTGCAGCATGGTAAAGGTTGCGAACTAATAAGGAGGAAAAGTATTTATGGCAAAAATTATAGGTATCGACTTAGGCACCACAAACTCGTGCGTTGCGGTTATGGAAGGCGGCCAGCCCGTTGTTATAGCAAACACCGAAGGTATGAGAACAACGCCGTCGGTTGTGGCGTTTACAAAATCCGGCGAAAGGCTTGTTGGCGAAACCGCGAAGCGTCAGGCAATAACCAACCCCGATAACACGGTAATGAGTATTAAGCGTCACATGGGTTCAAACCACAAGTCCAACATCAACCAAAAATCGTATTCGCCGCAGGAAATATCCGCTATGATACTGCAAAAATTAAAAGCGGACGCGGAGGCGTATTTGGGCGAAACCGTTACAAAGGCGGTTATAACCGTACCGGCGTACTTTACGGATTCCCAGCGTCAGGCAACAAAGGACGCGGGCAAAATTGCCGGGCTTGAAGTTGAGAGAATTATAAACGAACCTACGGCGGCGGCGCTCGCGTACGGTTTGGATAACGAAAAATCCCAAAAAATAATGGTTTACGACCTTGGCGGCGGCACATTCGACGTTTCGGTTATAGATATCGGCGACGGCGTTATTGAAGTTTTGGCAACAAGCGGAAACAACAAACTTGGCGGCGACGACTTCGACGACCGCGTTATTAAATACATGGTAGACGAATTTAAAAAAGCCGAAGGTATAGATTTAAGGCAGGACAGCCGAGTTATGCAGCGCTTAAAGGAAGAGGCGGAAAAGGCGAAAAAAGAGCTTTCGTCCGTTGTTTCCACAAACATTAACCTTCCGTTTATAACTATGGTGGACGGTCAGCCCAAGCACTTGGAAATGACATTAACCCGCGCTAAATTCGACGAACTTACTGCGGATTTGGTTCAGGCAACGATGGGGCCGGTGCAAAACGCGCTTCGCGACGCGGATATTGAACCTTCGGAACTTAACAAGGTTCTGCTTGTAGGCGGCTCAACAAGAATCCCGGCGGTTCAAAACGCGGTTAAAAAGTTAACCGGTAAGGAACCGTTTAAAGGAATTAACCCGGACGAATGCGTTGCGCTCGGCGCTTCAATACAGGGCGGCAAATTGGCGGGCGACGCGGGCGCGGGCAGTATCCTTCTGCTTGATGTTACACCTCTTTCGCTGGGAATTGAAACGCTTGGCGGCGTTGCCACAAAGCTTATAGAACGCAACACCACAATACCCGCCAACAAAAAGCAAATTTTCTCAACGGCGGCGGATAACCAAACGGCGGTAGATATCCACGTATTCCAGGGCGAGCGGCCTTTGGCTAAGGATAACAAAACCTTGGGGCAGTTCAGGCTTGACGGCATAGCTCCGGCAAGGCGCGGCGTACCGCAAATTGAAGTTGCCTTCGATATAGACGCAAACGGAATTGTTCACGTTTCCGCCAAGGATTTGGGCACGGGCAAGGAGCAGAAAATTACAATAACCTCCAGCTCCAACCTTTCCGACGACGATATCGACAGGGCGGTTAAAGAAGCGGAGCAGTACGCGGAGCAGGATAAACAGCGCAAAGACGCTATCGACGCCAAAAACGAAGCGGATTCAATGATTTTCCAAACCGAGCAAACAATTAAGGATTTGGAAGGCAAAGTTGATGCCGCCGATAAGGAAACGCTTGAAGCCGAGCTTCAAAAGCTGCGCAGTGTTAACGATTCCATGAGCGCGGACACAATGAGCTTAAACGATACGGAAAACCTTAAATCCGCAATAGAGGCGTACACAAACGCGTTCCAGGAAATTTCGCAGAAGTTATACAGCCAGGCAAACGCGCAAGGCCAAGGGTTCGACCCGAACCAGGGCAACCCCAACGCCGGGTTCGACCCAGGCAACACCGGCGGCGCGGACGGCGACACGTTTGAAGGAGATTATAAAGAGATTTAATTATTAGCAAAAATCCATAAGGGTCTGATATTTTAAAGTCAGACCCTTTAAGTGTGTAAAGGTGAGTGTATGGCAGATAAAAGAGATTATTACGAGGTTCTCGGCGTTTCAAAGGAAGCCGGAACCGATGAGATAAAAAGCGCGTACAGAAAATTGGCAAAAAAGTACCATCCGGACGCCAACCCCAACAATCCGGAAGCAGAGGCAAAATTTAAAGAAGCGAGCGAAGCGTATTCCGTACTGTCGGACGACCAGAAGCGTGCTACATACAACCAGTTTGGGCATTCGGCTTTCGACGGCACGGGCGGAGCGAACGGTTTCGGCGGTTTTAGCGGCGGCTTTGATTTTGATATGAGCGATATTCTGGGTTCGTTCTTTGGCGGCGGCGGGGATATTTTCGGCGGGCGCGGGCGCAGGAACGGCCCAAGGCGCGGCGCGGACGTATCCTACAACATGCAAATTACATTTGAGGAATCGTATTTCGGCGGCACAAAAGATGTTACGTTAAAAATGGTGGAAAACTGCCCAACATGCGCGGGCACGGGCGCGGCACCGGGAACAACGGCGGAAAGCTGTAAAAAATGTAACGGAACCGGGCGCGAGCGCGTACAGCAGCAAACAATGTTTGGCTACATGTCCACCGAGCGCGAATGCAGCGCGTGCCGCGGCACGGGTAAAATAATTAAAACCCCGTGCGAAACATGCGCGGGCAAGGGCAGGGTACGAAAGGAAAAAACATTCCAAATTACAATTTACAAGGGTATAGATAACGGACAAAAGATAGTTCTTTCCGGAAAGGGCGAGCCGGGCGAACGCGGAGGCCCAAATGGGGATTTAATTATTGTTTTCTACGTAAAACCTCACGAATATTTTGTGCGTAATGGGCTGGATTTGCATATAGATTATCCCATTTCCTTTACGCAGGCAGCCTTGGGCGACGAAATAAGCGTGCCTACAATGGAAGGAACGCATACCTACACAGTTAAACCCGGAACGCAAACGGGAACCGTTGCGCACATACGCGGCAAAGGAATGCCGAATGTTAAAAACAACAAAGCAGTGGGGGATTTAATTATTACCCTCGGCGTTACGGTGCCAACGAAGCTGACGGAAAAGCAGAAACAAAAGCTGAAAGAGTTTGCGGAGGAAATGGGTTCCGATGTTAAGGAACAGAAAAAAAGCTGGTTCGGAAGAAATAAGTAGCGCATACGTCGCGCCGCTTAGGTAAAAAATCAAGGCGCAAAGCGGCACCGCAAAACAGCGCTTAGTTTCGGGGGTTGATATAACATAGACGAAATAATTGTAAATTGGGACGAATTTTTAATACCCTACGCTCAGGCGGTAGACGAGCTTACAATAAAGCTTAACGCCGTTGCGAACGAATACAGAAAACGGGGGCTTCATTCCCCGATAGAGCAAATTGAAGGACGCGTTAAACGGGTTGGCTCCATACTGGATAAAGCCGCAAGAAAAGAAATTCCTCTGGATGAGGTTGCCGAAAAGATGGAGGATATTGCGGGCGTTAGGGTTATATGCAGGTTTGTAGAGGATATTGAAAAGGTAATTGAACTTATCAGGAACCGCCGGGATTTTGACATGGAAATTGTGCGCGAGCGCGATTACATTACAAACACCAAACCCAGCGGGTACCAAAGCTACCACATTCACATTAAATATAGGGTGATGTCCACAAACGGCGTTAAGGAAATTTGGGCTGAAATTCAAATCCGCACGCTTGCGATGAATTTTTGGGCAACGATAGAGCATTCCCTAAAGTACAAATACAACGGGAATATTCCGGAGGACATTCAAGCGCGGCTTAGAAAATCCGCAACAGCCGCCTTCCAGTTAGACCGCGAAATGAGCAAAATCCGAGACGAAATAACGGAGGCGCAAAAAATAATTTTAGTTAAAAACGATTTGGTGGATTCTATCACCAAAAAAATAAGCAACCTCTATCATGTTGCCAAGCTTGAAAAGGTTAACGAGCTTAACCGCGAATGGATAGACCTTTATCAGGATTGCAATTTAGACCAAATGAACGAGTTTCACGAAAAACTAAAGACAATTGCCAAAATGTATAAGGTTGAGCATGTTTAAATAAAAAAACGTTGCTAAGCGCCAAATACTGTGGTATTATTCATGGCGTTAAACTTACCAACTGCTTAGAACACGGAAACTCCGGCCTGTTCTCGGCAATTGGTTAATAAATTACAGGAGGATTTTATTTATGATTAACAAAAAAGAAATTATCGCGAAATTCGCGAGAAACGAAAAGGATACCGGTTCGTCGGAGATTCAGGTTGCCCTTTTAACGGAACGTATCAACCACTTAACCCAGCATTTAAAGGATCACCCGAAGGATTTTCACTCGCGCCGCGGCCTTCTTAAAATGGTAGGTCAAAGGAAGGGGCTTCTTAATTATATTAAACAGAAGGATATAATTAAGTATAGGGATCTTATAGCGGAGCTTGGGTTAAGAAAGTAAGTTCCAATTACGCGAAATCGCGAAAGGTATGGTGAAATTTTTTGTATAAAACGTATACGTATGACTTGGCAGGGAGAACGCTGACCGTACAGATAGACAGAGTTGCCGAACTTGCAAACGGCGCGGCAATTATTGGCTATGGCGATACAAGAGTGCTTGTAACGGCTACCGCTTCCGAAAAACCTCGTGCCGGTATTGATTTTTTTCCGCTCTCAATTGATTATGAAGAACGGCTTTACGCAGTTGGCAAAATTCCGGGCGGGTTTATTAAACGCGAGGGACGCCCAACGGAAAAGGCAATTTTAACATCACGTGTTATCGACAGGCCTATTCGTCCGCTTTTCCCGAAGGATTACCGCAACGACGTTTCGGTTGTTGCAACGGTTTTATCGGTAGACCAGGACGCAAGCCCGGAAGTTGCCGCAATGATAGGCGCTTCCATTGCTCTTTCCATATCCGATATTCCGTTTATGGGGCCAACATCGGCGCTTAATATCGGGCTTATCGACGGCAATTTTGTTATTAACCCCACAACTTCCGAACGCGAAGTTTCCAAGCTTGCCTTAACGGTGGCATCTTCCGGGGAAAAGGTTATGATGATAGAGGCTGGTGCAAACGAAGTGTCCGACGAAACAATGTTTGACGCAATAATGTTTGCCCACGAGGAAAATAAAAAAATAGTTGAATTTATTAAAACAATAGTGGCCGAGTGCGGTAAGGAACGCAAACCTTACGAGGAGTACGCGGTTCCAGCAGGTTTGTACCAGGAAATTAAGGAATTTGTAACCGACGCTCGCATGGAAGAAGCGGTATTTACCGATATGAAGCAAATACGCGACGAAAAGATTAACGCGTTAACCGACGAGGTTATTGCCGATTTTACCGCAAAATATCCGGATGAGGATAATGAAGCGTTCGTTACCCAAATTGGCGAGGCTCTTTACAAATTTGAAAAGGAAACCGTTCGCCGCATGATTTTGCAGGATCATAAACGCCCCGACGGCAGAGCGCTTAACGAAATACGCCCGCTTTCGGCGGAAATTGATATTTTGCCGCGCACCCACGGTTCGGCCATTTTCAAAAGAGGCCAAACGCAAGTGTTAACAATAACAACGCTTGGCTCTATGGGCGATGTGCAAATTTTAGACGGTCTCGACATTTTGGAAGAAACAAAACGATACATGCATCATTACAACTTCCCAAGCTATTCCGTAGGCGAAACAAAACCGTCACGCGGGCCGGGCAGAAGGGAAATTGGGCACGGAGCGTTAGCGGAACGCGCGCTTTTGCCGGTTATCCCAACCGAAGAGGAATTTCCTTACGCAATTAGGCTTGTTTCCGAGGTGTTATCGTCCAACGGTTCAACCTCGCAGGGCAGCGTTTGCGCTTCCACACTCAGCTTAATGGCGGCGGGCGTTCCGATTAGAAAACCTGTCGCGGGTATTTCCGTAGGCTTAGTTACAGGCAAAACAAGCGATGATTTCGTTCTGTTAACCGATATCCAAGGCCTTGAGGATTTCTTCGGCGATATGGATTTTAAGGTTGCCGGAACCAAAGACGGCATTACCGCAATCCAAATGGATATTAAAATTGACGGCTTATCGCCCGAAATTATAAAGCAGGCATTGGAGCAAACCCACACCGCAAGGGATTATATCTTGGACGAGGTAATGCTTAAAGCTATCGACAAGCCAAGAGAAGAGGTTAGCCAGTATGCGCCTAAGATGGGCATGATTACTATCGACCCGGATAAACTCTCGGAGGTTATCGGTTCGAAGGGTAAGGTAATTAAACGCATTATTGAAGAATCCGGCGTTACCAAAATTGATACCGAAGACGACGGCAGAATTTTTATAGCCGACGCAAGCGCGGAACATATTCAAAGGGCAATTGATATTATAAGCGCAATAGTTAACGACCCGGAGGTTGGCAAAATATACACGGGCAAGGTAACACGCATTATGACATTCGGCGCTTTTGTTGAAATTGCGCCCGAAAAGGAAGGGCTTGTTCATATATCGCAGCTTGCGGCCGAACGCGTTGGCAAGGTGGAGGATGTTGTTAACATCGGCGATGTGGTAAACGTAAGAGTTACCGATATAGACGAGCAGGGACGCGTTAACTTATCCATTAAGGCAACAATACCCGGCTTCGAAAACGAAGCGGCAGCGCCAAGGCCCCCAAGGGACCGCGACGGCGACCGCAGAGGCCCGCGAGGCGGCAGGGATTTCGGTGATAACCGGCGCGACGGCGGCAGGGATAGAGACCGCGACCGCAGAGGGCCGAGGGAACCAAGGAATTAGTGAATAATTAAACCGCATGGAAATGCCGTTAGGCATTTAATGCGGTTTTTTTACAGAAAAATTGAGGAACAAAGATAATGAATAGAAAAAACACTAAACGAATAGTTTTGTCGGTAATTATTTTAGCGGGACTAATAATGGCTATTGTTGTGATTTCACACCCTTTCTTCAAATCTCCGGAAAAGATTATGAATGAGGTTATCAAACTTACGCCGATGGGAACGCATATTGATGATGTCGCCAACCTTGTTAACAGTAAAGTAATTATTAAACGGTTAAAAAAAGGAGAGCGAGGCCCCATCATAAGTTACGATAGTGGGTATGTTAGCCCCGGTGACACAGTTCCGGGATGGCCTGTTATAGAAGGAGCAAGATCTGTTGTAGGGTATAAATCAGTAAAGGTATCGTATGATACATTTGCCGGAATGTACTTTTCTATATATTGGGGATTTGATAAAGAAGGAAAGCTCATTGATATATTTGTGTATAAAACATGGGACATGATTCAAATTGGAGGGGTTAGAGAAACTGTTACCGATGCAGCGAAATACGCCGGGAATATCGCATCGACGGTTTAACGCGTCTTGGTTTCAAGGTTAGGTTTGGGGAAAATATGTACAAAGATACATACGGTTATGCCGCCGATGCACAGGAACGCGCCGCAATATGCAGAGCTATTCACCGGCACGATTTTCATAACGTTGTTGGAGACGCGTATAACGAAGTGCTTAAAGACGCGGAAATAATACTTCTAAAAATACCCTTGTAATTCATTATACCATTCGGGAATTTCAGTTGTTGTTGGAATGAATTCTCCGTTGCGGTATTCGCCAACTTGCAAAAAACCGTTTTCATTATCGTAAAAATATCCTTCCTGGCAGTAGACAAGCACCGCTTTTAAATCCGCAAACCTTTTTGAAAAACGGCGCAATACATCGGATGAGGGAATATTATGCCCGCCTTTTTGAACGCGGTTTTTTATTCGTTTTACGCTTTCTTCCGAAGAATTTAAACCTATATAAAACAACCGTATAAAGTATCCGTTCTCATGAGCGGCTTTAACGGTTTTTTTTATAAACCCTCCGGACAATGTCGTTTCCTGAGTAAATGATACACCGTCTGATAACAATTGCCTTATTTTCTTAACGGCTATTTTACCCGCAAGCGCATTATTGCTGTTTTGCGCGGCAATTCTATCCGGATCTATAATACAACCCAAATCAGCCCTTGTTGATTTTAAAACACCTGAAAGGCTTGATTTTCCAACACCGTTAACTCCTGCAATAATGGTATAAATCTTCATAAACGCCTCCGCATGACTTAAGTCTAATTGCTAAGATTTTAGTATGACCAGTTTTTGCTTTCAGAATTGCTTTTATATGCTAATATTAACATACTTACCTCGTTTTTTGCAATTAACGATAGCTGTTGTAAAACCCGTTGATATTGACGCATCCGAAGTATAACCAATTTATTTTTTTATCTCAACGTTAAGAAAATTTATAGTTATTTCGTTCCAGTATTCTGTTGATTTTCGATAGTTGTATATTTTGATAAGTAAATTGTAATCCAAAGAACCGTCAAAACAAGGGATAAGTTCTTCGCATACGACTTTGTAGACAACATACAAATTTATTTGGCTGCAATCAAAAGTATCGGGTACATAAAATACATACGTTTCAAAAGCATCTTTATAGATTTCATAGATTAATTCCAAGCGGCTTTTTTTGCGGCAAACGGAAATAATTTTGCATTGCTTGTTAAGCATAGCCAAAGTTTTAACACCATCCGAATAATTACCGGTTTTTATTTTAGATGCAATTCCGGCTACTGAATTGTAACATGTTGACAAACGCTCCTGATGTCTCTTGCGTAAGTTACTTATCTGATTGTAGATGTTTAAATTTAACGGTCTTATTTCTTGGTTTTCGTCATAAATAATTTCCTTAAGCTCTTCGAAATCACACAGTTCTTTACATACATTTTGCTGTACATTTTCTTTGTGCAGTAATTGTATAGATTTCGCCGTTCCTTTACCATATTTATCTAACCCTTCAAGATTTCTCGTTTTTTCAATTAAAAACTCTTCATAAGGCAGATTTCCATACGATAAACGTTCATAAAACCTTGATGTTAAATATATCTGTTTTGTTATGTATTTCATTGTTATCACCCTGTGTAATAAATGCGTAAGAGGGTGTTTTGTTTAATATCCAACCCTCCTACTGTTATGTACCGTTGAAATTTAGATTATTAATTATGTATTTGCAGATTATCGTCTGCGACAATTGTCGGATAAAGAGACATTAATCTTACCCTTGCATCTTTGGTTTGGAACTGCCAT
>JAISVZ010000096.1 GCA_031271295.1 Clostridiales bacterium | reverse complement strand
GTTAACCCGAATGCGTTTTCAAGTTAAGTATCGCGTGATTTAAGTGATTAAAGTGTTTTAAGTACCATAAGTGCTTCAAATATAGTGTTGGTTTAGTATTTGAATCACTTAAATCACTTTAATCACGTCGATATCTCACAAAAAATTAATTTCAGAAAGGAGGGAATAACTTGAATGCATTCCTATACAAATACACCGAAACGGAACTCAAAAAACTTTTGAAAACTATGACGGTAATTATCGACAGCCGCGAAAAAGAAATAGAACATATAACCGGCTCCTACAATCAAAAAAAGATTCCTTACATTGTCCAGTCATTAAATTTTGGTGATTACAGCTTTATGCTTCCCGCTTGCCCAGAGCTTGGAATCAACAGGGAAATGTATTTTCACAATGATATTGTCATTGAGAGGAAAGCCGATTTAGAGGAACTAAGCGGAAACCTTGCTCAACACCGGGAAAGGTTTGAAAATGAGTTTCTCCGTGCGCGGGATTGCGATATAACCCTAATGGTTGAACAGGGAAGCATATCCGATATTTTAAACCACAAATACCGGACAAAATACGGGGAATCGGCTTTTATGGCTTCTTTAATGGCATGGGAGCAGCGTTATAAAATCCGAACCGCTTTCGTTCACATGATACATTCGGGGCTGTATATATACACAAAGTTTTATTATTATCTGCGAGAACTGCTAAAATAAGGAGGATAAACATGAACAGGATTTTTAATACCACGGAAACAATTGAAATTAAGGACGAAGCAAATCAAGATGAGTTTGTGTTAAAGTATACGGACAACTTTTATATGGCTGGAGAAACCATTTTACGCTATGTGGATTCAATGGCAGATTTTAAGACTGAAACCCTTCGCGACTTTGCTGATATGCTTGCATCGCAATTTAACATCATTAAAAATGATTACTTTATAATGGGCTTTGGTGCAGGCGTTGAAATAGTAAAAGAATTGTCTTGAATCTTGCCGCCGGGCGGGAATCGTCGCATCACCTGCCCGGCAAATTATGCACTTCACTATGTAGAGGTTTTAAAAGACACCGCAAATTGCGTATTCGTTAATCTGGTGTTCTCTAATCAACAACCATCTATTCTAAATTATCGAAAATGTAGACGGAAATGAAGTTTTAATTAAGCTCTCATTTTAGTGTGTTGCAAGAAATTTGTAAAAATCGTCCAAAAATGCTGAATATATAATAAAATCAATTTTTCAACTGCACCAACAGCATTGTGTTGCAAGAAGAACCTTGTATTTACGGGCTTTTTACTCCAAAAAAAACGCAAAATTAAGTAATTTTTAATTTTTCGAAATAAAAAACATTGATTTTATGCGGGTTCTCTCGTAACATCACTTGCAACAACATTCAAAATTTGTAACTGATGCGAAATTAAAAAATCCAGCTTTAAGTAGTTAAAGAATGGCAGATTTTTCTTTTGTTAGGAGTTAGAATTGTACAGTTATGGGCGTTTCCAGCAATTTATTATTCTGAAAATATGTTAATTATCCCCCCAACATTTAATAAGCGAAACGAACTTAAAAATACAACATGAACCGGCTTTATGTTGCAAGAAAAAGAATCGCAAATATTAAGAATTAAACCGTCCTAACCACCATTTTTGATATGTCGAAAGCCGGAAGCAATGCCCGGCTAAGCGTGTTGATAGGTTCGCGTACTTTATTTATTCCAAACTTAGATAGCACCGCTTCCAATTCACGTAGTTGTCATTCCCGTATTGCCGCGTTTTATACCTCTTTTAAAGCTATAGCGTGTTTTATTGTCCGTGCAGTATTTCCCGTTCGCCACTTAGGGCGAACGCGTTATAACGCAATTAAATGTTATTCGCTTGTCCGTTTTGTTCCTATATCCTTTTATTCATCTATGCGGTCGTATGTGGTGTGCGCGTCCATTTAATTCTATAAAAAAAGAAGCGGTTCCCCGCTTCAATTCATTCGTTGCTTATTTCCGCTTGCAATCGTTTAATTAGCTCAATTGGCAGTTCGGTTACTTTTTTAATAAGTTCTACAGTTGAACCCTCTTTAAACAACTTTTTTGCAATTTCAGTTTTTACACTGCTGTCATGTTTTGTAAACTCTTCCTCCAAATAATTAACTAACATGCTGCTCATTTTTAGCACCTCCCAAATTTTATTCCGTCCGTTATCATCTAAATATTTTTCAGCGAAAGCATATGCCGCCGCAACACAAGCATCTTGTTTGTTTTTGTCCTTTATCGTTTGCGCCAACTTAATTGAATTTACCGCCAGTTCGTCCCTCGGTGTATCGCCTTTTATTTTCATTAACGGAAGAAAAATTAAATTCAGCATATCCAAATCAGACAATTCCGCGCCGTCTTTTATTTTCCTATCCAGTTCTTCATAAATTGCGTTCCCGTCATAGTCAATCATCATAACGTTTACCGGATTGTACGTTAATGAGCCGATTTTTAACCCTGTATCCGCTTTTTTTACGTCCGAAGTGTAAATAACCGCCGTTATGATTTCCCGTCCGTCACGTTCAAATAAACGCAAATCATAAGCGGCAAACCTTGTTAAGTCTTTCTTATTATACGTTGTCTGAAACTCAAAATGCAAGTATGTATTATCCTCTAAGAGAAATACAATATCCATGCCCGAAGCCTTAACCATAACTTCGGGAAGCTCAACATTTATGAGTTCCTTTATTTTTGCCGTCTTTATTCCATAGAATTCAAGCGTCGCGTCTTTGAATAGGTTGCTTGTGTATTTTTGAATTAAATCCTTCGCTTGTTTGGAAATCTTTGAATCCATTTATTCACCTTCCTTGTTGTAGTCTTGCGTGTCCGGTACGTACTCCATCAAATCCCCCGGCTGACAATTGAGCTTGTCACATATACGTTCGAGAGCTGACACAGGTATCTGCTTTACCGCGCCTGTACAAATGGCTGAAACTGTTGGCGGTCTAATGCCCGTAACTTCTGCTAATTGCTTTTGTGTCATATTGTTTATTGCTAACTGTACTTTAACCTTAAATTTCATTGGCATTTTTATCACCTCTTTTTGAAAATAGCATACTGCACTTTTCGTATTCTGTCAATACGATATTCAAAATAAATTTACGATTTTCTTAAATTAATTACTCAAATAGTATTGACAATATACGAATTTCGTAGTATACTTATCTCAGAAGTTAAGAAACACCTTCGAACCACCGTTACACCGCACCAAACGAACCTTGACAACTAAAAAGCGAAGCTTAAACGCCAAACGGAGAACCGAACGCATTCAGCGCGGCAAGTAAGGCGGGCGTAAATATTCGACCAGATGTAACCATAGCTTGCAAAAACAAAAAAATCTCAAGGAGCGATTAAAATGAGTAGCAACGATTTAACCAACAAAGTAAGAGAGTTGAAAGAACTTAAACTCATGGCAGACGATTTAAACGCTGAAATTACAGCCATAGAGGACGAACTCAAAGCGGAATTAACGTCACGGGATACCACAGAAATTATTGTGGACGTGTTCAAAATCCGGTGGACGCCTGTATCATCAACCCGGTTAGATTCTACCGCAATTAAAAAGGAACTGCCGGACGTTTACGCAAGGTACAGCAAAACCACCGAAAGCCGGAGGTTCAGCATTGCGTAAAGGAAAAAGCCATACCTAACGCCAATTAAGTATGACTTCAAATGCGAGTATGCTATACACACAATCCACAAATCAAGTATAGCATACTCATTCATTTTAAGGAAGGTGAAAATATGATTGCACGGTTTAAGCCGGAGAAAACCAAGGATAAGATTTATACAAGGCTATTCAAACGCCTGAGTTCCGAAGTTAAAACGATCAAAAATCATCCGCATCCCTTGTAGAATGCGGAATTTTTTTGTCAACATTTCGTATATTATATATAGCGTAATTCGACGTAATGTGTTATATTAT
>JAISVZ010000086.1 GCA_031271295.1 Clostridiales bacterium | reverse complement strand
AATTAGTGACATATATATGTCACTAATTATTCCATGAGCTCAAATAGAAGCAGCGCTAAATATTTATATTGTTCAGTGTTTGCGGTACTTGTTACTTGCTAAAGGGCGCTTATTTTGCGACTTTGATTTATATCTACCAACGTCAGAACCGAAATAATATTCTTACCGCGCTATAACACTTTACGCGTATTAATAAAGGCAACGTTAGAAAATTAATCGCTTGGACATAATTACGCCATTCACTTATCTGCAAGGATGCTGTAGTTACGCTTCCCAAGAATATTTGGCAATGTATAAATTCTCGTAAACCTTTTGCTTCCTGCAAAGAACACACCCGAGTATTTACGCGCTCCTTTCGCCGCCTGTAAAGAACATGCTGCCGGGCTTCGGCGCGGGTTATATCGAACAGCATGATTGTGCCACGCGGCGGGGAAACAATTTTCGCCGCCGCAATACGCCATCTCTGCGCATAACTAATTGGCGAAAATTGGTTCACCAGAGCAGCGAGACGAATATTTTTGAGCGCACTGCGTTAACATAAAACTCTTTATTAACTTGGTGCGCTCAAAAATGTTCTGAAGCGTCAGGTGGCACATTGCTGGGCGATATAATTTGCGCCGAAGCCCTCCTGCAACCCCTTATAGAACAGCCGCAAAAATCGCGGGTAATACATACGCCAAAGCCTCTGCAACCCTTGCCGGATAGCTACGCGAAGAACGGGTAAAGATAACAGCTTGCTATTTAGAATGATGACAAAAAAATGTCATCATTCCGGAAAAAGAAATTCCCGCCTTAGTACTCTAAGTCGCTGCAATATAATTATTCTTTAGATAGAATGTGAACAGTAACAGTTGCCGCTTACTTTATGCCGCCCATCAGGTTGATGTTTTCATCCAAACAATGCCATGATATACTAAATTATGTTTTACTTCAAATAGGAAAGGAGAAAAGAATGGAAAAATTTAAATCTTACGAAGAACTTTCGCTAAACGCCCACCCGGCGCTGCAAACCGAATTTTACGACGGCTGGGCGCTGAGGTACGCGGACGGTTACACCAGAAGAGCAAACTCCGTAAATATTTTGTACCCGTCAACGCTGAATATTGCCGAAAAAATAGCCGAGTGCGAAAAAAGATATACCGCCCGAAACTTGCCGGTGGTTTTCAAAATTACCGAAAACACATGCGAAAATTTGGACGGTATTCTTGAAGAAAAAGGCTATGCTGTCTTTACGCCAACAAATGTTATGGAAACAGACCTTAGCGGCGCTAATTTTGAACCGCACGGCAGCGCCGTTTTTTCCGATTATGCGGATAGGGAGTGGCAAAACGCCTTTTTCGCTTTAAGCCGTTTAACCGACCAAACGAAAATGTGCGCGGCGCGGAGGATATTCGCAAACGTAAACAATACCGTTATATGCGCCCGTATAATATCGGGCGGCAAAACGGTATCGTGCGGCGCGGCGGTAATTGAGCGCGGATACGCGGGGATAATGAATGTTGTTATGGACATGGACGAGCGCAGAAAAGGGTACGGCGCAAAGGTATGCGAGGCTCTTTTGGCTGCCGCGAAAAAAACGGCGCACACATCGTATTTGCAAGTTGAAAAAAGCAACAGCGCGGCAATAAATATGTACGCGAAGCTCGGCTACAAACCGGTCTACTCATACCTATACCGGGTGAAAGTTTGAATATTTACGCGCTTTGCGCCGAAGCCTCCCGCGCATTTGCAGGATTACTGCGTAAGGCGCGGGCAGCTTTTGCGCCGAAGCCTCCCGCAACCCTTGCAGGAAAGTTGCCGCGCGGGTATTCGCGTATCCTCTATTTCGTTAGCATTGTTTCAACATATTCTACTCCAAGGCCGTACGCTCCGCCGTGGTCTTTAACAATTGTCATAACGCCGTTATAAGTGTCCTTGTTGTTCCAATCCCTTTGCCATTCAAGCATAACCTGCATCCAGGTCATGGGTTTTACGCCCGCCTGAATCATACGCTGCATTGCCATATCGTGAGTTTCCTTGCTTGCGCCGCCGCACGCGTCGGAGGCTACATAAACGTCATAGCCGTCTTTTTTCATGCATAGCGCGGGGAAGGTTACGCACGCTTCCGTCCATAAACCGGCAATAACAATTTTTTTCCGGTTTGTAGCTGTAACCGCTTTTTTAAGGTTCGCGTCCTCCCATGAGTTTATGCTTGTGCGGTCTATCGGTACTGCCTTTGGGTAAACCTGCTGAATTTTCGAATACAAAAAACCGGAAAAGGTTTTTGCTTCAACGGTGGTTAAAATGCACGGAACGCCGAATAACTGCGCCGCTTTCGCAAGCGCAGCGGCGTTATTTTCAATTGATGTTCTGGTGTGGCTCTCCACTCCGAAATACATCTGCGGCTCGTGGTCTATAATTAAAACCGCGCAGCTTTCGGGGTCTAAAAGTGTTTCGGGATAATTTCTCATTTGTACTATCTCCAGTCTTTATTTTAGGATGATATTATATTGGCTTTAAAATGAAAAATTATGTACACTCATAATAATTTAAAAAAATTCGGTAAAATGCGCGTTCCTTGCATATCCAAATGCCGCGCGTCGCTTTGCGCATCCAAAACCGCGCGGCTGCCCGCAATTGTATTTTGGTTTTTTTTTTGGCATAATATGAAACAGTAAAACTAACAAGGATTGGGAGGCGGTTGTTTTGAAAGAAGTTTTTTATATTTCCGGCGGCGATATTTTCAGAGCGGTAAGCGGCGGCAAACCGGAAGCCTTTTCAAGCGAGGCGGTAAAAAAATATAAGCGCAACGTAAGAGAGATAGAAAAAAAGAAGGAATGGAAAAGTAAAAATGAAAACTCTCCGTTTATGGGCGGTATGTTTTTATTGGCGGGCGGCGAGGAAAACCAGTTTGCTGGTGTAACGTCGGTTTGCTTAAGCGGCGAAAAGCTTATATATTCCGCAAACCTTGGAACAGTGGGCGGCCTGTATACCAAGGATATTGCCCAAAAGGACGACCCGGAGAGTTACATAATCAGAAAAGAGGGAATTAAAATCCACGAAATTGGGTATTCGCAAACCGCTAAAAAAATTGCGGCGTCCGTTTCGGAGGATTCAATAGATAAGCACATAGCGGTTTTCTCCGAGGACGGCTCCTCGTTCGATATCCTCACCGAGGGGGATTCGGTTGACGCTTGGCCGGCCTTTTCTCAGGATAACCCGGATATTATATATTACGCGAGCGCGGGGCTTTCCTTCGATGAACGCGGGAATTATAAGGGCGCGGGAAAATACGAAATAATACGTTTAAACCTGTCCACGGGCGAACTTGGCGAAGTTTTATCCGATGAAAAGTACGATTTTATAAAACCCGCCGAAAAGGACGGCAAATTATACTGCATAAGGCGCGGCAAAACTCCGGATTCTTCCGCGCTTACGCCCGGCGATATTCTGCTTATGCCGGTAAAGCTGCTAAAGGCTGTCGGCGGGTTTTTAAACTTTTTTACCCAGCGCTACAGCGGGGAATCCATGACAGGTAAAACGGCGGGAGCAAACCCCACCAAAATTCAAAAAAAGAGCGATAAGGAACTTTTTATTGAAGGAAACCTTATTAACGCGGAAAAAACGATGCGCGAAAACGCCTCGTCGGGCGAAAAATTCCCCGGCGTTGCGCCAAAGAGCTGGGAACTTGTTTCAATAAATGAAAACGGCGCGGTTGAGGTAATTAAAAAGGGAGTATTGGATTACTGTATAGGCGACGGCTATATCATATACTCGAACGGCAAGCACATTGTGTTAAAAGATATAAACGGCGAAACAAGCATCTGCGGCGCGGATATTGCCTTAAGCGTAAGGGCGGCGGAATAAGCCGGGGGAAGGATGGAAGTATGTATTATCCGTTGGTATTTGAATCTATTTATAAGGAAATGGTTTGGGGCGGGGAAAAGCTGAACAATATTTACGGCCGCACCTCACCGTATGCGCATACGGGGGAAAGCTGGGATATTTCCTGCCGCAAAGACGAAATGAGTATTGTTAAAAACGGCGAGTACAGTGGGGAAACCTTTTTATCGGTAATAAATAAAAACGTCCGGGGGTTTTTGGGGGAAAACTTTAAAAACTTTTCGGATTTTCCTCTGCTTGTAAAGCTTATAGACGCGAGGGATTTTTTGTCCGTGCAGGTTCATCCGGGCGACGATTACGCCCGCGAAAAGGAAAACTACCCGCGCGGTAAAAACGAAATGTGGTATATTTTATCCGCGGAGCCGGAAAGTTACTTAATTGTTGGGCTAAAGGGCGGCGTTACCAAAGAAATGTTTCAAGGGGCAATTGAAAACGGAACCGCAACGGATTGCCTTAATAAAATGCCCGTAACCGAGGGGGATATTATAAATATTCCGGCAGGGCTTATACACGCCATCGGCAAGGGGATTGTGCTTGCGGAGGTTCAGCAAAATTCCGACATTACATACAGGGTGTACGATTATAACCGCGTGGGGCTAAACGGCGAAAAGCGGGAACTTCATATTGAAAAATCATTGGATGTTATAGATTTTTCCGGAAAACTCAGCACGGCAAAGGTTATACCCTCCGCGAACGGCGGCTCTTGTTCGGCAGGCAATATCCGCGAATGCATAAAAAACAAATATTTTTCAATTAATATGCTGGATTTGCAAAAGGATTCGGGCAAAAGTTTTATAATATCCGGCAATAAAGAGTTTTTCAGTATATATATATGCGTTAAGGGCAGTGCGCAAATAAGCTGGGGCGACGGCGCTATGCTTAACGTAAAACCGGGGGATTCGGTTTTTATGCCTGCGTATTTAGATGAGTGCGCCATAACGGGCGGCGGCAAGTTTTTAACCGCTTCCGCGTTTTGCTGATACTGATTCCAATTTAAAAAGTTGAAGCCAAGCCAAGCCAAGCCAAGCCCCCAAAATCGCCGTGATTTTCGGCGTTTTTGGGGCGACGGTTTCAAACTTTTTAAACAGAATTAGTATGAATTGGAGCGGTAAATTATTAAGACCGGGATACTGTAACTTCGTATATAACATTATAGAAAGATATACTTTTTTAGAAAGGCGAGCGGTTATTATGAGCGATATAAAAGAAAGCATTATGAAAATAACCAGCACGATTGCGAAAACGTCCGGCGAAATGTTAAAAACCACAAAAATATCCTTTAGCTTATCCGCCGAGGAGGACAAGTTAAAAGCAATTTACACCGATATCGGGAAAAAGGTTGCGGAAATATACCAATACGGAGGGTCGCTCGGCAAGGTGTTTGACGAAAAATATTTAGAGGTTGTTAAGCAGGAGGATAAAATACAGAAACTGCGCCAGCAGCTTGAAACAATTAAAGGAGTTAAAACCTGCCCGAAATGCTTGGCTCAAATGGATAAGGACGCGGAATTTTGCTCAAAGTGCGGGTATAGGGCAAGCGGCGCGGCGGATCTTACCGGGGAAGATACAGTTTCAGCGCATAAAGCGCCGGGTTTGGCGGATGAATATATGCCGGAAGCCGAAACGCGGCAGGAGCACATTGAAGATAAACCGGTGAAGGTGTGCAGGGCGTGCGGCAAGCAGAACGACGCAAACGATAAATTTTGTTTGTTTTGCGGCAGAATGATGTAATATATAAAGGAACCGGCAAGAGTTACTTTTCGGTTCCTTTTTTTTCGGGAACAAGCCCCGTTTTTTTCGCAATCATATAAAGGGTAATTATAAAGTACGAGTTTACCACCGACATTACAATTTCCTCTATAACGCGCGGCATCCAAACAACCGAAAAAGGCAGGAGCTGCCACGATTCGTATAAAAATTCGCGCAGGGAAACGGTGTTTAAGGTTGTAACGGTAAAGCCGGATATGAGCATTGCCGATAAAATTTGAACCGCGTAAGTTTTCCCGCCGGAACTGCTTGCCAAGCGGGAAATCCGTTTGGAAAACATTAAATCGGCGGCAAGCAAAACAATGCAAAACAACGCAAACCCAATAAGCCCGGCCGTTGCTACGGTAATATACATTGAAATTGAACCCGCCGGGTCCGAGGAGTTAATCGTTCTTCTTATAAGCACGGAACTGATATAATGCATTTGGCTTAAATCGGGTACAACCGAGGCGTTTGCGTTGGCGTAAAACATGGGAGTAATACCGTCGTCGTTAAGGAAGAAGATATTTAACAAGCCCAGGAAAAGCGCCGTTAGCGCAATTATGAAAAGAGTTAAACGGATATTTTTTTCGTTTTTGTTTTTTAAAATGTTCCACAAAAAGCCGCGCAAAAACCCGCCAAGCGCGGCGGAGGCGGTAAGGTAGGGCAAAAAGCTGCCCGTAGGTTTTATTATAAAACCAAGAATATCAAGCAGTGCCGAGGTTACCGCTCCGTAAAGAGGGCCGAATAAAATTGCGGGCATTGCGGAAAACGTACTTGAAACGCCGATACGCATTCCGTTTTCCCCAAAAAGCGGGATTGAGTCTAACGAGAAGAAGAGCTTTAAAGATAGCGCAATACTTAAAAAAACAGCCGAAATAACAATATTTCTTATTCGCCGTGATGTTTTTGGCAATTTAAACCACCTCTTAAAATTAGAAAAGTGCCATAAATCCGAAGTGTTCCGGTTTTGGCACTTATTTTCTTTTGCGACAGGGGTAGAAGGACTTGAACCCTCAAGAACGGTTTTGGAGACCGGCATGTTACCATTACATCATACCCCTAAACTTAGAGCTTTTTTAAACCTCACAAGTTATACGTAAGCTCTTTGCAAGCAAGGAGATTCTAACAATAAATTTTCATATTGTCAATTAATATTTTTAAGTTTCGGATATATCTTTGCGTGAACTCTTGATTCATAACAGCTTTTGGAGTATTATTGATTTCTAAAGCACAAAAATAAGGAGTTGGCGTTGTTGAAACAAAAAAAACAAGATACCCCGGAGGGCAACAGTAAAAACTTATTCTCCGTATATATCCGCTTGGTACTTATAATTATCGGCTGTTTCTCCGTTTTTTTAATTGTCGGGCTTTTTGCGTATTCATGGCTTTCAAAGGGAAATGTTATAACTCCCGAACCGTCCCTGCCCGTTACGGATTCTAACCCGTCCGGCACGCAGGTTACGGAATCCGGAACGGTAATAACAAACCCTTCGGCGGATACTCCCGTAAAAACGAACTTTCTTATAGCGGGAACCGACGCGTTTAACATGCTTACGGACGTTATTTTGGTAGGCTGTTTCGATTCGAACGCAAAAACGGTTTCGCTTGTTTCCATACCAAGGGATACTTACACAAAAATGTCGGAGGAAAATGTTGCGAAATTGCAGGAGGCGGGCAAATACGTGCCGCCAAGCGGAGTAATGAAAATGAACGCCGTGCATTCGTACGCGGGCAAGGAAAGCGGAATGCTGTTTTTGGAAAACCAAATTGAAGAACTGCTTGGCGTGCCTATTGATTACAACGCGGAAGTCAGCCTCGACGCGTTCCGCAATATTGTGGACGCGGTGGGCGGAATTTGGATGGAAGTACCCGCGGGCGGTTTTTACTACGAGGACCCAACACCGGGGCAAAACCTCGTTATTTCCGTACCGGAGGGAATGCAGCTTTTAAACGGCGAAATGGCGGAGGGCGTTGTGCGTTACCGCAACACATACCCGCGCGGCGATTTGCAGCGAATTGAAATGCAGCAAGCCTTTATGAAGCTCTTTTTTGAACAGGTGCTGAACAAGGAAACTATAATTCAAAACGCTCCGAGCTTCGCCTCAACCATAATAAGTTATGTGCAAACGAACTTCACCATTGCGGATGTGCCGAAATACGTTAAATATATAGGGGATTTAACCGAGGGCAGTTTTTCAACCTACACGCTGCCGGGTACGGATTCCACAATAAACGAGGCGTCTTACTTTATTATGGACGAAGAGGAAACAAAGAAATTGGTGGACGAAATATTTTTCAAAGAAACGCCCGCGCCGGCGGAAGAGGGTACGGACGAGGAACCGCAAACTCCGCCCGAACCTACCGATATCAAAAAAATGAGAATACAGGTTCTTAACGGAGCGGATATTGAAGGCTACGCGGCGGATGTCAGCGAGAAACTTCGCGGCTACGGCTTTAACGTAATAAATGTGGGCAACTACTACGGCGACAAATCGGCAAAAACAAGGATTATGGTTAAAACCGACGGCGATTATACGGAACTGGCAAAGGTGTTTGAAGAATCCGTCGTTTTAGCGGACCCCGGAATAGACGAAAAATACGATATCGTTATTATACTTGGGTCGGCGGGTTAAACCCTTTGGCTTTTCTTGGTTTGGCTTAATTACCGCTCCGCGCTTACTCATTGCGCGTTTGCGCGCTCAGTGAAAGCAAAATTTGCGACGGCAAATAAAAAACCCAAATCATAACTCTGAAAACGATGCCATGAAACAAATTAAACAGCGCAACGTTAATATCGCACAATAAAAAGAGCGCCATTCCCGAAAAAGCAATTGCTTTTTTCCGAGACGGGCGCTTTTTATACGCTGCGAAACTGCCGGATACCGCAGATAAAATGCACACCGCGTAAAATAAAGCCATATGTGCCTCCGCGTAAAAATATGGCATAAAGCGAAACGCCGCCAAAGCGGAAACGCCAAAAACAAGCGCCGCCAAAACAAAGGTTTTAGCGGCTTTTTTTATTCCCTTAAAGCGCACGGCATATACAAGCTGGGCTATGCAGAAAAAAACCAAACCGGCTTTGTTGTTTCCTGCAACAATCATCATAAAATCCGCCATTACCGTGGCCGCCATTGCCAAACGCAAAAGAAAAGCGTCGCGTTTATCTTCCCATGCGCGTTTTTTTAAAGAAATAAAAAAGCAAAGCAAAACAAAACAAAAAAATAATTTTTCAGGCATGGCATATATCAAACTCCCTGCGCTTACTTATCTCATACTAATTCTGTTTAAAAAGTTTGAAACCGGCGCTCCAAAAACGCCGAAGATCACGGCGATTTTGGAGGCTTGGCTTCATCTTTTTAAATTGGAATTAGTATTAGCTTATCATATGTCTTTTAAGGAGTACATTTTTAACGGTATTTACCTTGGCCGCGCAATTCTCCGTTTTAACCGATATATAGTTTTCGGTATATCCGCTTAAAAATCCGTTTTCCTCCTTTTCAAAGAGGACACTTTTTATTTTTCCCGCGTTTTCATCCAAAAATCCGCCGCGTAGGTTTTGCGCCAAAATAAGCATCGCCTCTTCGCGTTTTTTCTTTTCGGCATACGGTACTTGCCCTTCCATTGAACATGCGGCGGTACCCTTTTTTGCGGAAAACGGGAACACATGAATTTTAGCAAAACGCATTTTGCCGCAAAAATCGTAACTGTCGCGAAAATCCTTTTCGGTTTCGCCGGGAAAGCCAACTATTATATCCGTTGTAATTGCCGCGTCCGGGTAAAAACTCCTTATGGATTCGGCGGTACTCGCGTAAAGGGCGGTATCGTACTTACGGTTCATGCGAAGCAGCGTTTTATCGCACCCGCTTTGCAGGGATAAGTGAAAAAAATCGCATATTTTCGGAAGAGTTTTTAAAAACCCGATAAAACTGTTTGTCATAAGCCTTGGGTCTGCGGAGCTAAACCTTATGCGTTTAATTCCCGGTATATCGTGAATGGCCGCAATTAAACCGGTTAGGGTTTCGTTTTCTAAATCCTTGCCGTAAGAGGCAATATTAATACCGGATAATACAATTTCTGTAAAGCCGTTTTCCGCAAGCCGTTTGCACTGCGAAACGCAGTCCTGAATTTTCCTGCTTCGCGCCCGTCCCCTTGCGTACGGCACAATGCAGTAAGAACAAAAATTATCGCAGCCGTCCTGAATTTTAACGTAGCCCCTTGTATGCCCGTTCAAATTTTCAATTTGCAGTTCCTCAAAAATACGTTCGTCCGTAATTTGCGAAACGGTTTTTCGCGCCGTTTTTTCGCGTTCAAATTCTTTAACGTAATATACCGCGTTTGCGCGTTCGGTATTGCCTATTAAAATGTCCGCGCCGGTTGCGGAAGCTTCGGCGGGGTTAGTTTGCGCATAACAGCCTGCCGCCACAACAATTGCGGCGGGGTTTTGCTTCTTAGCCCGCCGTATCATTTGGCGGGATTTTTTATCTCCGATATTCGTAACGGAGCATGTGTTAATTAAATATACATCCGCCGGCTGTGAAAAATCCACGGCTCGGTAGCCTTCCTTTATAAATAATTCAAGCATTGCCTGAGTGTCGCAGGCGTTAACCTTGCAGCCTAAGGTTTCCGCGGCAATTGTTTTGGCGCTCATGTAAGCGGCGCTTTCTTTTGCCGCAGTTTCGCTGTGGAGCTTTGCGTTTATACTGTTTGTGTTTTTCATGGGTTTTCCTCTCGTTTTGCGCTGTTGTTTCTTTATTTCTTGCGATAGAATATCACACACGGATGTTTAAAGCCACAAAAATAAAAAAAACGCTTCAAGCTTGTTTTAGCTTGGAGCGTTTTTTTGGCCTATTCATGAACTCGCTTTCTTTTGCGCCGAATTTGCCTTATCCCGGTACGCTTTCAGCGAAGAGGTGAGAAACGGCACTCTAACTCCTAATGTTTCCAAGTTTTCAACAATGGATATGCCCTCGGTAGATAGCAAGTAACAAATAGAGAGCGTTCCGAACACCGGCTGCATGTTATATTCAATTCCTATGCTTGCCGCAGTTTCCACAATGGCGTAGTCGAATAAAAAAGCCACGCCCACCGCTATGAAGTAACACGCCTTTTTAACAAAACCCCACAGCGCCTCTGTGCTTGATAACCCGCCTTCCTTTTTAACTGCCGCTGTAATACCCGTTATATAGTCTAAAACTTCAAACGCTATCATAATAAAAAACAGCGGTGTAAAAATTTGGCCCAAATACGCCAGTAAGGCGCTTATTCCGGCCGCTCCGGCCTTTACGGTTTTTTCGTTCATACTTTAATCACTCCTTTCCGGTTTTATTTTGCTAACAAAACCATAATAGAGCGAGCGGCTTCAAACGTTTATACCTTTTCTCCTGTTTATCTCCAGCGCGCGCACATCTTCAAAATAACTGTTGACACAAAAATAAATTTATGATTAAATGTGTTTGTTTTCGGTTTAGTTCTATTAAACAAAAAGTTTAGTAACCCGAAACGCAAAATGTTTCAAAAAAATTTAAACGGTGCATAACATCGGCAAAGTGAGCTAAAAACATGGAAATCGGAGAAAAAATAAAACGGTTAAGAATTCAAATGAATTTAACGCAGGAGGAACTTGCCCACAGGTGCGAATTGTCCAAAGGGTTTATTTCTCAGCTTGAACGCGATTTAACATCGCCTTCTATCGCAACGCTTGTGGATATTCTCGAATCTCTCGGCACCAACCTCAAGGATTTTTTCAACGAAACGCAGGCGGAAAAAATAGTTTTCGGCGGTGAGGATTTTTTTGTAAGCGCAAACGACGATTTAAAATCTCAGGTAACGTGGATAATCCCCAACGCGCAGAAAAATAAAATGGAGCCTATATTTTTAACGCTTAAGCCAAACGGGCGCTCATCTTTGCAGTACCCCAACGAGTGCGAGGTTTTCGGCTATGTGCTTTCGGGTAAAATTGTTTTAAATATAGGGGATGTGCGTTACAAGGCAAAAAAAGGGGAAAGCTTTTATTATAAGGCGAATTCGGAGCACTTTATTGAAAACGCGTCAGCGGCGCAAGATGCCGGGGTTATCTGGGTTTGCGCGCCGCCAAATTTTTGATTTGGAATTTTTGTTTTGAAGGAGGGCAAAGCTTTGGCAAAACGGCTGATTGACCTTGTAAACGTTACCAAAAAGTTTAATGATGTAACGGTTCTTCACAATATAAGCCTGTATATTAATAAAAACGAATTTCTAACGCTATTAGGGCCGTCCGGCTGCGGTAAAACCACCACACTGCGCATAATTGCCGGCTTTGAATACCCCACAAAGGGGGATTTACTCTTCGACGGGGAAAGTATTTTAAACCTGCCGCCGTATAAACGCCGCGTAAACACGGTGTTTCAAAGGTACGCGCTTTTCCCTCATTTAAACGTTGCGGATAATATCGCCTTTGGGCTTAGAATTAAAAAAATGCGCGAAAATGTTATAAAAGAAAAAGTGGAGGGTATGCTAAAGCTTGTAAACCTTAAAGGGTTTGAAAAGCGCCCCGTCTCGTCGCTTTCGGGCGGGCAGCAGCAAAGAATAGCCATTGCCCGCGCGCTTGTTAACGAACCGGAGGTTTTGCTCTTAGACGAACCGCTTGGCGCGCTGGATTTAAAGCTGCGCAAGGAAATGCAGATAGAACTTAAAAATATGCAGCAAAAGCTTGGCATAACCTTCGTTTACGTTACCCACGACCAGGAAGAGGCGCTTACCATGTCCGATACAATAGCGGTTATGAATAACGGCGTAATTGGGCAAATAGGCGCTCCGGAGGATATTTACAACGAACCTAAAAACGCCTTTATTGCGGATTTTATCGGCGAGAGCAATATAATTGAAGGAATAATGCGCGAGGATTATTTGGCGGAATTTGCCGGCGCAAAGTTTAAATGTGTAGACGCGGGTTTTGGGCAAATGAGCGGCGTGGATGTTGTAATACGCCCGGAGGATATAAAAATTACAAATGAAAGCGAAGGGCAGCTAAAAGGAACCGTATTAAACACAACCTTTAAGGGCGTACATTACGAAATGCTGGTTCAGGCTGCGGGTTTTGTTTGGAAAATTCATTCAACGAAAATGTCCAAACCCGGCGAAAATGTTGGTTTATTTATCGGCCCGGACGAAATTCACATAATGAAAAAGGATGCAAAGCCGGAGGGGGAGGTTTTAAATGAGGAGTAAAACCCCCGCGTACCCATACATTGTATGGATGGCAATTTTTATTATAATTCCGGTAATTCTCGTGTTTTATTACGCGTTTACCAAAACCGAAAGCGGCGGCATGGTATTTACGCTTGAAAACTTTGCGCGCGCGTTTGAACCCATATATTTGGGCGTTATGTGGCGCTCAATCAGGCTGGCGTTTTTTTGCACCGTTATATGCCTGGTTTTAGGGTATCCGGTTGCGTACATTGTGGCGCAGCGCAAAACGGGAACACGCGATATAATTTTGTTTTTAATAATAGTACCTATGTGGATGAACTTTTTGCTTCGAACATACGCGTGGCTTACAATACTTGAGCAAAACGGAATAATAAATTCGGTTTTAGCCTCCGCGGGCTTGCCGAAGCTTAACCTGTTATATAATGAAGGCGCGGTAATTTTGGGTATGGTTTATAACTTCCTGCCGTTTATGATTTTGCCTATACACACAATTCTTAAAAAAACGGATTTAAGCTTGGTGGAGGCGGCGCAGGATTTGGGGGCAAACGGAATAAACGTGTTTTTGCGCGTTGTGTTTCCGTTAAGCGTTCCCGGCGTTATTTCGGGTATAACCATGGTTTTTATGCCTGCGGTAACCGCTTTTATTATTTCCAACCTTTTGGGCGGCAAACAGGTGGTGCTTATAGGCAACTTAATTGAGGATCAGTTCCTAAACGTATACAACTGGCATTTCGGCTCGGCATTATCGGTTATTCTAATGATAATAATAGTTATTACTATAGGCATATTTTCCGTTGCGGAGCGGGACGAGGGGGGCGCGGTATTGTGAGAAGGTTTGTTAAGCGCCTGTATTTAGCTCTTATACTTTTGTTTTTATACGCGCCTATTTTTGTGCTTATGGTTTATTCCTTTAACGTTTCCAAATCCAGAGGCAACTGGGGCGGGTTTACCTTTGGCTGGTACGCGGAGCTTTTCCGCGACAGGCAAATTATGCAGGCATTGTGGAACACAATAGTGCTGGCGGTTTTATCCGCGGTTATAGCAACGTTTTTAGGCACCGCGTCGGCAATAGGAATAAACGCTATGAAAAAGCTGCCCAAACGGGTAATTTTAGGAATAAACAACCTTCCGGTTTTAAACCCGGATATTGTTACAGGCGTTTCGCTGATGATTTTGTTCATTTTTGCCTTCAACATGATAGGGCGCGGCGGTTTGGGTTTTACAACAATACTTTTGGCGCATATAACCTTTAATATTCCGTATGTAATTTTATCGGTTCTGCCAAAGCTTAAGCAGCTTGATAAAAATATGTACGAAGCCGCGCTGGATTTGGGGGCAACCCCGGCGGCGGCGTTTTTTAAGGTTATTTTGCCCGAAATTACACCGGCTATTGTAAGCGGTATGATTTTGGCCTTTACCCTTTCAATAGACGATTTTATTATAAGTTTTTTTACAACCGGCGCGGGCGTCAGCAATTTGTCCATAATTATTTATTCTATGGCAAGGCGGGGCGTAAACCCAAAAATAAACGCCCTGTCAACGTTAATTTTTGCGGTGGTTATGATACTTCTTTATTTGGTTAACAGAATGGATTCTGAAAAATTGAAGCACTGAAATAAAATATAAAATTTGAAGGGAATGGTTTCATTGAATTTAGCGGTATTTAAAAGGGTTTTAAGCGCAGTTTTGGTTTTAATATTGTCTTTTGCGGTATCCTCTTGTTCGGGCGGCAAAAACGAACTGTACGTTTACAACTGGGGGGACTATATCGATACTGAAATTTTAACCGAGTTCGAAGCGCAAACAGGCATTAAAGTAATTTACGACACTTTCGATTCCAACGAAACAATGTACACGAAATTAAAGCCGGGCAGCGCGTCCTACGATATTGCGGTTCCGTCGGATTATATGTTCGAAAAAATGAAAAACGAGGGTATGCTTGAAAAAATAAATTTCGATAACATCCCCAATTACAAGTATATCGCGGACAGGTTTAAAGGTATGCACTTCGACACTGACAACGAATATTTTGTAACCTACATGTGGGGTACGGTTGGAATACTCTACAATACGGAAATGGTAACCGAACCGGTGGATTCGTGGGATATTTTATGGGATGAGAAGTATGCGGGGCAAATATTCATGTACGACAGCCAGCGCGACGCTTTGGCAACCTCGCTTAAAAGGCTGGGTTTCAGTTTAAACACAACTGACTTAAACGAGCTCACGCTTGCGAAGATGGAACTTATTAAGCAAAAACCGCTTGTTCAGGCATACCTTGGCGACCCTGTGAAGGATAAAATGATAGGCGGCGAAGGCGCTATGGCGGTTGTGTATTCCGGCGACGCAATGTTTTCTATCGGCGAAAACGAAAGCTTGGCATACGCCGTGCCCAAGGAAGGCACAAACATTTGGATGGACGGCATTGTAATTCCCAAGGGCGCAAAAAATAAGGAAAACGCCGAAAAATTTATAAACTTTTTGTGCGACCCTGCCATAGCGGCTAAAAACACGGAATATATCGGGTTTTCAACGCCCAACAGCGGAGCTTTGGAACTAATTCCGGAAGATATGAAAAACGACCCAACATATTGGCCAAGCGAAGAATCCTTGGCAAATTGCGAAATGTTTTTCGATTTGGGAAGTTTTATTGAAGAGTACGACAAGGCGTGGACGGAAGTTTTGGCGGCGTCCAATTAGTATAAGGTTGTATATGGCAGGAATAATGTGCTATTATAATGAAGGCGCAAAATAAAAAGCAGGGGATGTGCTGTTTTCAGTGAAGGCGGTAATTTTAGCGGGCGGCTTTGGTACGCGTATTTCGGAACAGAGTCATTTAAAACCGAAACCGATGATTGAAATTGGCGGAATGCCTATTCTTTGGCACATAATGAAGTATTATTCATGTTTTAATATTAACGATTTTATTATTTGCGCCGGTTACAAGGCGCAAATAATAAAGGAGTTTTTCGCTAACTACTACCTTCACCGCAGCGATATTACCTTCGATTTTTCGCGCAAAAACGAAATTACCGTTCATAACAACGTGGCGGAATCGTGGCGCGTTACAATTGTGGATACCGGGCTTAACACCATGACCGGCGGGCGCATTAAACGCATACAGAATTTTGTACATAACGAAACATTTTTGGCAACCTACGGCGACGGTGTGAGCGATGTTGATATTAACGAACTAATTTCGTTTCACAAAAAGCACAAAAAAACGGCGACTATAACCTCGGTTCAGCCGGGGGGAAGGTTTGGAGTTTTAGAAATTGAAGATGGCGGCAAAATTAGCACATTCGCGGAAAAAAGCAAAGAGGACGGCGGTTGGATAAGCGGGGGTTTTATGGTTTTCGAACCTTCAATTTTTAAATACCTGTATAACGACGAAACCGTTTTAGAACGCGAAGCGTTTGAAAAAATAGCGGAGGACGGCGGTATGTTCGCCTATAGGCATAACGGTTTTTGGCAGTGTATGGACACTATGAGAGACCGCATACTGCTTGAGGAATTAATAGAAAACGATAAAGCTCCGTGGATAAAGTGGTGAAAACATATGAGTTTTTTTAAGGGTAAAAATGTGCTGATAACCGGGCACACCGGGTTTAAAGGTTCGTGGCTTACCGTAATGCTGCTTGAATTGGGCGCAAACGTTACCGGTTACAGCTTGGAACATAAAACAGAACGGGATAACTTTGCGCTTGCTAATTTGAGGGATAAGGTATACCACGTAATAGGCGATATAAGGGATACGGAACTGCTCGCGTCCACATTCGCGCAGCGTAAACCCGAAATTGTTTTTCATTTGGCGGCACAGCCGTTGGTTCGTTATGCTTACGAATACCCGTGGGAAACCTACGACGTTAACGTTATGGGTACGCTGAGCGTGCTGGAAAACGTAAAAATGGCAAGTTACGTGCGGGAACTGATAATAGTAACAACCGATAAATGCTACGAAAATAAGGAACAAATTTGGGGGTACCGCGAAACCGACCGGTTGGGCGGCTACGACATGTATTCTTCAAGCAAAGCCTGCGCGGAACTGCTTGTTGCTTCATACCGCAATTCTTTTTTAAATGTTGATAAATACGAAACCCACAAAAAATCCGTTTCCACAGTTCGCGCCGGCAACGTTATAGGCGGCGGGGATTGGTCGGACGGCCGCCTTATTCCGGATTGCATTCGCGCGTTGGAGGCGGGCAGGGAAATACGTTTGCGTTGCCCAAATTCGGTAAGGCCGTGGCAGCATGTGCTGGAACCTTTAAGCGGCTACTTGCTTTTGGCGGAAAAAATGCGCGAAAACCCGCGCGAATACAGCGGAGCGTGGAACTTCGGCCCAAATGCTGATTCCATGAAAACAGTTTGCGAAGCGGCACAGCTTGTGGTTAAAAACTACGGCGCGGGAAGCATAAAAGATATTTCCGATAAAAACGCCCCGCACGAAGCGGCGTTGCTTTTTTTAGACGCGGCAAAGGCAAGGGTTAAGTTGGGGTATAAAACGCGCTTAACTTTAGAGGAAGCAATAGAACTAACCTTGGATTGGTACAAAGGCTACAGGGAAAACGATGTGTATAATATATGCCGGAATCAGATTGCAAAATACAATTCATGATTAAATGAGGATTTTATGGAAACCGCTTCTGAAATAAAGGAACAAATTCTGCTTTTAACCAAACGTTATTATGAACTTGAACACAAGCCCTACGGCGAGTACCGCGAAGGAAACCGAATTCCTTACGCCGGGCGTGTTTTTAACGAGCAAGAGCTTGCCGCCGCCGTTGAAGCTTCGCTGGAATTCTGGCTTACCGCCGGGCATTTTGCCGATACGTTCGAGAGAAACCTCCGCGATTTTTTACATACCAAATACTGCTCACTTACAAATTCCGGCTCGTCCGCAAACCTGCTTGCGTTTATGGCGCTAACTTCCCCGCTTTTGGGCGAGAGGCGCGTAAAAAAAGGAGACGAGGTAATTACGGTTGCCGCCGGTTTTCCCACCACCATAAGCCCCATAATTCAATATGGAGCAATTCCCGTTTTTGTGGATATCGATATTCCCTCATACAATATAAATACCGAACTTATGGAAAACGCCTTGTCGCCCAAAACCCGCGCGGTTATTTTGGCGCATACTCTCGGCAACCCCTTTAACATTGAATACGTTAAAAGCTTTTGCGAACGTCACGGGCTTTGGCTAATAGAGGATAACTGCGACGCGCTCGGCTCGGAGTATTTTTACGGCGGCAGTTGGCGCTATACAGGCACAATCGGCGATATCGCCACATCCAGCTTTTACCCGCCGCACCATATTACAATGGGCGAGGGCGGCGCGGTGTATACAAATAATGCTCTGCTTATGCAAATTGTAGAATCGTTCAGGGATTGGGGGAGGGACTGCTCATGCCCGCCCGGAAAGGATAATACCTGCGCGAAGCGCTTTTCCCAAAAATTCGGCGAACTGCCCATAGGGTACGACCATAAGTATGTATATTCCCATTTCGGGTACAACCTTAAAGCAACGGATATTCAGGCGGCGATTGGCGCAGCGCAGCTTAAAAAACTGCCGGAATTTATAAAGGCGCGGCGGGATAACTGGAACAAGCTTAGGGAAATAATGAGTGAGTTTGAGGATATTTTTATTTTGCCAAAGGCGCAGGAGAATTCAAACCCAAGCTGGTTCGGTTTTTTGTTAACGCTAAGAGAAAACGCGAAAATTTCCAGAGGCAAGTTTGTTGAACATTTAGAGCAAAACGGAATTCAAACCCGGAACCTGTTTGCCGGAAATTTCACCAAACACCCGTGCTTTGACGATATACGGGGAAGCGATAATATTTACCGCGTTAGCGGCAAATTGGAAAATACCGACGCCGCTATGGAAAGGTCTTTCTGGATTGGCGTTTACCCCGGCATGACGGACGAGATGATAGGGTATATAGGGAAGGTTGTTAAGGGGTTTACGAAAGTATAAGCCGAAGGGATGATAAAAAATGAAAGTTAAGGTATCGGATTATATTGCGGATTTTTTATCCGCTAACGGTGTAAGCCATGTGTTTTCCATAACAGGCGGGGGCGCTATTCATTTAAATGACAGCATAGGAAAAGCACCCGGATTAAACGTTGTGTATAACCACCATGAACAGGCGTGCGCAATTGCGGCGGAGAGCTATGCGCGAATAAACAATAAAATTGCGCTTGTTTGCGTAACCACCGGCCCCGGCGGAACAAACGCTTTAACGGGAGTTGTGGGCGGCTGGCTTGATTCTATACCAATGCTTATTATATCCGGGCAGGTTCGTTATGATACAACCGCGAGAAGCTCCGGCTTGGATATTCGGGCTTTGGGAGATCAGGAGTTTGACATAACGAAAGCTGCGCAATGTATGACCAAGTATTGCGAAATGATTACTGAGCCCAAGAAGATAAAATACTGCTTGGAAAAAGCGCTTTATATTGCGCAATCAGGGCGGCCGGGGCCGTGTTGGCTGGATATTCCTTTAAATGTGCAGGGCGCGTACATTGAAACCGGCAGTTTAGACGGCTTTGATAAAACCGAAATTAATACGCCCCCGGCTGTTTCGAAGCAAAGCGCGGAAATGATTTTAGAGAGTTTGCGCGGCGCAAAGCGGCCGGTTTTGTATGCCGGAAACGGCGTTAACATTGCGAATGCGCGTTCCGCTTTTTTAAATGCCGTTGATGCGCTTAATATACCTGTTGTTACAACATGGAACGCCATTGATTTAATTTACGACAAACACCCGCTTTATGTTGGACGCGCAGGCATGATGGGCGACAGGGCGGGTAATTTTGCCGTACAAAACAGCGACCTTATAATTGCCGTAGGCAACAGGCTAAGCATTCGTCAGGTTGGCTATACGTGGAAAACGTGGGCAAGAGCGGCCAAGGTTATTATGTGCGACGCCGACCGTGACGAAATGAAAAAGCCTACACTTCATGTAGATGAAGCCATTTGGTGCGACGCGAAGGATTTATTGGAAAAGCTCGCAAAAAACCGGCCGGTAACCGAAAAGACGAATGATAGTAAAACTGAATGGCGGTTAAAATGCGCTTTTTGGAAAAACAAATACCCTGTTGTTGAAGCTAAGCATTACAGCGGTGAAGAGCTGAATGTATACGCTTTTATCAAAGAATTAAGCTTGCGTCTGCCGGAGGGCAAGGTAACCGTGGTTGGAAACGGTTCCGCCTGCGTGGTTGGAAGCCACGCTTATGTAATTAAGGAAAACAGCCGTTTTATTATAAATTCCGGCGCGGCAAGCATGGGATACGACTTACCGGCCGCAATTGGCGCACACCTCGCTTGCGAAACGGAAGTAATATGTGTAACAGGCGATGGCAGTATACAAATGAACTTGCAGGAATTGCAAACTATAAAGCACCACAATATGCCCGTAAAAATATTTGTAATCAACAACGGCGGGTACCATTCCATACGCCAAACACAAGAAAATCTTTTCGAAGGGCGCTTCACGGGTATTGGCTACGCAAGCGCAGATTTAAGCTTTCCGGATATGGGCAAAATTGCCCTCGCTTATGGAATACCTTATTTTAAATGCTCCAAAAACGGTGATTTAAACGCTTTCCTATCCGAAGTTCTTGAAAAAACGGGCGCGGTGATTGCCGAGGTATTTGTTACCGCCGAACAGGTTTTCGAACCTAAAAGCGCCACAAAAAAAGAGCCGGACGGAACCCTAACAAGCCCGCCGCTTGAAGACCTTGCTCCGTTTTTAAGCAGGGAAGAGCTAAGGGAGAACATGATTATTGATATGCAGTAATTAGTATAATACTAATTCTGTTAAAAAGTTTGAAACCGGTGCCCCAAAAACGCCGAAAATCACGGCGATTTTAGTGGCTTGGCTTCAACTTTTTAAATTGGAATTAGTATAAAGCGGAAACTTTGCGTTTTTGTAAAAGGGGGGGGAGTAACAGAATGGTTGATTTTTTGCAAAGCAAAATTATATATGAAGATATGGAGAGAATTTTTGCGAAAGGTGATTATTCTCCCTTAAGAGGAAAGACGGTTCTTATTTCGGGAGCATACGGAATGCTTGCCTCTTACATGGTGTATTTTTTGCTTTACCTCAATAAAATTCATGGATATAAAATAAACATTATTTCTCTTTCGCGCAGCGACAAAAAACTTAAAGAGCGCTTCGGTGCGCATACAAGCGATATAACGCGGTTAACTCAATCCGTGTGCGAACCTGCTTGCGCATACTGCGATTATATAATACACGCCGCCGGCTTTGCTTCCCCGCAGTATTACACCGTTGTGCCCGTGGATGTGATGCTTCCGAATTTAATTGGAACCCATAACCTGCTTGAACTTGCGCACCGCAATAATGCAAGGCTTTTGTATTTCAGCACATGCGGCGTATACGGCAAATACGGCGAAAATAAATTACGTACGGAAAACGACTTTGGCGTAATAGATACTTTAAACCCGCACAGTTGCTACGACGAAAGTAAGCGGGCGGGGGAAACGCTTTGCGCGGCGTACTGTAAACAAAAGGGCGTACAGGCGGTAATTGCGCGTATTGCGCATACTTACGGCCCTACTGCGGATATTGAAAACGACCCGCGCGTTTTCGCTTCGTTTGTAAAAAATGCTGTAAGCAAGCAGGATATTGTTATTAAAAGCGACGGTTTATCCAAGCGTTCGTTTTGCTATATTACGGATGCGGCGGCCGCATATTTGCGCCTGACGCTTGAAGGTAAAGCGGGCGAAGCGTACAATGTGTGCAACGAAGAGCAGACCGTTTCTATAAATGAACTTGGCGGAATTATTTCAAAGCTTGCCGGAGTAGGGTTTACATACCGCAAACGCCCCGAAACAGATACGTATTTACAGGATAAAAATTCCGGAACGTCGGTTTTTTCAAGCGAAAAGCTTAGAAGTTTGGGCTTTGCGTTTGATGTAAATATTGAAGAAGGGTTTTCGAGAGTTTTAAAATACTTTGCCGAATGACGTAAGTGGTATAAGTTGGAGGTGAATTCAATTAGCGATATATTATCTTTTGAAATTCCGGGCGGAAATCATGTAAAAATGCGTCTTTACGCCAACGCAACCGAGGTAGCGAATATTATCAGCAATACGGGATGCTATGAGAAGAAAGAAACTGAAATAATGTTTCGTATTCTGTCTTTGCTTGGGCAAAATATATCAATATTAGATATTGGCGCAAACGCAGGCTATTATTCCCTGTGTTACAGCGCGTGGCTTCCAAAGGCAGATATTCACGCGTTCGAACCTATGCCCGCCACATTTGAGAGGCTAAAGGAAAACGCGGAGCTTAGCGGCGGCAACATGCGGTTGAATCCGTTCGGCCTTTATGAACGAGATGATGTTTTAGGCTTTTATTTTAACAGCGAAGAAAGCGGAGCAACCTCAATTCAAAATATCAGAGGTATTGACGAATCCAAAAAAATCATGAGCAAGGTAACGACAATGGATGGTTACGTTGAAAAAGCCGGGATTAAAGTAGGTTTTATAAAGTGCGATGTGGAAGGCGCCGAGATTTTTGTATTTAAAGGCGGCCTTAAAACATTGGAAACAGATAAGCCGGTAGTTTTTACTGAGATGCTGCGAAAATGGTCGGCAAAATTCGGTTATCACCCGAACGACATACTAATGCTGTTTTCAAACCTTGGTTACTCTTGCTATACCATAGGTACGATGTGCAAATTATACCCTATTAGCAGCGTAACGGAAAATACGGTTGATACTAATTTTATATTTTTGCACTCCAACCATTTAGAATTGTTTAAGCATATGCTTGAAATCCCGCTCATTAGCGTGATACTAACCTCATATAACCACGCGAAATACATAGGCAAGGCTATTAGCAGCGTTTTAGCCCAAACATATGAAAATATTGAACTGATAATTTCAGATAACGCCTCAACGGACGGAAGCCGGGAAATAATACGTTCATTTAACGACAAACGAATAAAAACCAATTTTTTTAATGAGAATATCGGCGCGGTAGCAAACGGGGAATTTTGTATATCAATGGCATCCGGAAAGTATTGCGCTGTTTTAGGCTCGGACGATTTTTGGGAGCCGTCTAAATTGGCAAGACAGGTGGAAATACTGGAAAGCGACATGGATATTGGAGCGGTTTTTACTCATATCAATGTAGTGGATGAAACGGGCGAAATAATACAAAACCCATATTTATACGGTGTTTTTAACGCTCCGAATACCACGCGGGCACAATTGTTAAATATTTTTTTTATGAGCGGCAATTGCTTATGCTTGCCTTCGGTATTAGTTTATAGGGATTTGTACTCAAAATTTATATCTGAGACAAAACTGTTAAATTACTCCGTAGATTTTTACTGCTGGTTACAACTGATAAGAATTAAGTCCATATATGTTATTCAGGATAAGCTTACGTATTACAGATGGCACGGCGAAAACATTTCCAGCTCTAAGGACCCTAAGGCGTATATACTTCATCAAAACGAAATGGAACTGCTTTATGACGAGTTTTTCGACGGTTTGCCGCCGGATTTGTTCTACGAGGCTTTTTCGGTGGATTTAATCAAAAAGGGGGAACTGAGCAAAGAGGAAATGATGTGCGAACAATTTTTGCTGCATCTGAGGCATAAAGACTATATTCATAAAGCTATTGCCAAAAGAATGTTATTTAAGCGGCGCGGCAATGCGGATTTTATTAGAACTCTAAACGAAACCTACGGTTTTACGCGGGAGGATTTTTACGCGCTTGAGCTTAAAACATGTGTCAGTGAGGTATTTAAGGACATTTTGTTGTCGATGCTGTTTGACAGAACAAGGGATTATATTCTAAGCCCGGAATATACAACCGCGGTTGTAGTGGTTGATTTCGGCCTTGCTCTTTCGTACTTAAATTATTTGCATTCTAAAAAACCGCAATGCTTTGAAAAAATAAAATGCCTTATTTTTGCGGCTAAAAGCACAGACGAATTTACGCGCGCTCTTAATTTTAACAAAAAAATACCGGTTATCAGCTTAAAACAAGCATACGGTTTTTTTAAGGTAAATCTTTTAATAATCGCGTCCTACAGCAATAAGGTTTTTGAAAAAGAGGTGCCGTTTATTAAAACTGTGCATTTATTCAAGAGTTACGAAGCGCTGGGCGTTAGAGGCGATAGCGAATAAAGGAGCTCAAAATATGTATAAAGCAATTCTGTTCGATTTGGACGGCACGCTTATAAACTCGCTTGACGATTTGGCCGACAGCGCCAATTACGCGCTGAAAAAACTAAATTATCCCGTTCACGAAACCGAAAAATATAAATACTTCGTGGGGGACGGGGTGTTTAAGCTTATGGAGCGGGTGCTTCCGGAAGGAAAAAGAACGCAAAGCGAAATAGAGAGCCTGCTGGAAATATATTTACCGTATTATGAGCGGCATTCGTTCGACAAAACCAAACCGTATTCCGGAATTACGCAAACTCTTTTAAAGCTGCGCGAAGCCGGTATTAAGCTTGCGGTGGTTACGAACAAACCGGAGGATATATCGAAGGTTATAATCCAAAATTTTTTCGGAAACAGCTTATTTGACACATGCCTTGGCAGCAAAAGCACAAGGGCACAAAAACCCGCGCCGGATATCGTCTTTGACACTTTGCGGATTTTGGGCGCGGAACCTTCGCAAACGCTGTTTGTTGGGGATACGGCTGTTGATATGCAAACCGCCGCAAATTCCGGATGTGTTTCCGCGGGCGCTTTGTGGGGGTTTCGCACCGAAGAGGAGCTTTTAAACAGCGGAGCTAAGTATATCGCGCGTACTCCGGAGGATCTTTTAAGTATAACGGCAATTGGGTGATACTGATTCCAATTTAAAAACGTATTTTACGTCTGTTAAAGTACTTGCTTTATTGCCTCAAGTTGTGCATAATAAACAAGATTTACAAAAATTATGATTTTAAAGGGGAGAATTAAAATGTACAATTTTGATTTCAGCAACCGCACGCGTGTAATTTTCGGAAAAGGAGAGCAAAAAAGGGTTGGCGAGCTGTTAAAGCCGTTGGCGAAAAAAGTTCTTTTTCATTACGGCGGCAGCTCAATTAAAAAAAGCGGTTTGTACGACGAGGTTATTACGTCGCTTAAAGAAAACGGAGTGGATTTTGTGGAGCTTGCCGGAGCGCAGCCAAACCCCAGAGTGCCTCTTGTTAGAAGCGGAATAGAACTTATTAAAAAGGAAAACGTTGATTTTATTTTGGCGGTTGGCGGCGGAAGCACGATAGATTCCGCAAAAGCAATGTCTATGGGCATTTACTACGAAGGCGATGTTTGGGAAATTTACGAAAAATCCATAATGGTTACAAAAACGATGCCTGTTGCCACAATTTTAACAATACCCGCGGCGGGCAGCGAAACGAGCAACTCCTCGGTTATATCCAACGAAGAAAACGGTATGAAACGCGGCTGCAACAACAATTTAACCCGCCCGGTATTCTCCATTATTAACCCGGAATTTTTCTTCACCTTGCCGAAAAACCAAATAGCAAACGGCGTTGCGGATATGATGAGCCATATTTTCGAAAGGTATTTCACAGATACGCCGGATACGGACCTTATTGACGGCATGTGCGAATCCGTACTTAGAACCATAATGAAAAACGCCGTAAAAGTTTACGACAACCCGCAGGATTACGACGCGTGGTGCCAGGTTGGTTTCGGCGGAACAGTTGCCCATAACGACCTGCTCGGTGTAGGAAGAGGTCAGGAATGGGCGTGCCACGGAATGGAACACGAACTTTCCGCGAAAAACGATGTTGCCCACGGAGCGGGGCTTGCTGTTTTAACCCCGGCGTGGATGAAGTATGTTTATAAGGACAATTTAAATATGTTCGTGCAGTTTGCGAAAAACGTTATGGGTGTTGAAGGCGGTTTAAGGGACCCTGAAGCTTTCGTGTTAGACGCCATAACCAAGCTAAGCGACTTTTATAAAAGGATAGGCTTGGCGCAAACCCTTACGGACATAGGAATTTATGAAAAAGATTTCGAGGAAATGGCCAAAAGGGCAACAAGAGCATTTTACGGAAACGAAAGCCCGCTTGGCGGCGTAAAAAAATTGAAGTGGCAAGATGTTGTGGAGATTTTTAAAATCGCGAAATAAAAATTTAAACGAAATAAAAAAGCCTGCCGCGTACTGAGTTTTCTGCGGCGGGCTTTTTTTCAGTTTTTCCAGTTTACTATATTTAGTCCTGATATATTTTCAAAATGCCGTACATTGTTAGTAACTAACGTGTAACCGTTTACTAAGCAAAAGGCGGCAATAAATATATCGGCATCATCGGCTAACTTTCCTTGCTTACATAAATCCGCATAAATTTCAGATGCTTTATTCCATACCGCAAAATCGAAATTCCCTACCTCGACATTTTGGCAAAAATTATCAAATGCACGCTTTTTTGAATATAAACTTTTTGCCAATAACCAACGCTGAACTTCGTAATAAACAACGGGCGGTATTATCAACTCGTTGCCTAAGCCTGTTTCTTCATGATACCGCGTTATAACGTCACCGTTTTCTCTAATAATATACGAGATAATATTACTGTCAAGTGCGTAGGTAGTCATAAATTTAGTTCCCTTCTAAAATTAACACGGTTATTTTCTAAATCAGCATAGTCGTCATCAGTTATCGTTTCGTTAGTAACTGCCTTGATTTCTTTAAGAAATGTGTCAAGTGCTTCTGATTGTCTTTGAGATCGCGTTTTGGCTTCCGCAATTTCATCTTCAAAAACACTAATGACTGTGCGACGCTTCGCGGGTATTTTTATCTGCAAACTGTCTGAAACAAAACGACCGTCCTCTCGAAAATAACCTTGATATGTTTGTACCATTCTTACCTCCTTGCCGTCCGCATTTTTCAATTTCAGCCATTTCTAAACACGCATTGAAATTGTGAGCGCACATGTAAAATCCTTCAATAACAATAATATCACAGTACAACCCGGCGGACAACAAGTTTTTACAGCCCGCTTTGCCATCTCCATGTATCCGCGCAGGCATCTTCTATGCTTTTTTTTGCCGCAAACCCAAGCTCATCCTTCGCTTTTTGGGTGTGCGCGTAACTTACCGGCAAATCGCCCGCTCTGCGCGGGGCGGTATTCGTTTTAATTTTAACGCCGGTTGCGCCCTCAAACGCCTTTATAAATTCCAAAACGCTTGTACCCTTGCCGGTTCCCAAATTAAATACGCTTACGCCCGCGTGGTTTTCCAAATATTTAACCGCCAAAACATGCCCGGCCGCCAAATCCGATACGTGAATATAATCTCTTATGCACGTGCCGTCGGCAGTGTTGTAATCCGTGCCGTAAATGTTTAGAACGCCGCGTTTGCCCGCAGCGGTTTGCGCAACTAACGGCATTAAATTGTTGGGTATATCCTTCGGGTCCTCGCCAATTTGCCCGCTTTCGTGCGCGCCTATCGGGTTAAAGTAGCGAAGCAGGCACACGCGCAGGTTTTTGTTTGCCGCCGCCGCGTCCCTTAAAATTTGTTCCAGCATGTATTTTGTCCACCCGTAGGGGTTTGTGCAATTGCCGGTTACCGAATTTTCAGTTAAAGGCATTTCGTTTACGCCCGAATAAACGGTTGCGCTTGACGAAAATATAAAGTTATTCGCGCCGAACTTTTCCATAACTTTCAGCAAAACAAGAGTGGAATTAAGGTTGTTGGCGTAATAGTCAAGCGGAATTTTAACGGATTCGCCAACGGCTTTAAGCCCGGCGAAATGTATAACGCATCCTATTTTTTGCTCCGAAAAAATTTTTTGTATACCGCCTTCATCCCGAACATCCGTGTTGTAAAACGGAAAATCGCGATTTGCCAGCTTTTTAACGCGGCTAACGGCGTCCGGTTTGCTGTTTGTAAAATTATCGCATACAACAACGCCGTATCCGTTACTTATTAGCTCCAATACGGTATGGCTGCCTATGTATCCCGCGCCGCCGGTAACCAAAATTTTCGCCTTCTCTATACCCATTACAAAACAACCTCCACTCCGCCTTCTTTTCTTACGCTTAGAAAAATACACGATTTTGCGCCAAATACGCCGTTCATGGTTTTTTCGTACTCATCTTTTAACTTATCGGGCACAAACGCCAAAATTGTTCCCCCGAAACCGCCTCCGTGTACCCTGTACGCGCCGGTTCCGTTTAGAATTTTATCCGAAAGCGCCAGCGCCAGCGCAAGTTCCTGCCGCTTGGGGTTTGACGCGCTGTATATGTTTTGCAGATACATAAAAGACGAAAACCCGGATTGTTTAACCAAGCTGAAAAACTCGCGCATATCTCCGTTTTTAAGCGCTTGCGCCTGCTTTAAAACGCGTTCGTTCTCCCCGAAAAAATGAAACGCCCGAAGTTTCGCTCTGTCGCTTATACTTTTCATTTGCCCAATGCTGCCGTAAAATGTTTGCGCATCCACATCGCGCAGGTATTCTTCGCCGAAAAACTTAGCGGCGCTTTTCATTTCGTCCGGAATTAAGGCGTAATCCGCGGTTAAATCCTCGTGAGAAGTGCCGGTTTTTACAACGCATATGGAATACCCGGTAAAATCCGCCTCTATCGCGGTTACCTGCGGCAAATCCGGGTTTAAAAAATCTATCATACACAAACCGCCGAAGCTTGACGCGGTTTGGTCCATCAAACCGCAGGGTTTGCCGAAATAAACGTTTTCCGCGTACTGACCGGCAATTGCGATATCAAGCGCGGAAACATCGGATTCGAAAAGATATTTGAAAACATTGCCTATCATAACCTCGAACGCGGCCGAACTCGATAAGCCCGCGCCGCCGGGAACATCCGAATAAACCTCGGCGTCGAACCCTCCGGTTTTGTATCCGTGAGAGTTAAACCACGCCGCCACGCCGCGAATAAGCGCGGACGTTTTTCCGTACTCTTCGGGGTTTACGGCTAAACTTTCAAGGTTTGCCGCGCTTTCACCAAAGCCGTCGGAATTTATTTTTACAATATTTGTGCCGTTCGGTTTTGCGTAACATTTTGTGTGCAGGTTTATGGCTGCGGCAAGCACTCTGCCGTGTTGGTGGTCGGTATGGTTGCCGCCTATTTCTACGCGCCCCGGCGCGGAAAAGATTCTGCGGTGCATTGTGATATTCACCTCGTTATAATTGCGTTTTAGCTGAATTAATGGCCTGTGTGGTATTTTACTTCGTTTGCGTCGGTTTTGCAAATTGAAATCCATACTTTAACCGTCAGTTACTGTTCACACTTCGCCGAAGAAGTTTCTTCTATAAATTACTACGCCTTTGAATAATAAGGCGGCATAATTTTATTTCCGAAATATAGCAATTTGGGCGTACGCCGCGGAGAACTAAACACCGCAAAATACTGTTTGTTTTTATTACCCACACTTTTGCGCCAAATTCAGCAGGGGTATAGGGGGCTTCGGCGCAGAAATTACCCGCACTCGCATGGCTATCCGGCAGGGGTACAGGGGGCTTCGGCGCAAATTATATCGCACAGCAATGTGCCACCTAACGCTTCAGAACATTTTTGAGCGCTCCAAGTTTATAAAGGGTTCTATGTATTGCAGTGCGCTCAAAAATATTCTTCTCGCTGCTCTGGGGAACCAATTTTCGCCATTAGTGTATCGCAGAGATTATCTTTTTGACGGCGAAAATTGTTTCCCCGCCGCGTGGCACAATCATGCTGTGCGATATAATTCACGCCGAAGCCCGCCAGCGTGTTCTTTGCAGGCGGCAGAGTGTGTGCGGAATTTGTACGTTGCCGAATATTTGGGTGAGCGGAAATTGCACGTTGGCAAATATTTGGGTGTGTGCGGAATTTGTACGCTGCCGAATATTTGGGTATTCGTAATTACAGCAGCCTTGCAAATTTGTGTACAGCGTTATTATGGCAGTGCGGTTATACGCGCGAAAAGAAACATTTACCGCAAATTTTATTGTTCCGACCATGCGCGCGAATATTGTGGGCGGCGCATCAAGAAATTCCAAGAGCGGCAATTCGCATTTCTCCGGATATCTGCATTAGTATATTTTGGCGGTATAATTATTCCTGCGGCGTGAATATGCCTTACGAGGCAAGTGTGCATAGCGGCGTAAATATTGCCGCACGTAGCAAACGCATAGCGGCGCAAATACGTTGGTAAATAATAACGCGTTCGCTAATTCTGCACTGCTTCAACTTGTGAATACGCGGGGTATCTACAATATGCGTATTCATGGGGCTTTGCACACACCCTTGCTTCCTGCAAAGAATACGCTGGGCTTTGCGCACAAGCCCTGCTGCCTGCAAAGAACATGCTGGCGGGCTTCGGCGTGAATTATATCGCACAGTATGATTGTGCCACGCGGCGGGGAAACAATTTTCGCCGTCAAAAAAATAATCTCTGCGATACACTAATGGCGAAAATTGGTTCCCCAGAGCAGCGAGAAGAATATTTTTGAGCGCACTGCAATACATAGAACCCTTTATAAACTTGGAGCGTTCAAAAATGTTCTGAAGCGTTAGGTGGCACATTGCTGTGCGATATAATCTGCGCCGAAGCCCCCCTATACCCCTGCCGGACAGCCTACAAAAGCGAGGGTAAATTACTCCGGTAAGAACCGCCAAATTGTATGCTGCGGAAAATGAAAATGACAGCTTATTATTCAAAGCTGTAGAAATTATCGAAGTAGCGTCTTCGGCGGGAGTGTGAACAGTAGCAACCTTCATTGCGCAAAGCCAAAAAACAGGTTATTATTCTTGCAAAATTCCCTATCCTTTTCAATTTTGCGGTGTCTGTATAGGTGTAAGCTTACAAAATTTCAGGAAGGAGAACCACTTGCCATGACATCAAAACAAGCCGAGGATTTTGCGCTTAGCCTGCTGAAACCTATTTTTGCCTATGCGCGTAAAGGCTGCGCTACCCCGGAGGATGCGCAGGATTTAACGCAGGAAATTATTTTGCGTCTTTTGCGAACCCTGCCGCGTATTAATAATTTACAAGACGCGAAACGGTATTGCTGGACGGCGGCGCACAATATGCTCTCGAACTATTACCGCAAAAAAGCGAGAAGCGGCTACGGCATAATAACCGACGATATTCCCGATGATTTTGATGTGCAAAGCTCTTATGAAAGGCGTGAAACGGAAAAACGCTTGCAGAAACAAATAGCGTATCTTTCGAAAACGGAGCGGCAGGTTATAATTATGTTTTACTACGAAAACATGAAGCAGAAGGAAATTGCGGATAAGCTTGGCATTTCGCTTTCTATGGTTAAGTGGCATCTTAGTGAGGCAAAAACCAATTTGAAAAGGAGTATGGATACAATGAGAACTAACAGCGAATTAAAATTTAACCCGATAAGTTTTGACATTATCGGGAATAACGGTTCAACGGGAACTAAGGGACACAACGGCAACTTTTTGCGTTCGTCCTTATCTCAAAACATTTTATACGCCGTTCGCACAGAGGCTTTAACGGTTAACGAAATTGCGGATTTTCTCGGCGTGTCGCCGGTTTATGTGGAAAGCGAGGCGGATTATCTTGCGGATAATTGCTTTTTAACGCGCACGGGGAAAAAATATATCTCTAACTGTTTAATAGATGAGCCAACCGCCGAAATTAACCGTTTGCATGATGAAACCTATCAAAGGGCGGCAAAGCTTATCGCGCCGGAACTGTTTAATGAACTGAGCAGCAATGTTAAGTTGGGGGAAGACGGTATTATTTGCCCGCGCGGCGACATGAACTTTGCGTTATGGGCGTTATTCCCATATGTTGCCGCCCTGAGCGACGAGGACGGTATTTCGCGCACGGTTTCCTTTGAAGAGGCCGCAACAATCCGTCCCGACGGAGCGCAAAATATTTGCGTCTGCTCAGTTAGCCCGCCGGATACCGTGCCGCCGCCGATGTATTGGAGCAGCATAAAAAACATGTCCGGCCCTTGTTGGAACGGAAACGATGATTTTACGCTTTGGCTTATTGATACCGAATGGTCAAGCCGCCGCGTAGACGATTATGGGCATTCAATAATGAGGGATTATACTCTGCTGTCCAATTATTTCAGCGAAGTTGAATTATCAAAAGATGAACTCACGCATTTAATTAGCCGAGGGTACCTTAAACACGAAGGCTTACCCGCAGACGAAATTATTAAGCTGCAAATTGTGTGGATAAAGGGACGGGAGGCGAAAAACCGCCTTCTAAATATCGGAAACGCCGTAATAACGAAATACCGCAAAGAGCTTGAAGAATTAAAAGAACCTTTAATAAAAGCGGTTATAGATTCCACGCCGCCGCATTTGAAAAAGGTTCAAATGTACGGTTTGCAGCACATGTTTCATTGCGACGGGTGGTTTATTATGCACTGCTTAAAAAATCTTACGGATTCGGGCAAGCTGAAACTGCCTGCAAAGGATCAGCAAAAATCGCTTACCGCCTTGGCGGTAACGGCGGAGTAAAAAATAGCCCGCTTCTTTGGCGGTAACGGCTTCATAAAAGCGAAGAGCGGGCGCAATTTTGCGCCCGCTCTTCGCTTTTATTATTTACCGCCACCAATTAGCATATCCGTTATATACAACCGCACGCCTTACATACTAATCTCGCCCGAAGCAGCGCCGCTTTGCGCTGCGTTGTGCTTCCACTTTCCGGTTAACATATACCCAACCATAATTATCAGCGTTCCCAGCGATGCAATCGGAATGCCCATGCCAACCCCGGTTATCCCCATTTGCATTAAAACACCGAATAAGTAACAAAGAGGCGCGCGCAAAATTATAGACGAAACCATATTGCTTACCAAGGATAGCATTGTATGCCCGCCGCCAATAAGCAGGCCGTTAATGCAAAACGTAAACGGTACGAGCAAAAAGTCGTAGCTCATTGCTCTAAGATACAGCGTGCCGTAGGCTATAACCTCGTCATTGTTAACGAAAATAGCAATTATGCTTTCCGGAAAAATTTGAACAAACGCGAAAAATACAACCATAATTGCGAAACAAAACGCCGAACCTATTTGGCAAGCCTGAACGGCGCGTTTTAAATTGTTCGCCCCGATAGACTGCGCGCTCATTGCCGATACCGAGGACGATATTGCAATAAGCGGCATAAACGCAAAGCTGTTAAACTTAGCCGCCGCGCCAACCGCCGCAGACGCCGAAACACCAATATTATTAACGATTGTTGTTAAAAACAGAAACGAGCCGCTTACAATGCTGTTGGCAACACATGTGGGCGTGCCGATTTTCAAAATCAGTTTAAGCTGCTCTTTATCAATTTTAAAGGATGAAAGCTTAAAGTCGAACTGGAATTTGTTTAAAATCATATAAATAATACAAAGCCCCATACTCATTGCCTGGGATATTACCGTTGCAAGCGCCGCGCCGAACGCGCCCCATTTAAATACCGCGCAAAAAAGCAAATCCAGCAAAACGTTGGTAATACACGCCGCCAGCACGAAATAAAACGGATGTTTGGAATCCCCCATACCGCGAAGAATTGCGGCAAGCGCGTTATAGCCGAATATGAAAAACAGCCCAAGAGTTGTTACCGTAAGGTAGCTGTCCGCTTCGCTGTAGGATTCTGCCGGGGTTTTTATAAGCTGCAAAAGAGGATGCCTGAAAATTAGCATCACGGCGGTTAAAAATACCGCGATTGCCGGAAGAAGAGTCATAATTGTGGCAATTACCTTGCGCAAGGCGTCTTCGTTTTTAGAGCCTATGTACTGCCCAACAAGCACGGTTGCGCCAACGCAAAGCCCAACCACTGCGTTTGTAAGTATAAACGTTACCTGCCCGCCAATGTTAACGCCGGACATACTCGCCGTTTTAGTAATTATTTCGCCGGTTTTAGTAACCGTTCCGCCGAAATTTCCCACAATAAGCATATCGGCCACATTGTAAAGCGACTGCACCACATTCGACGCCAAAAAAGGTATTGCGAACAGCGTTAGTTTTTTAAGCACGCTGCCCTCTAAAAGATTGTTTCTCATATCCGAATCCAACTTAATTTCCCCGCTTTCATAAACTATTGCCTTGAATATTATAGAGGTTATTTGCAGGCAACTGAATATTTCAAATTTCAAGTTTTGTTATTCTATCACAGCGGAGCATGTTAAGCAAACGTATTTGCGGCGATGGGATGCAGATAAAAATTATTGATATTTTTGATCCGAGGTTGTGTATCGCCTTTGAATAATAAGGTGTCATTTTCATTTTCCGTAGATAGCAATTTGGATGTACGCTGTGGAGAAATAAACATTGAAAACTACCCGCGCTTTTGCGCCAAATTCAGCAGGGGTTACAGGGGCTTCGGCGCAGAAGTTACCCGCACTCGCGTGGCTGTCCGGCAAGGGGTATAGGGGGGCTTCGGCGCAAATTATATCGCACAGCAATGTGCCACCTAACGCTTCAGAACATTTTTGAGCGCACCAAGTTTATAAAGGGTTCTATGTATTGCAGTGCGCTCAAAAATATTCTTCTCGCTGCTCTGGTGAACCAATTTTCGCCAATTAGTTATGCACAGAGATTAGTATTGCGACGGCGAAAATTGTTTCCCCGCCGCGTGGCACAATCATGCTGTGCAATATAATTCACGCCGAAGCCATCAGCATGTTCTTTGCAGGCGATAAAAGGTGTGCGGAAATTTGTACGTTGCCGGGTATTCGGGGAAACACTGTTATAGCGTCCCTATAGGCTTGCGAATAGTGCATATGGCGGAGCGATTATTTTGGCGGTAAATTATTATTGCGGAACAATTATTTGGCGGTGGTACTACTATCATGGCGTAATTATTATTTGCCGTACTACTATCATGGCGGCATAATTGTGCCCATTGTAATTGTGTTAACGGTTAAAATTACCAAGCGCTGTAAATAAATTAGTATTTCGGTAACGATAGCACTTATTAAGCGGAGAAATTTAATTAGTGGAGCAGTAACAGCTGTTACTGTACTGTACCTCTAATATACTGGGCAATAATAACGCGTTCCTAAGCCATAAAGCGCTAAGGTTTGCGTAGATATGTAGTTTCGCGCACGCTTTTTGCCGCCTATAAAGAAAACGCCCGATGGCTTCTGCACTCCTTTTGCCGCCTGCAAAGAACACGCTGCCGGGCTTCGGCGTGAATTATATCGCACAGCATGATTGTGCCACGCGGCGGGGAAACAATTTTCGCCGCCGCAATACATAATCTCTGCGCATAACTAATTGGCGAAAATTGGTTCACCAGAGCAGCGAGAAGAATATTTTTGAGCGCACTGCAATACATAGAACTCTTTATAAACTTGGAGCGCTCAAAAATGTTCTGAAGCGTTAGGTGGCACATTGCTGTGCGATATAATTTGCGCCGAAGCCCCTCTATACCCTTGCCGGACAGCCATGCAAGTGCGGGTAACTTCTGCGCCGAAGCTTCCTGTACCCTTGCCGAATTCCACGCAAAAGTATGGGTAATATAAGCGTTTAGTTCTCCGCGGCACACATCCAAATTGCTATATGCGGAAATGAAATTATGTCAGCTTATTATTCAAAGGCGACACGCAACCTCCGGGCGAAAATACCAAAAATTTTTAGCTACACGCCGCGGCGATTGCGATTTATCATATCTGTTAAATAGGGATTGTAATTTTACGCTTTGTTGTGATACAATAGCTGGAATTTACGAAACTTGTGCGCAAATATGCATAACGCAAGCTTGATGCCTTTTGCGCGGTTCGAAGAATTTCCGGGGTTTAATTTTGATTGGAGGAATTTTTATGAAAGCCGAAACAGCGTGCGTACACGGCGCGAAGGATAAAAACAACACGACTGGCGCGGCGGCGGTGCCAATTTACCAAGCCGCAACGTTTTCCCATTTAGGAGTTAACTCAAGCACCGGGTACGATTATTCGCGTTTGCAAAACCCAACCAGGGAGGCGCTTGAAAACCTTGTTTCTATGCTTGAAGGCGCGGCGGATACCCTTGCCTTTTCAACCGGAATGGCGGCGGTATCCGCGGTTATGGAACTTTTTTCTCCGGGAAGCCACATTATAGCCACGGACGATTTATACGGCGGCTCTATTCGCCTTTTCGAAAATATTTCAAAAAAGAACGGTATAAATGTGCAGTACATAAACACCTGCAATATTGGCGAAATAAAAGACGCTATAAATGAAAACACCAGGGCGGTGTTTATTGAAACGCCCACAAACCCTATGATGCGCGTTACCGATATAAGCTCCGTTGCGGAAATTTTAAGGGATAAGGATATTTTGCTTATTGCGGACAACACTTTTTTAACGCCGTATTTTCAAAAACCGCTGAATTTGGGCGCGGATATAGTGCTTCACAGCGGCACAAAGTATTTGGGAGGCCACAACGATACCTTGGCGGGTTTTTTGGCGGTTAAAAGCCCTGATATTGCTGAAAAGCTAAGGTTTATTTTTAAAACAACCGGCGCGTGCCTTGCTCCTTTCGACAGTTTTTTAATAATAAGGGGAATAAAAACCTTGGCGCTTAGAATGGAAAAGGCGCAGGCAAACGCGGCGGTAATTGCGAATTGGCTTTTAACGCGGGATAATGTAAGCGCGGTTTATTATACCGGGCTTAAAACCCACCCGGAATATGAAATTTCGATAAAGCAGGCTTCGGGGTTCGGCGCGATGATATCTTTTGAGGTTGATACCGCCGAGACCGCGCGGCGGGTTTTGGAAAGGGTAAAGCTTATAATGTTCGCCGAGAGCTTGGGCGGAGTTGAAACACTTATTACATACCCCACACTGCAAACCCACGCGGATGTTCCGGCTAAGGAAAAGGAAGGACGAGGAATTAACGACTCTCTGCTGCGCCTTTCCGTAGGAATTGAAAATGCCGAGGATTTAATTGAGGACTTGCGCCAGGCTTTGGAGTGTTAAGCCCTTAATCGGCGTAAGCGAATATAGGGTAAAAGAACCGGATTTATATACACGGCTTTTGCAGATGGCGGAGGGCTGAAATGTACAATTTTGATGAGGTAATTAACCGGTACAACACAAATTCTTTAAAATACGATTTTGCGTCCCAGCGCGGCAAACCGGAGGGAATACTGCCGCTGTGGGTTGCGGATATGGATTTTCGCACGCCTGGGGAAGTTACCGATGCGCTTGTTAAATGCTGCGAGCACGGTATTTTTGGCTATACGGAAACCAAAGGCGATTATTTTGAAGCGGTTTTTAATTGGTTTGACAGCCGCTTTGGCTATAAGTTTAACGAAGGGTGGCTTGTTAAAACGCCGGGTATTGTTTTTGCGATATCGGCGGCAATAAACAGCTTTACCGAAAAAGGAGATGCGGTTCTTATTCAAAGGCCGGTTTATTATCCGTTTTTCGGCAGTATTATGGCCAACGGAAGAAAGGTTGTAAGTAATTCGCTGATTTATGAAAACGGAGCTTACCGCATAGATTTTGAGGATTTTGAGCAAAAAATTATAGCGGAAAAAGTTAAGCTTTTTATATTTTGCAGCCCGCACAACCCGGTGGGCAGGGTTTGGACGAGGGACGAAATTAAAAAGATCGGCGATATTTGCTTAAAACACAACTGTATTGTGGTATCGGACGAAATTCACTGCGATTTCGTATACGCGCCTCACAAGCATACCGTTTTCACTCAGGCCTGCGAAGGTTTTGAGCAAAACAGCGTTGTGTGCACCGCGCCGAGTAAAACCTTCAATTTGGCGGGGCTTCAGGTATCAAATATTTTTATTCCGGATAGGAAATTAAGAGAGAAATTTATAGGCGCGGTTTTAAGAACCGGTTACAGCCAGCTAAATACATTAGGGCTTGCCGCGTGCGTTGCCGCGTACAAATACGGCGCGCCTTGGCTTGATGCTCTTTTAAATTATTTGTCGGGTAACGCCGCGTTTATAAATAATTTTCTGCGCGAAAACATGCCGCGGGTAAAACTTATCAAGCCGGAAGGAACCTATTTGGCGTGGTTTAATTTTAAAGGTCTTAATATGCCGCAAAAGGAGCTTGACGATGTGATTACACATAAAGCGAATTTATGGCTGGATTCCGGAACAATGTTCGGCACAGAGGGGGAAGGTTTTCAGCGAATAAATTTTGCCTGCGCAAGAAGCGTGCTTGCGGCGGCTCTTGCGGCGTTGGCGGAAGGGTTTAATGAATAATGCGTCCGTTAGCGCGGTGTTTTAAATGACGTAAGGCGTTAAGTAAACGCAAAGCGCCGCCTTTGAATAAAAAGGTGGCGCTATTCTTTTTCCGGAATGATGACATTTTTTTGTCATCATTCTAAATAGCAAGCCGTTATCTTTACCCGTTCTTCGCGCAGCTATCCGGCAAGGGTTGCAGAGGCTTTGGCGTAAGTATTGCCCGCACTTTGAGTGGCTGTTGCAGGGGGTTGCAGGAGGGCTTCGGCGCAAATTATATCGCCCAGCAATGTGCCGCCTGACGCTTCAGAACATTTTTGAGCGCACCAAAGTTAGTAAAGGGGCTATTTTTGCGGTGCGCTCAAAAATATTCTTCTCGCTGCTCTGGTGAACCAATTTTCGCCATTAGTGTATCGCAGTGATTATTTTTTTGACGGCGAAAATTGTTTCCCCGCCGCGCGGCACAATCATGCTGTGCAATATAACCCGCGCCGAAGCCCGGCAGCGTGTTTTTTGCAGGCAGCGAAAGAAGCGCATAAATAATCGGGTGTGTTCTTTGCAGGAAGCAAAAGGGTTACGTGAATTTATACATTGCCAAATATTCTTGGGAAGCGTAACTACAGCATCCTTGCAAGATAAGCGCCCTTTAGCAAGT